>CALUOV010000012.1 GCA_944322275.1 uncultured Bacteroides sp. | reverse complement strand
AGATTCTTACAAACGTATCTGTGTATGATCCTGTGGTTGACTACGATCCATTTATATGCTCAAACACAGGAGATTGACTTGGCAGGAACATGGGGATTTCAAACTGATTTCATGGATTTCCGCCGCGGTTCATTAGATGTCCGCTACATGCATCGCCTGCAAGATTCGATTGTACTGCCCGCAATTACCGACGACTATGGTATCGGTTGGAAATCACCCTACCGACACATCGACCGCTTGACCCGTAAGTATGAATACATGGGCCCCGCCTGGTACCAACGTGAAATTACCATTCCTAAAGAATGGAAAGGCAAACGGATTTTCATGTATTTCGAACGGACCCATTGGCTCAGTTCTGTTTTTGTGGATACGAAGGAAGTCAGCAAACTGGATTATATCAGTGTGCCTCACTGCCATGACCTGACTGATTTTGTAAAACCGGGGAAAAAACATCTCATCACGCTGTGCATCGACAACCGTTATCAATATCGCACTCATAAATGGAATCATGCACACACGGAATTCACCCAAATCAACTGGAACGGCATATTAGGAGAAATGAAACTTATCGCTCTCGATCCCGTTTACATTGAAGACCTGCAATTTTATCCACATACCTCTACACAATCCGTCGGTATAAAAATGCAAGTACGCAACTATACGAAACAAGAGGTAAGCGGCACGGCATACGTCCGTCTGGCTACGGAAGGTCAGAATCCTATAAACGTTGAGATTCCGGTCAACAATGCTGACACTTTATTCACGGTAGAGAGCGAAATTACCTTGGGTAAAAACATGCAAGTGTGGGACGAATTTCATCCCAATCTCTATCAAGCCGAGTGCAGGTTAACGGCACAGGCAAACGACCGGCTTTATGAACATAGCCGTCATACCACATTCGGCATGCGCGAGATAACGCAAGGGAAAAACCATATTCTACTAAATGGCAAACCTATCCACTTGAGAGGTACGGTAGAGAATGCCGTATTCCCCAGAACCGGTTATGCTCCAGTTGACGACGCCGAATGGGAACGCATATTCCGGATTTTAAAAGAATATGGCATGAACCACATGCGTTTTCACTCCTGGTGTCCTCCGGCCGCGGCTTTCCGCATGGCCGACAAACTGGGCGTATATTTAGAAGTAGAACTTCCCATGTGGGGAGCAGATGGAGAAGCAAATGAACCTGCCCGATGGGACTTCTTCCGCCGCGAACAGAAAGCTATTCTGAAAGAATACGGAAATCACCCCTCTTTTATTCTCTACTGTAATGGAAACGAAATCAGCGGTGATTTTGATTTCATTGAAGAACTGACCCGTTACGGACGTGAACATGACAACCGACGACTGTTCAGCGGTTCAACCGCCCGCAAACGAGTAGCTTCCGATCAATTTTATGTTACCCACCAAACATCCAGTGGCGGAGCGACTATTTATGAAGGACGTCCCTACACGGATTGGGATATATCCCGTGGAACGAATATTGACGTGCCCGTTATCTCACACGAAACCGGTCAGCGTTGCGTTTATCCCGATTATTCCATTATTGACAAGTTTGACGGTCCTGTAGAAGCGCGCAATCTTGAAATGTTCCGTGAACAGCTTGAAAGAAACGGCATGGGCGATCAAGCCGAAGACTTCTTCCAGGCTTCGGGCGCACAAACCGTATTTGAATATAAAGACGTAATTGAAGGCCAACTCCGTACCGCTACATCGGCCGGTTTCCAGTTACTCTCCATCAACGATTTGCCTGAGCAGGGATATTCACCGGTCGGTATACTCGATCCTTTCTGGGACTCCAAAGGACTGATTTCCGCAGCGGATTTCCGCCGTTTCTGCGCACCGACCGTGGCATTGCTCCGCTTCAAAAGACGCACTTGGCAAACAGGTGACACTTTTACAGGTAAAGCGGAAATTTATAACTACAGCGGTACCGAACTGAAGAATGCCCGAATTACCTGGCAATTATTGGACGAACAGGCGAAAGTATTGAAGCAAGGACGACTGAAACGGCAGACCATCGGCGCTCATGGAGTTTATCCGGTAGACAGTTTTACTTGTGCACTGCCAGTCTGCAATGAGCCACGGAAACTGACAGTCCGGTTGACGTTGGGTAAGGATGTATCCAACCAGTGGGACATCTGGGTCTATCCGACTCAGCATACATGGATGCAGTCTACTGACGATGTGCTCTATACGACCACTTTTGACGAGAAAGCACGCCATCAACTGGCCACAGGCAAAAAAGTAGTTTTTATTCCTGACCCCAAGAAAGTAAAAGGTCGCCGATCCGTGTTCCACAATCATTTTTGGAATCCAATCATGTTCAAATGGCCGCCTATGACTTTGGGTTGCCTGATCCATAACGACAATCATGTATTCGATCATTTTGTAACGGAGAAGCATTTGGACTGGCAATGGTGGGACATCCTGAACTACGCTAAAGTGATTGACATGCAGGACACCCCCCAGGCATTGCGTCCATTCATCCAGACAATAGACTCTTATGACAGCAACCGTAAACTCGGTATCGGCTTTGAAGCCAAGGTCGGCAACGGCAAACTACTGGTACTGGCCTTAGACACCCGGAAAGATATGGACAAACGACTTGCCAGTCGCCAACTGTTGGAAAGTATTGACCGCTACGTAAAGAGCGATTTGTTTAATCCACAAGTAGAGTTACCCGTACAATTCATTGAATCTTTTATACTCAAATAGCCATGAGAGAACAAATGAGACGCACGCTCCTCGGCTTGTTCATCGGGATCCTCCCTTCGTTTTTCGCCGCAGCGCAGGAAATACCCATGACCGAAGAAGCTTCCGCGGAGCAAGTATATGAAGAAAGCTACTCTTCCGAAGAGCTATTGCCGATGAATGATATGGGCATGGACACCGGTGGTTATGTGCTCTATCAGACTGAAATCACAACTGACGGTGATGACGTTACCTTGGAGGTGGAAAATGTACGGGACTATGCTATAGTCTACCTTGACAAGAAACGGATTGGAGAACTGAATAACGAAAAACGGGAGATTACATTTGGCGCGACAGAGGGTACTCACATCTTGTACCTTTATGTAGAGAACATCGGCCGCATTACTTACGGCCCTGAAATATTGGATAATTCCAAAGGACTTTTCGGTTCTGCGGAACTGAATGGAGAGGCTTTGACAAATTGGACGATGACTCCATTGGCTGTACGCGAATACGATGTCAACCAATTGAATTTTACTACGCCATTATCGAATGGCTTACCACGCTATTTCCGAGGAACTTTCCAAGCAGAACCGAAAGAAGGAGTCTATCTGGATACAAGCGGATGGGGCATGGGTGAAGTATGGCTCAATGGTGAATATGTCGGCGCTTACTGGGAACAAAACTCCCAACAGTCTCTCCCTATACCCTCCACATTATTGAAAAATGGAGAAAATGTTTTGATTGTATTTGAATTGAAAGACAATGGAAAACAATCCATGCAACTAACCGATAAACCGATATTCAAATAAGATGAA
This sequence comes from uncultured Bacteroides sp., assembly GCA_944322275.1. Taxonomy (GTDB): domain Bacteria; phylum Bacteroidota; class Bacteroidia; order Bacteroidales; family Bacteroidaceae; genus Bacteroides. The sequence goes on along the minus strand of CALUOV010000012.1, from coordinate 30,378 downwards.
AAAGTTCATTATTACGACACTCTTTGTTGGATTATGTAGCCTCCTAAGCTACGCGCAAAATTCAAAGCCTTTCGTTATTCCAGAACTCAAAGAATGGAAAAGCGACAATGGAGATTTTAAGATCCTTCACAAAGGCCGTATCGTGTGCAGTCCGCAGCTTCAAGAAATGGCTGCAACTTTCGTCAAAGAACTCCGCACCATGTTCGGAATGGACTGGGAGGTCTGTACTGAAGGTAAAGCCTCAGCCGGAGACATTGCACTGGTATTGGGAAAGAAGCGACCTGTACACTCATCAGAAGAATATAAAATTGACATCGATGAAAAAGTGGTGATAACCGCTCCTCTATCTGTGGGCGTCTACTGGGGTACACGTTCCTTATTGCAGATGATGGAACAGAACGAAGCACATAGCCTGCCATGCGGTACGGTCACAGACTGGCCTGACTATGCGGTACGTGGCTTCATGCTGGACTGTGGACGCAAATTCATTCCGTTGGAATTCTTGAGGGATTATGTGAAGATTCTATCCTATTATAAAATGAATACTTTCCAGATTCATCTTAATGATAACGCTTTCCCCCGTTTCTACCAATGGAATTTAATGAAAACTTATTCGGCCTTCCGTTTGGAATGCGACACTTATCCCGGACTGACGGCACAAGACGGTTACTACACCAAACAGGAATTTATCGATTTGCAGAAACTGGCAGAACAGAATTTTGTAAATATCATCCCGGAAATAGATGTGCCTGCCCATTCATTGGCTTTCACGCAATACAAGCCGGAAATTGGCAGTCAGGAGTATGGTATGGACCATTTAGATCTGTTCAAGCCCGAAACTTATACTTTTGTAGATAATCTATTCAAAGAATATCTGGAAGGTGACAATCCTGTTTTCCGAGGAAAACAAGTACACATCGGTACAGACGAATATTCCAACAAAAATCAAGAGGTCGTAGAAAAATTCAGATACTTCACAGACCGTTACATCAAATATGTAGAAAAATATGGCAAACAAGCCTGTGTATGGGGATCGTTGACTCATGCAAAAGGTGAAACGCCGGTCAAATCGGAAAATGTCATTATGAACGCCTGGTACAATGGCTATGCTGATCCTGAAGCCATGATTGAACAAGGCTACAAACTGATCAGTATGCCCGACGGATGGCTCTACATTGTACCTGCCGCCGGCTATTACCATGACTATCTGGACACAGAGCGGATTTACAACGAATGGACTCCCGCCCATATAGGGAAAGCGGTCTTCCCGGAAAAACATCCTTCCATTTTAGGAGGCATGTTTGCCTTATGGAATGACCATGCAGGCAATGGAATCTCCAGCAAAGACTTGCACGACCGAATCTTTCCCGCCGTCCAGACTTTGGCTGTGAAGATGTGGACCGGTGCCACTCCTACTTTATCTTTCGACATTTTCAATCAACAACGGTATCAATTGAGTGAGGCTCCAGGAGTCAATCAAGGGGGTAAAATAGGTAGTGGCAAGGGATTGGTCTATGAACAAGATGAAGTATTGCCGAACACAATACTTCCGCATCGTGAAGCCGGTTATAGTTATCGGGTCGAATTCGATCTGGACGGAAAACCAGAAACTTACGGAACAGAACTCTTCCGCTCGCCTACCGCCGTATTCTACTTGTCGGATCCAATTAAAGGTATGATGGGATTTGCCCGTGACGGTTACCTGAATACATTCCCTTATCGGGTGAAGGATGAACGGGTTCACATTCGCGTGGAAGGAGACAACCGTTCGACCCGTCTGTACGTCAACGATAAACTAATGGCGGATTTACAAATCGGCAAACAATATTTTAACCAAGGAAAGGACTCCATGAGCAATGTACGAACACTCGTCTTTCCGTTGGAGAAATCCGGTGACTACAACAGTAGAGTAACCAACCTGCGGGTTTATCAACAAGAGTCCCCAAACGCGAAGCAAAAAAGCTCCGGGAAATAAATCCGAATAACAGATAACTTTATAAAAACAATCACATGAATATCATCACTAAAAAAATAACAGTTTTAGCCTTATGCGCAGCTGTCTGTTTTCCAGCTGCAGCCCGGAATACCCAGGAAGTATTCCCACACAAAAAAGAAATCTATAAAAAAGGGTGGATCGATTTTAACAAAAACGGCAAGAAAGACATCTACGAAGATCCTGCGCAAGCTATTGACAAACGGGTAGAAGACCTACTCTCACAAATGAACCTAAATGAGAAGTCTTGTCAACTCGCTACTTTTTATGGCTATAAGAAAGCATTAGAAGACAGTGTACCAACCCGTGAGTGGTTAACAAACATATTAAAAGACGGAATCGCCAATATTGACGAACACCTTAACAAGGAGATTAGCGATGCCGGCCTACTTGCCACCGCTTTGGCTGAGACCCAACGTTTTTTCGTGGAATATACCCGACTGGGAATTCCTGTGGACTTTAGCAATGAAGGTATTCGTGGACTTTGCGCAACAGGGGCTACAAGCTTTCCATCCATGAATGGTCTGGGATGTACCTGGAATAAAAATTTGGCTTATAAACAGGGCGTTATTGAAGGAGAAGAAGCGAGAGCCATGGGCTATACCAATATCTATGCCCCGATACTGGATGTGCCCCGTGACCAACGTTGGGGACGCTGGGAAGGCTCTTTGGGAGAAGATCCTTATCTGGTAGCCCGTATGGGAGTAGCCATGGCTAAAGGGATTCAAAGCCAGCAGGTCGTATCCAGCCCGAAACACTATGTAGGTTACGGTGACTGCAAAGCCGCCAGACAGTGGGACTCGCGTACAGATCCGCATATTACTCCCTCGGAAATGTATTACATTCATGAATATCCATTTCGTAAAGTATTTCAAGAAGCCGGTTCATTAGGCGTGATGTGCGCTTACAATGATTATGACGGCATTCCGATGGCGGGTAACCACCATTACTTGACAGATATATTACGTGGTGAAATGGGATTCAAAGGATATGTAGTCTCTGACAGTTACGCCATTGGGCGTTTGGATGCAGTACATAAAGTCACGTCAAATTACAAAGAATCCACCCGTAAGGCGCTCGAAGCCGGATTGAATGTACGTACTGAATTTAATGATCCGACTGAATACATTACGAATATCCGGGAATTGGTTAATGAAGGCCAGTTGTCCATGGAGACAGTAGATGAGATGGTGAAAGATGTTTTGTATGTCAAATTCTGGCTGGGACTGTTTGACAACCCTTATTCCGGCTCTCCCCAAAACGCATCTAAAATTGTATCCTCCGAAGAGCATTTAGCCGAAGCATTGCAAGCATCACGCGAATGTTTGGTACTGTTGAAGAATGCAGACCAGTTCCTTCCGTTAGGTAATAAATATCGCCGTATTGCCGTTATCGGTCCGAATGCGGATTCCAACGGATATGTATCTACCCATTATGGTCCCCAAGGCTATCAGCGGTTTACCAGTGTATTGGACGGTTTGAAGAATGTCTATAAAGGCCAGGATGTGGAAATCAACTATGCCAAAGGAATAGATATCGTTTCCAAAGGATGGCCGGATAATGAATTGGTGGAGGATACGTTGAGTGACGCCGAACAACACTCCGTTGCTGAAGCTGTGGCTTTGGCAAACCGGAGCGATGTTGCCGTAGTGGTGTTAGGTGATGATGTGCGTACTTCGGGAGAAAGCCGTACCCGCAGTAGCCTAAACCTGCCCGGGCATCAGGAAAACTTGCTTAAGGCTATTGTCCGCACCGGCAAGCCTGTTGTATTAGTGCTCATTTGGGGACGCCCTATGACCATAAATTTTGCCGATCGTTATTGTCCGTCCATTTTGGCGGCAGGTTATCCGGGCGCACAAGGCGGACAGGCCATTGCAGAAGCATTGAAAGGCGACTACAATCCCGGAGGAAAGTTAAACGGAACCTGGCCTAAGACCGTAGGACAGTTACCGATGAACATTCCTACAAAACCGAACGCCAATTACGAACCGATGGAGTATCATACAATTGCCAATAAAGGATTGCTCTACTGCTTTGGCCACGGTTTATCTTATACACAATTCGCTTATGAAGGACTGCAGATAGACAGCGTGCGTACCTCTACCGCTCATGTACAAGTGTCTTGCCGAGTAACCAATACGGGGCAGGTGGCAGGCGACGAAGTCGTACAATTATATATAAACGATGTGGTGAGTTCCACCACTACTTATGAGAAAAACCTTCGTGGTTTTGAGCGTATTCATCTCAATCCAGGTGAAAGTCGTATAGTCAGTTTCCCGATTGTGCCGGACGATCTTATACTGATTAATGAACAGAAGAAACGAGTGGTGGAACCAGGCGAGTTCAAAGTAATGATCGGCAGTTCTTACGACGACATTCGCCTGACTGGCAGTTTCTACTATCGGACCGATATTCCTTCAGGAATTCCTCAAAACGATAGCCCCAGACAAGGGAAAATGATAGACGAATCAAATTTTAAGGCGGAAAAAGAGTAGGTTTCAAGTATCCTAAGTTATTTGCCCAAGTATCTTAAGATAAAAAGCAAAAGATATTAAGATACTTGGGCTTTTAATATAGAATACCTTAGTCCGCCACCGCTATCCCCATTTTTTTCATCAGGAAACAGGCGTTCATGTTCTGTGCCACACCAGGGCGAAGCCGGTAAGAGAAAGTCAGCTCGTCTCCGGTGATGTCCGCTTCAAAACAATAATTGGCGATGTTTTGCGGGAAGAGGTCCTTCAACGTGCCGAGCAGCAGGTCGTGCGTGGCGATGATGCCGTTGGCCTGCAAATTCATCAGTTGCTTGATAAGGGCGAACGAACCTTTCTGCTTGTCCATGGAGTTGGTGCCTTTCAGTATCTCGTCCAGGATGATGAACAACTGTTCGCCCGCTTTCAGCTTGTCGATAATGAGCTTCAGCCGCTTCAGCTCAGCGAAGAAATAAGATTCATTTTCATTCAGCGAGTCGGTGGTACGCAGACTGGTTATGAGTTTGGCGGGATATAGCTCCATTTGCCCGGCATAAACGGGACAACCGATGCAGGCCAGCAGATAATTGATGCCGATGGCGCGCAGGTACGTGCTCTTGCCCGCCATGTTGGCTCCGGTGATAATGATGAAGGCCGGACGCTGTTCCATGCGAATGTCGTTCGTCACGCATTGCCCGTGAGGCATCAGGGGATGCCCCAGTCCCTTGCCACACAACTTGAACGGCACGGATGTGGTTATCACGGGGTAACAATAGCCTTCGGGATGATTGTATGCAAAGGTGCCTAAAGAATTCAGCGCATCCACTTCGCCAATAGCGTCCAGCCAATCGGACAGTTCGTTGGCGTAGGTGTCCTTCCAAGCCTCAATCCGCATGATTTGCCATAACTCCCAAAAGAAACATCCGTTCAACACCGTGTACATCAGATAATTGTTACGTTGATCCAATTCGTTCATCAGTTTCACCAATTTCTGAATGGCCAGTGTGGCTTGCTTACGGTCGCTTCCTATCTTTTCTTTTACCCCTTTCAGCAAAACACTTTCAAAGATTTCCTCATCAATCACTTTCAACAAACGGGCATAAGTGCCTAATATCCGCAACTTTTTGCCATAAACCGCCTGCACCCTGGATACTTTGTGCGTGAACAGAAAGCTGAAAAGGACTATGGCAAACCACAAGACCGCCCATTGGCTTCCCGTAATGATTCCACCCAACACTCCGCCCAAGCATCCGATATTAATCAGCGCGACCATAACAGGCAAGCCCTTATATCCCTTATGATTACGAAACAAGGCTGGACTTTGTGCCCACGCCAACAGCTCCTCCTTGTCGGCCGCTTTCCCTTTGTTCATCAGTCCCAATATGCGAAAATGCCGCCTGAACGCTTTCTTCTCGGCCAGCTCCTTAACGGCCTCTTGCCGAAGAAGGATTTCTTCCTTGTTTTCCAGATGCAGATTTAACCAGGAGGCCAGCAAGTCTTTGCCAAGTGGTGTGCAGGTGCGGTTGAGACATTGAAATAAGGAGTGAGGGCCGAACACGTCCAAATCATACGTATAAAGATGAGATGGGTCGATGTATTCCCGTCCCTCGTCCAAAGTGCTGAAATCATTGTCAAGCGCCGCCCGCTCTTGCAGGCTTGTTTCCCGCTCCTTCTCCAAGTATTCCTTGTGCCAATAAAGACGATTGTGATATCGGATAAGGAGGAAGAAAGGCAAAAGGGTAAGAAGCAATGCCCCCGCAATCATCTCCCACCCCTTATTCCAAAAGAGGATAACGCCGCCCACAGCCATGCAGAACAACATCACCCTCAAGAGGCTGATGCGATTTATTTGCCCTTGCACACGGATCAACGCTTTTTCTGTCATTTCCACTTGACGGGTATATTCAGCCTTCAACTCATTATAGGTTTGCATATCGACATGATTACATGATTAATGGCGGCAAAGATAGTCAATTGCACCGATTTCGTCCATACGAAAGATATTTTTTAGCCCCGTTCTTGCTGATTCCTCAAAAAACATATATCTTTATCTCCCCAAAACCGAAACATGTGGCTAAACCGTCCAACTGATATGAAGAAATATGGATTTGTTTTTACGGTTCTTACAATCTTGCTGGCTATTCCGTGCAAGGCGCAGCAGGTGATATACGCCAATCTACACGAACTGGTGGCGCAGGAGGGCGATACGGTTACAACTTTGCTGGTAGAAAAACGTTCGAAGAATAAAATTCTGTTGCTGAGCGGAGGCGATTATCGCATCGAAGCCAAAGACAACCCGAGTCTGAGCCGTTATCTGCGCAAGCGCTGCTACGCCGTGCGGATAGATACAACGCTCTATGTCAATTGCCGGAAGATGCGCTACAAGCGTTATCGTTTTGGAAGCTATTTCGCCCCGGCCATTCAAATCGGTGAGCATGTGTATTTCTGCGCACAACCTGTGGGACAAGCCGCTTCCAGCACTTCTACCCCAGCCAATGCGCCACGTCTGGGCGGTGATGTGGGCAACGCCATAGCCGCATCAGCTTTAATTAACGCGCGCGTATTCTATGAAATCAATCCACGTAACGGCCGTGCCGAATTTGTCGGCAAGGAAAAAATGGCGTCTCTGCTTGGCGATCACACCCACTTGCTAAAACGCTTACGAAGAGAGACCAGTGAAGGAGCCTCTGTCATAGGGTATTATCTGATGGAATTGAAGCGTTTGACAGAAGAAAAATAATTTTTTCATGAAATTGCTCCGTTTTTCCCAATTCTTTCCTAAAAGGGTTCGTTTCTTTGCAGTACGAAAACAAATAAAGACGAATTAATAACCCTTTAAAAAAAGTTCTATTATGAAAAAGTTATTTTTATTATTAGTGAGTGTATTTACTTTACAGTTCGTATCGGCCGACAATGACAAGGCTATCACCTTTGCCCAACTTCCCGCTACGGCACAACAGTTTGTAAAGCAGAATTTCGGTGACGCCAAAGTGGCATTCGTGAAGAAGGAAAGTGAAATATTCGACACTTCGTACGACCTGATGTTTGTCAATGGTGACAAGATTGAGTTTGACAAGAAGGGAGCATGGACGGACGTTCAGTGCAAACACACGGGAGTGCCTGCCAGTGTAATACCTACCCAGATTGCAGAGTTCGTAAAAACGAACTATCCCGACGCCAAAATTCTCTCCATCGAAAAAGACCGTTATTCTTACGAAATCCGGCTTTCCAATTTCTGGGAAATCAAGTTCGACCTTCAGTTCAACGTCATCGACATGGATAGCGATGACTAAATAAATGACAAAAAGCCATTGACTATCGCTTAACTGGTACTATTATAGTGATAATCCCGACTTCCGATAATTGGAGGTCGGGATTATGCATTTTCGAATGACTAATGTCTGAAATATGCGGGGGGAGAAAACTATAATTGTAAATGCTCGAAGCTTTCCCCAATAAATAATGCACGCCAAACAAACAAAAAAGGAAACTCAGCTTGGAGGTTGAGTTTTCTTTTTTTATCTTTGTTTCGTTTTTCAACAGATAATCACGCTTCTATAGATTTGTTATGAAAGAGCCAGACAAAATTCCAATTATGCGTCGAGATTTGAGAGAGAAAATAATCATCGCAGCAGGAGAACTCTTTGCCAAAGAGGGGATACGCAGTGTTACCATGGACGATATTGCCGCTTCTTTTGGCATATCCAAGCGTACACTCTATGAATTATTCTCGGACAAAGAAGCATTATTGATAGAGTGCATCCGTAGAGACATTAAAACGGAGGAAATCTATATGCGTGAACAGACAAGCAACTCAGTTAATGTGTTGGAGGTGTTATTGAAGCGTTATCAACGGAGCATTGAGCGGTTTCACGCTACCAACAAAAGGTTTTTTGATGATATCAAAAAATACCCCCGTGCCTATGAACAACTGAGAAACGGTAATAACAGAACAACAGAAGATGCGGTCAATTTCTTTAAAGAGGGAGTACGGCAAGGCTATTTTCGCGAAGACGTCAACTTTCCCATTGTCAATTCTTTACTCCGTGCGCAGATTGACATATTGATGGAAAGTGACATCTGCAAGACTTATCCTTTCTTAGATGTGTACGAGTCCATTATGTTCACGTTCTTAAGAGGCATTTCTACTCCCAAAGGCTCGGAAGAACTGGAACGCTTTATCAACAAATACCGGATTTCGAACCGCTAAAACAACTTTCTCCTTTTATCAAAATGAAAGGAATATCAACTTGTTTTCAAGAAGCAGGTTTCTCGATTCCGTCCGCAAGCACCCTCTCTTCCATACGCTGGATGCGGGTGTCCAAATCGGGATGCGTTGAGAACAATTGGTTAAGTTTTCCGGTCTGTTCCGTCCCGGCTTCTCCCTGCAAGGCCTTCAGCCGCTGAAAAGAGAGCGCCATCGCCCACGGATTCTTCCCATACTTTTTTAAAAACTCATAACCATAATCGTCTGCTTCCCGCTCTTGCTTCTGCGAATAACGGGCATTCAGCAACGCCTCACCAAGCTCAACCATCTGCGACTCGGTCAGTTCCGCTACTTTTCCTCCTCCTGAGGAAATTCCATCTTTGAGAGCAGAAGCGAGCAAGGCGGTACGGAAACCGTCTTTAGAGTCACGATGTGCAATGTGTCCTATCTCATGGCCAATGACACCGAGCAGCTCCTCATCCGTCATGATGTCCATCAAGGCTGAAAACACACGGATACTCCCGTCAGCACAAGCAAAAGCGTTCACGTCCGTCACGTAATACACCTTAAAGTTCAGAGGAATTCCATCTGCATCGGTCAGCCCCTCCGTAAGTTTCCTCAAACGAATGGTATAAGAATTGTCATCTGCGCACACCTGATTATTTTTGTCCATCCAATCAATGTATTCTTTCACATACTCAGCCATTTGCTCATCAGTCAATGTAACAGCCTTTACAGCTTTAACAGCACCGCTGATTGCTTTCCTCCAATTGAACTGTGCCATTGCAGGAAATGCCGTCCCCATGCAAAGCAACATGAGTAGCGTTCTCAAAATAGATGTTTTCATGCCTCGATTGTTTTTACACTTTCTCTGCAAAATTATAATAAAAATCCGAACTTTCATAATCCGCAGTATGGAAAAGAATATACGAAGCCGGAACAACCCAGTAAAATCGCATTGCGCCAATGCACAAAATTCTACGGCACGCCCCATTTTTATCTGCTGATTTTTATATCTTTGTAAGAAAAAGCGGGAAATAAACACGATCTAATCCATTTCATTATGAAAAAAACAGGATTCTATTCTTTACTTGCTGCTTGCATGGTTACTGTTTTTTATTCGTGCAACTCAGCCACGACTCGTTTTCAACTGTATTCCCCCAATGGAGATTTAGTATTGTCTGTGGGGAAAGATACGGCAGGACTATATGTGTACTCCTTGGCCGACAAGGGAGAAGAGTTGATTTCGGCTTCCCAATTGGGGTTTGAAGACATGGCGCAAAGAAGAATTCCCGGTGCCGACTGGAAAGTAACAACCTCCACCGCCAGCCATGACGGTGTATGGAAACCTGTGTGGGGAAAACGGGCAGAAGTAAAAGACCAATACAACGAACTGACTTTAGACTTCCATGCACCTGAAAACAAGGAAGGCATAGACCAAATACAAATCGTATTCCGCGTCTATGGAGACGGCGTAGCTTGGCGGTACATTGTCCCCAAAACGGCCAAGCAAAGGGGGGACGTAAGCGAAGAATGTACACAATACTGCTTTGCGGGTGATTATACGGCTTGGTTCTACAACGGGGAACTGCACAATCTGGGGCCGGACCGGCTGAGCGAAGTGGAAGGCGAACGACAACCGGTCATGACTATTCAGGCAGGCGAACACCAGTTTATGGCACTCCATGAAGCTGATTTGCGTACTGGTGAACCGCTGATGTTGTCCTCCTCCAAAGGAAAAACAATGTTTGAAGTGGTCTCTAAACCAGCCCGGCTGGAACCAGGCTATCTCTCTGCTTGGCGTGTCATTTTGCATGGTAACACACCGGGCGAGATGGTGGATTCTCATCTGATAGAGTTGTTGAATCCGGAACCTTCAGGTGATTTTTCGTGGGTAAAGCCGGGAGTAGCTGTGTGGGATTGGCGTATCAACGGAGCCATAACGGACAATGGCTTTACTTACAGCATGAATTATCCATCGTGGGTACGTATGGTAGATTTTGCGGCCGAACAAGGATTCAAGTATTTGGTATTGGATGCCAATTGGTATGGCCCGGAATTTGACGCAACATCTGACCCATTGTCGGGCGGCAAGGTAAATGACGTGAAACGTATATTGGCATACGGTAAGGAAAAAGGCGTTGGCATCTGGTTGTATCTGAATGACGTAGGAGGCCGGCAATTCCCAATAGAGGAGACGCTGAAGCAGTATGGAGAATGGGGCGCGGCCGGTGTAAAATATGGGTTCATGAACGGAACGCCTGAAGAGAAAAACGTAAGAACGCAATTGATTACCCGCCTTTGCGCCGAGAATAAACTTTTGGTAGACTTCCATGACGGGCCGGTTCATCCTTACGGGCAAATGCGTACTTGGCCCAATGCGGTGACCCGTGAATATTGTCAGGCACAACTGGATGCACACCGGGTATTCGAGCCGAAAACGTTTGTTACCTCAGTCTTTGTGAACATGCTGGCCGGTCCGTTGGATATGAATAACGGAATGTTCGATTTACGTCAAGGGCCTACAACCCGGGTGGACGAAAACCAGCCGGTGCCTTCAACGGTGGTAGCCGAAGCTGCGCGTACGCTGATAACGTTCTCCGGTGTGACCATCCTTCCAGACATTCCCGAAATGTATCACAAATATCCGGAACTGCTGGCTTTCCTGTCTGCTCAAAGGATGCCTTGGAAAGAGAGCCGTACCCTAGCGGGGAAAATCGGAGCTTACATTGTGATGATGCGTGAGACGGATAAAGATTATCTGATAGCGGCAGCCACAAACGAGGAAGCAAGGACTCTGTCCATCCCCTTGACGTTTCTACCGAAAGGTACTTATACAGCGCAACTGATGCTGGACGGAGACGATGCGCACTATCTGACAAACAGGGAGTCTTACCAAGTGGAGACACGCAAAGTCAAGTCAGGTGATTCACTCTCTGTCAAACTGGCTCCTGGAGGAGGAGCCTGTCTGCGCATTCAGAAAACGGGCTTAAGCAACCAATAAAAACTTTAACTTTGCCTCATTTACTAATAAAGATTTTCTAATCATGGAAAAGAGAATTACCCTACTGTTCATCATTGTATTTTTGTACTTCGGATTTGCGAAAGCGCAAAACCTACCCAATCAGAAAGAGACTTTGAATACCATTGTCAAAGTCAACGACTACTTCATGAAAAAGTATAAGGACTATCGTACTCCGTCTTACGTAAATAATGTGGTACGTCCAAGCAACATCTGGACACGTGGCGTATAAGGACTGATGGCTCTCTATTCTATCTATCTCTACGGCATGGCATGGGGCGTACGCAAAGGACTGTTGGACAGGAATGAATACTTGCCCGTGCTGCTGAAAGCATGGAATGCCATGGTGAAAGAATGTGTACACCCCAACGGTTTCTTAGGCTATGTGCAAGGCACCGGTAAGGAGCCGAAAGACAGCCAGCCCGTCACATACGACAAAGTGCCCGACTTTGAAGACTTCGGCGTAGGTTGTTTCCTGCTGGCGGGCAGCGAAGTGTATAAGTTGAAATAAAATCTGCTTAAGAACTGTAACAAGGCACAGGATACACAGACACAGAGGTGTGGAAATTTGATTTACCTGTTTACAAAATCATTCTGCACCTTTGTGCCTGTGTTTATTTCTTATTCCGCTTTTATCGTCACTTCCGCCTTTTGCAACAAGGGAGAAGTAAAGGTGACGCGAATGTCTCCCGTTTCGCCGGTAGTCTGTATATAGGCTAACAGACGTCCCATGTGTACACGCTGGCGGTTGTCTCGATGCTCGGACATGTCATTATTGGCACCATTCTCTAAGCCTAGCAGACGGGCGGGGCCTTCCACCCGGCAAGTAATCTCATTATCGGCCAATTTCACCGTCAAGCCCCTTTCATCGACTACCTTTATCTCTATATGTGCCGTAGCTTTTCCGGCAGAAAGCGTTTCACGATCCGCTTTCACACGGATGGCATACGGACGTCCGGTCGTGCGTAGAATATAGCTGGACAACACTTCACCTGACGCATCGCAGCCTTCAGCTATCAATTCACCCGCTTCATAAGGAATGTCCCAATAAAGAATACCACTCTTATCATCGTAAGGTTTCATAGCACCCACTTCCTTGCCATTCAACATCAGACGGGCTTGCGGAGCGTTGGTGTAGCACACCACACGGATTTCCTGTCCCGGCTCGTAATTCCAGATATCCCAAGCGTCAGGCGAGACCCACCGATTCTTCGGATAGGTTCCGGCATAAGTCACCGATTCGTCTTTCCACATCGTGGCACGAAACCATGCACGAGGTTTTGGCAGACTGGCAAAATCCAGCAATCCCGTGCCCAATCCGCGTGACGGCCATGCGCCTGCCTCACCCAAATAATCAGTTCCCGTCCAGATGAACTGGCCAAAGATAAAATCACGGTCACGTACGGCATGCCAAGTGTCGATGCCTGACCCTGTCTCGCTTCCGTAGATAATGCGGTTGGGATAGGTGGCATGGTCTTCGTCATAACGGTTCTCCGTATAGTTATAGCCCACAACATCCACGGCTTCGGGATAAGCGGTCTGGTTGGACATCACGACACCTGCCAAAGCACCGGTCACGGGACGGCTCTTATCTACGGCGCGCACACAATCGGCCAGCCGTTGGGCAATGACACCGATGCGCATGGCGTCCGGAGCATCGGGCTTATAACCTCCGAACATCGGCTGATTGATGGTTGTTCCGTCTAATATGGGATGTGAGTAAGGGTCATTGGGATAATCCACCTCATTGCCAATGCTCCATAAGAAAATGCTGGGGTGGTTACGGTCACGTCGTACCATGTCTGTCACGTCCTGCTCTATCCATTCTTCAAAGAAGTCGTAGGAGCCTTGAAAGCCTGGCTCTCCTTTGTTCCATCCCTTAATCCACTTGCGCTTGGGAAATTCCCACTCATCCGAAGCCTCATCCATCACCAGTAGTCCCAGTCGGTCGCATAAGTCATACAACACGGGAGCCTGTGGATTATGGCTCAAGCGGATAGCGTTCACTCCGATGTAATTCTTCAGATTAAGCAGGCGGCGTTCCCATACTTCGGGCGGCACAACGGCTCCCAACACTCCGGCATCATGGTGCAGGCAGACGCCTTTCACCTTCATCCATCGCCCGTTCAAGGCAAACCCTTTGTTGGAATCGAATTCTAATGTGCGGAGCCCTACCTTCGTCTCGGCGGCGTCTATCCGCTCTCCATCCGCCAACAATTCTGTTTTCAATGTATATAAATAAGGTGTATCCAAGTCCCAGCGTTTCGGACTGTTCACGCGGAGCGTCAAGGTCTGTTGGGTCAGACCGACTTTGCCATCGGCAATCTTTCGTGAAGCCTTTGCCACTTCTTCACCTTCCGCATCGAAGAGCGAAGCTTTCACCTCCAACTTCCTGGAAGCGTCTACGTGCTTCTGCACTTCCACATCCACGGCTATAGTAGCCCGACGGTCGGTCAGCGATGTAGCATGCCAGCCTATGCCCCACTGGGCGAAGTGAATGTCGCCCGCCGACACCATCCATACATCCCGGTAGATGCCCGAACCGGTGTACCAGCGTGAGTCGGCCGAACGGCTATGGTCTACACGCACCGCCAAGACATTGTCCCCGTCTTTCTTCAAATAAGGCGTCAGGTCGTACATAAAGGAGATGTATCCGTTGGGACGTTTGCCCAACAGATGACCGTTCAGATAAACCTCACTCCGATTGTACACACCTTCGAAATAAATGTAATGGCGCGCAGCCTTGTCGCTCACTGAGAAATGTTTCCGATACCAGCCGATACCGCCGGGCAGATAGCCCGTACAGCTGGCCAAGTCGGGCGAAATCTGCCCCTCAATGGACCAGTCGTGCGGCAAATCCAGCTTACGCCACTCCGCATCATCATAGACGTTTTGCTTAAAGGCGGAATCATCTTCCAGACGGAAGAGCCACCCGTCATTGAACTTCCGCGCTTCGCCAAACGACACTTGCGCAGACATTGGGACCGCCAAACAGATAGTCAGCACTCCGAGAATCCAAGTTAATAGAGTCTTCTTCATAAATATGTCCTTCATCGTACGAATATACGTCTATTGGTTTAGGTCACAAATATAAAAAAGATACCTGTCATTTCCCGCATTTTAAGCACCATTTTTGTACATTTGCCCCCGAAGAAACCCATCCATATATGAAGAATAACCTGTCTGCCACCGGAAACGTGCTGCACATCAAGAACATGGTGTGCCCCCGATGCATCATGGCTGTAACGAACTGCCTGGAAGGGCTCGGACTGCATCCGCTGTCCGTAGAGCTGGGAAGCGCCTCACTGGAGGAACCTTTGGACGAAGAGACACGCCGCCGCATCAAGGAAGCGCTGACACCACTGGGGTTCGAACTGCTGGACAATCCGCAAGCACGGCTCGTGGAACAGGTCAAGACGGCCCTCATCGCCCTCGTACACTACAATAAGGAGCCTTTGAGGACGAACCTCTCACGATACCTGGCCGACAGACTGCACACCGACTACAGCTCGCTGAGCAAGCTCTTCTCCGAAACCACCGGCACTACTATCGAGAAATACTTCATCGCACAAAAGATTGAACGCGCCAAGGAACTGATTGTGTACGGAGAACTGACGCTCAATGAAATAGCCGACCAGCTGGGATACTCCAGCGCAGCCTACCTCAGCAGCCAGTTCAAAAGCGTGACCGGACTGACCCCAACCCATTTCAAGCTACTGAAGGAGAACCGCAGAAAGGCACTGGACGAACTATAAGCCCGACAGCTTCTTCTTCCACTGCTCGTACTTCTTGAATACTTTAAGCCCCCCGTCGTTGTACCAACTGTAGCCGTTGCGCCGCTCGTAGCCTATCTCGGAGAGGTCGTAACGCATGATGCCGTCGCGGTCGCAGAAGAAGGGGCGGTTGTCATCCAGCCTATAGAAACGTGCCCACAGAGGAGTACACGCCTCGCCCTCCCCGCAGGGGACCATGCGGTAATCCTTCTTGCCGTCAGCATTCGTAAAGGTCTCGCGCTTCAACCCGTCTATCTGCACCTCCTTAAACCACGCTACCGCGGCATCCACGCAAGCAATGACCTCCGCCGAGGGCTTGGAGAGCGACATGAGGAAGAGCACTATGTCGTCTGACTCCTGACCGCTGAGCGACGGCAACTCGTAAGCACGCGCCTTGGCCGGAGCCAGCGTGTGCTCGTCATGCTGCGCGCACCAGACGGTCAGCCGACCGTTCTGCCGCACCTGCGTCTTCAATATGCAGTCCACACCCTTATCCAAGGCCTCTTTAGCCCGACGGCGGACGTCCTCCGGCAGGTACGCATAAGGCTCCTTACCCTTGCTGACGTCGCGCATCAGCTTCAGCACGTTGGTCATGGCGTCGTCGTTGTAAGTGATGTGCGTGTAGTAACCCGTCGGACGAGGATAGAACTGGGGCCATCCGCCGTTGTCGTACTGAGCCTCGAACAGATACTGCATGCCGCGCACGGCAGCCTCCTTGTATTTGTCGATGCCCGTGGCGTTGTACAGACGTGAGAGGTAAGTGATTTCCGTCGTCGTAGCCTTGTTGTCGATGGTGCTTTCGTTGACGTCGTCCTTCATCTCCAATGCCCTTTCGCGCTCCTCCTGTGTCAGTTCGGCAGGGATATAGATGTTCTTTGGCCATCCACCCGTAGTCTGTTGGTAGAGCATGACGTTGTCGCCGATGCGCAGCGCTTCTTCCGTCTTGAAGAAGTCATCGTCCAGTTTAGAAGCCAGCTTGGGCCAGTCCTTATACGACTGCTTGTCCTTGTAAGTCTGTTGTGCGGCGGCCATCGCGCAGACCGTTGTCACGAGGCACGCCAAAAGGATTCTTTTCATAATGCTGTTATTCTTTTTCGAGAAGCAAAAATAGTCGAAAAATCGATGAGTTGTGTCGAAAATCTGATTTATTACGTGTATTTTGTTGTCTTTTCTCTTTTGTGATGAAGGATGCGTAAGGCCGCTTTTACCGTTCCACACGGTCGGAGCCGAAGACAGATATAGGAGGGATTGAAAATACGACCGTGCGCAGTTGAAAATGCGTGCGGGAGGCGTTGAAAATGCGTGCGGGAGGCGTTGAAAATGCGTACGGGCGCATTTTTAACTGCATACGGGCGCATTTTTAACGACATACGGTCGCATTTTAAAACGAGTAAAAAAGGCTGAAGAAACGGATACTGATCCGCCTGTGTGCGGCTGCTTGGGCGGTTTTCAGGAGATGAAGGGGCATGACGGGGCGCGGGCTCTTCCGGCTGAAGAGCCTGCAGTGGGGAGGGTTGAAGCGGACGTGGGAGGCTCGGATCCGGGCCTTCGACGAGTGGCGTCCGGACCTGGTTCTGTGTCTCCGCACCCTTGCGGGCGATGCGTCACTCGAGGTATCGGGTTATCTTACCGCTGATTTGGAGGAGTGAAATCTCGCAGAGCTTGGTGTCGTACTCGGCGCTGAGGATGCGTTCTTCGGCGTCCAGCAGGCTCTTCTGCGCCTCGCGCATTTCGATGCCCGACAGGTCGCCCAGCATGTAGCGTTCCATGGCAATCTCGTGGTTGTCGCGTGCGGCGATGAGGTTCTGCCGTTCCAGGTTCAGCATCTCCAGGTTGTTGCGGTAGGCCTGCCATAGGTTGCTCAGGTCGGCACGCAGGCTCAGTTCCAGCTCGTCGCGTTGCAGTCGGGCGTTCTTCACGGCGATGCTTGCGTTTCGGCGCTCACGCTTGCGGTTACCGTCGAAGAGGTTGAATCCCACGGTGATGCCTCCGTTGAAGCCGAAGTTGCTGCGCCGTGTGTAGTTGCCGATGTCGTATTTATTATAGGTATATCCGTATCCTGCGTTCAGGCGTACGTAGGGATAGTCTCGCGAGGTGACCTTTTTGTAATCCATCTGTGCGAGTTGCGTATTCTGGTCGGCCTTCAGCAGGGATGAGTTCACGGTCAGCGTGGCTTCCCACAGCTCGTCGAAATCCAGCGATGCGTTCACGTCGATGAGGCTGTCGGGTATAATGATGGGCTGGTCCACGTTCTCGTTGCCCATCAGTTCGTTGAGGTTGATGCGCGAGGTGTGCAGCAGTTCCTGTTGCTTCATGTACTGTGCGCTGTCAGCGTTGAAGTCCACCTTGGCCTGCTGATAGTCCAGTCGTGAGAAGTCGCCGATGTGGTATCGTGCCTCCACGATGCGCAGACGTTCGCGTGAGAGTTGCACAGCGTACAGGAAGTTCTTCATGCGTATCTTCTGCTGTATGAAGTTGTAGTATTCGGCTGCGAGTGATGCGATGAAGTCTTCCAAGGCGATGCGTGTGTTGGTCTCTCCTTGCTGTCGGAGGAGCTTCAGTTGCCGGTAGGTCGTAGAGATGTTGAATCCATCGAAGAGTGTCCAGTTCAGATCGATGCCCAGGTCTACGGTCTGGTCGAAGGCTCCGTTCTCCTTTTCCGTCAGTCCGGTGCTTCTCACCTTGCTGCTGGTGTTGTCCACCGTAGCCTGATAGCCTCCTGTAAGGTCGATGGTAGGCAGGGCACCCGCATTGGCCAGTGTGGCGTTGTTCTTACTGATCTGCTCCTCGTTATGGGTGATGCGCAGGGAATAGTTGTTGAGCAAGCCTGTTTCGAGGCACGACTTCAGTGTGTAAGTGGCAGCCGGCTGCGCTTGCAGGACAGCCGGGGCACTCAGTATCGTGATAAAGAATAAGACTAGGATACGCTTCATTTCTTTCTTCGTTTACTTCTGTTGGTAGATATATAACTGTAAATGGCGGGCACGATGTACATAGTGAGCAATGTAGACACGATCATACCGCCTACCACCGCCGTACCCATGGCTATACGCTGATTGGCTCCTTCACCGCTGGCAAAGGCCAATGGAATAAGGCCGAGGACGGTAGCCGCACTGGTCATGAGGATGGGGCGCAGACGTTGCAGGGCTGCATCCCGAATGGCCTGCATCTTGTCCTCTCCGTGCTCCTGCTTCAGGTTGGCGAACTCTACGATGAGGATACCGTTCTTTGCCACCAGCCCGATAAGCATGATAATACCGATCTGGCTGAAGATATTCATGGTGATGTCGCCGAAATACATGAACACCAAGGCTCCCGCAATGGCCAACGGCACGGTGAACATGATGACCAACGGGTCCTTGAAGCTCTCGAACTGCGCCGCCAGAATCAGATAAATAAGGAAGATGGCCAAGATAAAGGCGAACATCAAACTGGAGGCACTCTCGCTGTAGTCCTTGGAGTCACCGGAAAGAGCGGTGCGGAACGTGTCATCCAATACCTCATCGGCTATCTTGTCCATCTCTTCCAATCCCTGCCCGATGGTCTTCCCTTCGGCCAGACCGGTAGAAACCGTGGCAGAGACAAAGCGATTGTAGCGATAGAGCTTAGGAGGTGCAGTGCCGTAAATGATTTCCACCAAATTGTCCAGCTGCACCATCTCGCCGTTGTCGTTACGGATGTACAAGCCCACCAAGTCGGAAGGCTTGTTGCGCTGCTGGCGATTGATTTCGCCCAATATCTCGTATTGCTTTCCGTTCATGTAGAAGTACCCCATGCGCTGGCCACTCAAACCATATTGCAATGTCTGCGCAATGTTACGGGTACTGATACCCATGGTTCCCGCTTTGTCACGGTTAATCTGAATGCGGGCTTCCGGGTCACTGAATTTCAAGTCAACGTCCGCCATTTGGAAGACGGGATTTTCATACACTCGTTCCATGAACTTCGGTAGCACTTCCTGCAACTTCTCGATGTTAGTGGCCTGCAACACATACTGCACAGGCATACTGGCACGTCGTCCACCGAAGGAAGACTGTTGCCGCACGAAAGCACGCGCCATGGTCTCTTTCTGCACAGCTTTGGACAGCTCTTCTGCTACCTCCATCTGCGTGTAATCACGCTCCCTAATATCCTTCAACGTAATTTGTATATTTCCGCTACCACTGGACACACGTGCTGTAACAGCTTGTGCATCGGGAATGATAGAGTCTACCACATCGTTGATACGTTCCGTATAATCGCGGATATATTCATAGCTGACACCTTCAGCACCGCTAGTACTGATAGTAATCTGCGAACGGTCTTCCAACGGAGCCATCTCGGCCGGAATATGGTTCCACAAAAAGACAATGAGCACAAACATCAATCCTGAAAACACCAACGCAATCCAACGCTTGCTTAAGAATGCAGCCAACGAACGACTATACAAACGGTTCATTCCCTCAAAGAAAGGTTCCGTCTTACGGTAGAACCAGTTCTTTTTCTCCTGATGCTTCAGCAACTTAGTGGCCAACATTGGGGTAAAGGTCAAGGCGGCAAAAGCGGAAATCAGGATAGAGCCGGAAATAACAAAACTGAACTCGCGGAACAACCGACCCGTAGTCCCCTCCATAAAGACAATAGGAAAGAACACCGCCACCAGCGTAATGGTCGTGGAAATGACCGCGAAGAAAATCTCCTTCGCTCCTTCGATACCCGCCTGCAACGGTTCCATGCCCTGCTCGATACGCACGTAGATATTTTCCGTCATCACAATGGCATCGTCCACCACCAAGCCCACGGCCAATACGACCGCCAACATCGTCAATACGTTAATGGAAAAGCCCGCTACGTACATCACGAAGAAAGCACCGATGAGCGAGACGGGGATTACAATGCAAGGCACCAGTGTTACCCGCCAGTCGCGCAAGAACAGGAAGATGATGATAATCACCAAAACAAACGCCTCGTACACCGTATGCTCCACCTCGCTGATGGAAGCACGGATGAAGCGTGTGTTGTCGAAACCGTACGTATAATCCACATCATCCGGCAAGTCTTTCTTCATGCGTTCCATGCGTTCGTACACGGCATCGGCTATCTCAATGTGGTTGGCACCCGGTTGTGGAATGACCACTACACCCACCATCGGCACACCGTTCATTTTCATGTAGCTCTTGATGTCGGCCGCTCCCAACTCCGCGCGACCAATGTCACTGAAGCGAATGATACGGTTGCCGTCCTCACGGATGATGAGATTGTTGAACTCCTCCGGCGTGTGCATCAAGCCCAAAGTGCGAATGGTCAGCTCCGTAGTGTTTCCCTCGATGCTTCCCGAAGGCAACTCAATATTCTCGCGGTCAATAGCCTCTTTTACGTCCACAGGCGTAATACCAAATCCCGACATTTTCGTGGGATCCAACCAAAGGCGCATGGAGTATTTCTTTTCACCCCAAATGCTGACGCTACTCACATCGGAAATGGTCTGCAATTGCTCCTTTACGGTAAGGTCGGCAATCTCGCTCAGCTCCAGCAACGAACGTTTGTTACTTTGTAGGGCTACCATAAGAATAGGCGTGGCATCGGCATCGGCCTTAGATACCGTAGGCGGGTCACAATCATCGGGCAGGTAACGCTGGGCACGTGACACCTTGTCGCGCACATCGTTGGCGGCCGTCTCCAAATCGACGGACAATTCAAACTCCACCGTGATGCGGCTCTGTCCCTGCTGGCTCACGCTGGTGAGCGAGCGGATGCCCGGAATACCGTTGATATTCTGCTCCAACGGCTCGGTAATCTGGTTCTCAATCACATCGGCATTGGCACCCGTGTACGAGCATTGTACGGAGATGATGGGGTTGTCCACCGACGGATATTCGCGTACGCCCAAGTAAGTATAGCCAATCAATCCGAAGAGCAGGATGATGATGGTCAATACGGTAGAGAGAACCGGGCGTCGTATGCTTAGTTCGGAAATGTTCATTGGGCTGACTGGGTATTATCCATTGAAACAATATGGTCGATAGTCACATCCATGCCTGTGCGCAACTGCTGAGTACCGGACACTATGACGGTATCGCCCGCAGACAAGCCTTGCTTCACCTGCACCAAGGCATCAGTACGTATGCCCGCAATGATTTCCACTGGTTCGGCCTTGCCTGAGCGATAGACATAAACTTTGTCCTTACCCATTTCGGGTACGATGGCTTCCGAGGGAATGGCAAGGGCGTCTTCATACTCCTGTTTCTTCAAACTGATGGAGACGTAACGTCCCGGCATAATGAAACCCGATTCGTTTGGATAGAGAGCACGGATGGTCAATGTATGCGTATTGGGGTCGATGCTCGACTCGTGGGCATATACTTTGGCATGATAGGTGTTCAGCGAGCCTTCCAAGGTAAATGTCAAATTAGTGCCCTTTTGTATCATGGAAGCATAACGCTCGGAGACGGAAAACTCCACTTTCAAAGGAGAGGTTTTGGTGAGTTTAGCCACTACGGTTGTCGGTGAAGCATAACTTCCCACGCTGACCTGGCGAAGTCCGATGACACCATCGAAAGGAGCGCGCAGCTCAGTCTGTTCTATCTGAGCTTCAACGCTTTCTATATCTGCATTCAATGTAGCCAAGTCGGTCTTCACCTGCTCGTAGGCTTCCTGACTGACGGCATCACGTTTTAATAAAGCGTCCTGACGGAACACACGGTCTTCAGCCAATTTTAGTTGGGACACCAAGCGTTGCAGCTGGGCTTGTAGGGGACGGTCGTTCACCTTAGCCAACAACTGTCCTTTTTGTACAACGGTGCCTTCCTGAAAATTAATCTCTGTTATCTTGCCAGAGGTTTCAAAAGACAAATCTACCTCTTCATCGGGTATCAGACTACCAATGATAGGGATTTCATCGGTCAATGTTTGTGGTTTGACAATGACTGCGTTGATATTCAACACTTTTTTCACGCGACTTGTCCCGCTCATCACTTTGTCGGCCTCCGCCAATTCTTCATTGGGCTTGGGCATTTGCGACCAAACGCCCCAACCTATCAGTCCGGCGCCTACAACCGTGATGACGCTCCATTTTAGCTTTTTATTCATTGTTGTTGTGGTATTAGTTAATATAAGTAGCCATTGGCTTTGATGAAATAAAAAGAAAGCGTTTAAAATATCCTTTCTAAATTACAAATCCTTAACAAATCACATGTGCGATTTGATTAATAAGCTTCTCTGTATTTACTCTCTTCCTTATCCTCCAGCATACTGAGATACGAAGCATAACGCGATTCACTGATGTAATGTTCTTCCACGGCACGTCGTACAGCACAACCCGGTTCATTCCGATGGGTGCAATTTCCATAACGGCAATCGGCGGAGATACGGAAAATCTCCGGGAAGTAATGCCCTATCTCTTCCACCTCCATATCGAAAGTGCCAAAGCCTTTGATACCCGGCGTGTCAATGATGTAACCACCCGCATCGTCCACTGGATACATTTCGGAGAAAGTGGTGGTGTGCATGCCCTTGTTATGAACTTGGGAGATTTCACCGATACGAGCATCGGTGCCTGGCAAAAGGGCATTGATAAGGGTCGATTTCCCGACGCCCGAATTGCCCGAAAAGAGGGTGATGGCTCCGCGAAGTTTTGCCTTCACCTCCGCGAGACCTTGGCTTTGGGTCGCCGAAACTTTGAAGCAAGGATAACCTATATTCGTGTAGAGATGAATGAGACCATCTAGATAACGCCGATCATCTTCCCCATAAAGGTCTATCTTGTTAAAAATCAAAACAGTAGGTACGCGGTAAGCCTCTGCCGTGGCCAAAAAACGATCGATGAAGGTGGTTGAAGTCTCCGGATAATTAACGGTAACGATGAGCATGCACTGGTCGAGATTGGCGGCAATGATATGCGATTGTTTCGAGAGGTTGGAAGCGCGGCGGATGATGTAGTTTTTGCGGTCTTCTATCTCGGTGATAAAAGCCGTACCTTCCCGGTTCTCCGCAATGCGCACACGGTCTCCCACCACCACGGGATTGGTGCTTCGGATACCTTTCAGGCGGAAGTTACCCTTCACCTTACAGTCCACATCGCGCCCCTCATCCGTACGAACTAAGTACCAGCTACCAGTATTTTTTACTACGAGACCAGTCATTTATAAATGAAGAATTAGGAATGAAGAATGAAGAACTTCCTAAGTAGGAAAGTACATAGGAAATTCTTCATTTTGCCACAAAGCGGCTATTCTTCATTATACTGTCATTATCTCCTTATCCTTAGCAGCCAGCATGTCGTCTATCTGCTTAATGTATTTATCATGCACCTTCTGCAGCTTTTCTTCGCCACCTTTCTGGGCGTCTTCGGCCAAGCCTTCCTTTACGGCTTTCTTCAGGGCGTCGATGGCATCGCGGCGGGCGTTGCGCACGCTCACCTTGGCCGTCTCGCCTTCGGCCTTACATTGCTTGGCCAATTGCTTACGGCGTTCTTCGGTAAGGGGCGGAATGCCAATGCGAATGATTTCACCATTGTTCTCTGGCATGATACCCAGCGAAGAGTCGATGATGGCTTTTTCGATAATACGGAACATATTCTTGTCCCACGGCTTGATAGCGATGCTGCGCGCATCGGGCGTGGTGACGGCGGCTACATTATTAATAGGCACCATACTTCCGTAGGAATCTACACGAATACCGTCCAACAGGCGTACATCGGCCTTACCGGCGCGGATGTGTGCCAACGTTTCTTCTAGATACATAACGGCCATGTCCATTTTCTCTTGGGCTTCGCCAAGGATATCTTTTACATCTTTCATATTGGTAGTTGTTTTAGAAATACTTGGTAATCGATTGTTTTTCGAGCAAATGTAGTGCTTTTTTTATATTTCTGCAACAAAAGGGAGAAAAACGCAAGAAGAATTATTGAAATATCATCGTACAACCATAGATCACGCATTGCTTTTCTTTAAAAAAATTACCACAGGCACATTTACACAAGGAAGAAATATGCTTGACAGGTATCATTGTATGTCTATCTAACCATACATTGCTAGCACTTAATTTGAATCCGATATCTTTATTCACGTTGAACCTGCACGTCAAAAAAATCAAAGAGGTTTCTGTCTACGATATTGCAGCACCACCCCATTCTCCCGTCGGAACGCCCGGTGGGAAACTTCGTGGAGACGTTCTACTGAAACCGCCCGGTAATTGGGCACTTCAAGATTGATGTCCTCGGCGCATCCCGTCAACTCGAACCAGGCCAAATTGGTAGCCACGTTCAGATAATTGATGTTGCCAAAAATATGGGTAGACTCAAACTTGTTCTTCACTTTCTCCAATTCCCGCTCGTCCACAGCTTCGTGCCGTAGCAAATCCAGTTCCGACCAAACGGCATCTTCGGCCTCTTCCAATGTGACGCCCGCGGAAGGCCGTCCACTGATGTGCAGCAAGCCAGCGTCACGTGAGCCAGAAATGTAAGCATCTATGCTAGAAAATACATTCCGTTCCTGTACCAAACGCCGATTCAATCGGCTGGAGCGACCGTTGGCCAACAAGTCGGAAAGAATGTCAAAGGCATAGTAATCCGGTTCATCCCAGCGGCACATGTGGAAAGCCATGAACAACGCATCTACAGGCACCGGGCGCTCTACCGTCAGACGACGCTCCTCGGTCTGCTTCGGCTCTTGGGGGAGTTGACGGACTGGCACTTCACGCTTGGGTATATCGTCAAACCATTTCCGGGTGAGCCGCATCGTTTCGGCCCAAGAGATGTTGCCCGTAACGGCCAGTACGGCATTGTTGGGCGCATAATGCCGATAGAAGAACGTGCGTACCTCATCGAGCGTGGCTTGCGCAATGTGTGACAACTCTTTGCCGATGGTGGGCCAGCGATAGGGATGCACTTTATAGGCCAACGGACGCAGCAGGTGCCCCATGTCTCCATAGGGCTGATTCAGACAACGCTGCTTGAATTCCTCTGTCACCACGCCCCGTTGCACCTCCAGGCTCCGTTCGCTGAAGTCCAGCCCCAACATGCGGTCTGACTCCAGCCAGAAGCCTGTTTCCACGTTGTCTTTGGGTATGGTCAGATAATAGTTAGTAATATCGTTGTTCGTCCAGGCATTGTTTTCGCCCCCGGCCAACTGGAGCGGTGTGTCATAATCGGGAATATGCCGAGAGCCGCCAAACATCAGGTGCTCGAACAAGTGGGCAAAGCCCGTATGGTCGGGATGCTCATCGCGCGCACCGACATCGTAGACAATATTCAGCGCCACCATTTGCGTGGACGCATCTTCGTGATGCACCAGACGCAAACCATTCTCCAAAGTTACCCGGTTGATATGCTCCATGAATCAGTCTTCCAACACTTCGACTTTCTTTATTTTGATGTCTTCTTCCGGTCGGTCGTTGCGGTCGGTCTTTGCCTGTTGTATCTTGTCTACCACGTCCATACCTTCCACCACTTCACCGAACACGGTGTATTCGTTGTCCAGATGGGGCGTTCCTCCCACCGTTGTGTAGGCTTTTACCTGTTCGGGCGTGAAATGAAACTCCGGCTGACCCGCCATTTGTTTTTCTACCTGGGCTATCAGGGTGTCCTGCAGATTCATCAGCCCTTCCTGATCGTTGTCGCGGCGCATCTTATAGATTTCCTTCGCGTGCTGAGCCGCCAAAGCGTTAAAGGCATTGTTGAAACGCATGTTGTTCATCTGCGCTTCCATATTTAATAAGGTAGAGTCGTTGTACACCTTACCTGTCACAATATAGAATTGGCAACCGGAAGATGCTTTTTTCGGATTCACTTGGTCGCCTTGACGGGCAGCGGACAAAGCGCCGCGTTTATGGAAGTATTTTGGATAAACAAACTCGGCGGGAATTGTATAGCCCACATCACCCGAGCCTAACATCTGGCCCTTGGCCGCGTCTTTCGAATCGGGGTCTCCCGCCTGTATCATGAAGTCCTTGATGACACGATGGAACAAAGTGCCTTCATACGTCCCGTTTTGCGCCAGTTTGATAAAGTTTTCGCGGTGTTTTGGCGTTTCGTTGTACAGTTTGACAATAATGTCGCCCGCAGTCGTTTCAATCTTTAGTTTAGTTTCCTCATTCATAACTTTATTCTCTTTTTGTCCGGGTTTGCATGCCGTCAGGCAACATACAAACAGGGTTAATAATACGGTTGCAGATCCTTTCATTTCGCTTTTTGTTTAATTTAAGTGTGCAAATATACTAAAATCAGTCAAAAGCCATTACCTTTGTGCCTGAAAAGATAAAAACATCAGGCTATGAAATCCATTTTGATTGTAGAAGACGATATTACTTACGGCATCATGCTGAAAACCTGGCTCACCAAGAAGGGATACCAAATCTATGCAGCCAGCAGCGTAGCCCGTGCCCGGAAAGTGATTGAAACGGAAGCCATTGACCTGATTCTATCCGACCTTCGCCTGCCCGACCATGACGGAATAGACATCCTGCGCTGGCTGATAAAACACGAGCGCATGATACCGCTCATCATCATGACCGGATATGCCGACATCCAATCGGCCGTACAGGCCATGAAATTGGGAGCATGTGACTATGTGCCCAAACCCATCAACCCCGATGAACTACTGAAAAAAATAGAAGATGCCCTGAAAAAGAAAGATGCTACAGACGTGACTTCGGACCCTAAGCATCAGCCTGAAACGAATAGAGCCAGCTCCACCCTTCTATCCGATTTCTTGGAAGGAGAAAGCGATACAGCCAAGCAACTTTACAACTATGTACGATTAGTAGCGCCTACCACGATGTCTGTGCTGATTAACGGTGCCAGCGGCACAGGCAAAGAGTATGTAGCTCATCGCATCCATCAGCTTAGCAAACGGGCAGACAAACCTTTCATCGCCATCGATTGTGGCGCCATTCCAAAGGAATTGGCTGCTTCAGAATTTTTCGGACACGTAAAGGGGGCATTTACCGGCGCACTGAACGACAAGACGGGCGCATTTGTAGAAGCCAATGGAGGAACCGTTTTCCTGGATGAAATAGGAAATCTAAGTTACGAAATACAAATACAACTGTTACGTGCCCTCCAAGAGCGGAAGATACGCCCCATTGGCTCCAACAAAGAGATTCAGGTAGATGTACGCCTAATTTCGGCCACCAATGAAGATCTGGAGCAACAAATCGGGAAGAGAACCTTTCGTGAGGACTTGTATCACCGCATCAATGAGTTTACGCTTAGCATGCCTTTGCTCAGAGACCGTAAGGAAGACATTTTACTCTTTGCCAATTTCTTTCTTGATAAAGCCAATCAAGAGATGGGCAAGCATATTGTAGGATTCAATGAACAAGCCTGCCAAGCTATGGAAGCCTATCACTGGCCTGGCAATCTGAGGCAGATGAAAAACATCATCCGTCGCGCTACCTTATTGTCCACAGGCAATCTGATAACCATCAACGAACTGACAGACCTACAAAACACATCCGTTACCCCAACTATAGGCATGCCCTTACGTGACGAAGCTACAGAAAAACGTCATATCATTGAAGCCCTGCGCCAAACGGGGAATAACAAAAGCCGTGCGGCCCAGTTATTAAATATAGATCGCAAAACGCTATACAACAAACTGAAATTGTACAACATCAGCGATGCGTTGTAGAAAAAATCCCCACCGTGCTCCACAAATCCACAAGTTTCCACAACAAACCTTCTACACACAATCTACGACATAAGACTATTTATCAAGCACTTATGCCAAACGCACCATTTTGGCACATAAATTGATAGAAAATATGATGAATAAGACTTAAACCAAACTAAATGTATTAATATTATAAAAGCAAGTGAGAGATAAACGTTAGTATTAGTAGCCCTGTTTATGTTTGTTTGTGGAAGTCTCCCGGTAAGATTCTGAGAAAGAGCCTAACCGGGAAGACTCAAACAAAAAAGTATGGATGACATAGCCCAGAGTTCATCTCAACAAGCCTCCACAAATATATAAACTCTACAAGTGCCGAATAATAGTAAGCCACTAACAAGAAAAAGCCGTTCCCATCTTGTCTATTCTGGGGAACGGTTTTTTTCCTTTTTATAGGATATTACATCAACTTGCGATAACGTACACGTTTGGGCTCTTCACGCCCTAGACGTTTTAACTTATTCTCCTCGTATTCCGTATAAGAGCCTTCGAAAAAGAAGACATTGGAGTCGCCTTCGAAGGCCAAAATATGCGTACAGATACGGTCAAGGAACCAACGGTCGTGGCTGATGACTACAGCACACCCGGCAAAATCCTCCAAACCTTCCTCCAATGCCCGCAAGGTATTAACGTCAATGTCATTGGTAGGCTCGTCGAGCAAAAGCACGTTGCCTTCTTCTTTCAAAGCCATCGCCAAATGAAGACGATTGCGCTCACCACCGGAAAGGACACCGCAGAGTTTCTCTTGGTCAGCACCGGAAAAATTAAAACGACTCAAGTAAGCACGGGCATTAATGTCGCGTCCTCCCATACGGATCAGTTCATTACCGCCAGAAATCACTTGATATACACTCTTATTTGGGTCGATATCTTTGTGTTGTTGATCCACATAAGCCAACTTTACGGTCTCGCCTACTTCGAATTCCCCACTATCAGGTTTCTCCAATCCCATGATAAGACGGAACAGAGTAGTTTTTCCTGCACCATTAGGGCCAATGATACCCACAATGCCATTGGGAGGAAGCATAAAATTGAGGTCATCAAATAACAGTTTGTCACCGTAAGCCTTAGCCACATGTTTTGCCTCTATCACTTTATTGCCAAGACGAGGACCGTTAGGGATAAAAATCTCCAGCTTTTCTTCCTTCTCCTTCACATCTTCATTCAAAAGTTTATCATAAGAATTCAGACGGGCTTTTCCTTTGGCCTGACGAGCCTTCGGAGCCATACGCACCCACTCCAACTCGCGTTCCAAAGTCTTGCGACGTTTGCTGGCCACTTTTTCCTCCATCTCCATACGTTTAGTTTTCTGCTCCAACCAGCTGGAATAATTGCCTTTCCAAGGGATACCCTCCCCACGATCCAATTCCAATATCCAACCTGCCACATGGTCAAGGAAGTAACGGTCATGCGTCACAGCAATGACAGTACCTTCATATTGCTGCAAATGTTGCTCCAACCAGTCTATCGACTCTGCGTCAAGATGATTGGTCGGCTCATCCAGCAACAATACATCCGGTTTCTGCAATAACAATCGGCACAAAGCCACACGACGCCGCTCACCACCGGAAAGATGTTCCACAGATTGGTCTTCGGGAGGACAACGCAAAGCATCCATAGCACGTTCCAACCGACTATCCAAGTTCCAAGCATCCGTCGCATCAATGATATCCTGTAACTCCGCCTGACGGGTGAAAAGTTTCTCCATTTTGTCGGGATCTTCATAATATTCCGGAAGCCCGAACTTTTGGTTGACTTCCTCATACTCAGCCAACGCATCCACTACAGGCTGTACACCTTCCATTACAATCTCCTTCACCGTCTTACTCGGATCCAAATAAGGCTCCTGAGCCAAATAACCAACGGAATATCCGGGTGTAAACACCACTTCGCCTTGATAGGATTTATCTAACCCGGCTATAATCTTAAGCAGTGTCGACTTTCCTGCCCCATTTAAACCAATAATACCAATCTTGGCGCCATAAAAGAACGATAGGTAGATGTTCTTCAGCACCTGCTTGTTGTTCTGCTGGATGGTCTTGTTCAGACCAACCATAGAAAAAATAATCTTCTTGTCGTCTACTGTTGCCATACCTTAAATATTTGGGACAAAGATAAGAAAAAAAAGCGAAAAGGCTTTGCCTCTTCAAAAAAACTCTGTATCTTTGTACCCGCTTAACAGCAAAACCAGTTTTGATTCGCTAGCTCAGCAGGTAGAGCACAACACTTTTAATGTTGGGGTCTTGGGTTCGAGCCCCAAGCGGATCA
>CALUOV010000011.1 GCA_944322275.1 uncultured Bacteroides sp. | reverse complement strand
GTCCTGCCATGTCCATGAAGTCCACGAGCCGTTCACGGCGATGCCCCATGACGGACTGATACGCCACTCCAGACCCAAGTCGGGGGTGAGTGTCGCCCAACGCAGCAGATTCGCCCGCAGGGAGAGGGTGTAACTGCCGGAGACGGAACGGAAGGTATAGGCCGTACCGGATTTCTCCTGAGCGGAAAGCGGCAGCAGGAGAAACAGGAGCAGCAAGCCCGTTATCGTTTTCCTGATTCGATTCATCTCATACATATTTTTGGAAGTTTCTTGATCGTAAAGGCACAGAAATAACGCAGGCGACACACGGACACAAAAAGTGCTTCGTATGCCGCCCGGTACAAGGACGCGACAATTTTGCGTAACTTATTGATATACAGCGAATTTATAGGGGGGGGGTAATAAACCTCTTCGAATATACAAATTATCCGCCTTAAAAATGATTAAACATAAACGAAAAGATGGGAAGATGCGCACGAAGAAACCTTCCGCCACGGACGGACAGAATGACAATCCTGGAGTATATGCCTTCGTTTTCATCGTCATGCTTTTATCTTTCATACAAATTTCATTGCAGAATCATGTAACGGAGACCGCACGTACAAAGATACAAATAAATCTGACAAACAAGAAAGGTCTGAAAAAAAATCTCATCCGGGAAAGAAAAACAAGCAAGCGACGACTGACGTTCTGTCTTCCTTTATTACCATTCAGTCCCCTTTTTATAGAGAACGCTTAACTAAAATCCGCCAAACACTTAACTAAAACGCCCGAAACGGTTAAGTGTTTTGGCCAAAACACTTAACCGTTTTTAGCAAAATTATAACAACCTGATTATCAGATATATATAAAAATTACTATATAGTAAGCATATTTTACTGATTTACTGGCCCCTTCATTCATCAATTTCCAATTTGATTCGCTTGTCTTTCACCTGAACATAATATGTTCCTTTCTCCAGGAATCGTTTTCCATCACTATCCACAAAACTGAGATCACGCATCGGATGGATTTCAAAACGGAAAATCTTTGTTTCTCCAGGCTGAATCAGTTGTTTTTCAAAATACTTCAGTTCACGTACCGGACGTGAGATCCGGCTATAGGGATCTGTAATAAACCAATGTACGGTTTCGGCTCCGGCTAAGTGACCCGTATTGGTCACGGCTATTTCCGCTGTCAAGGACTCGTCTTCTCTGACAGTCTGTCTGGATAGCTTTATTTCTCCATATCGATAGGTAGTATAGCTCAATCCGTGACCAAACTCATACAAGGGCGTAGAAGGGATGTCCTGATATTTGCCCAAAGCAGGACGGGAACTTTGACGGCGGTTATAATAAATCGGTATCTGTCCGGTCGTGCGGGGGAAAGTAACGCACAACTTACCGGAAGGATTTACCCGCCCGGACAACACACCCGACACAGGACGTCCACCGGGAATGCCCGGTTGCCACATCTCGACAATGGCGTCACACAACGGCTCCACCCGATGTAAACCCAAAGGACGCCCATTGGCCAATACCAAGACAAGAGGCTTGCCGACTTCTTTCACCTGTCTGATAAAGTCCTCCTGGATGGCAGGCAACTCAATGGTCGAGCGCACACAGTTCTCCCCACTCCACAAGCGTTTTTCTCCCATGAAAAGCACCACCACGTCTGCCTGGCGGGCAGTTTCCAAAGCTTCCGCAAAACCCGACTTGTCTTCTCCATCGAACGGGCAACCCGCATGAAACAGCAAAGTGGCTTTTCCGTCAAACTCTTCCTGCATGGCTTCACGAATGGGACAGACTTCCTCCATCCGGCCATGCGCGCTCCAGTTCCCCAGCAATTCACCGGAGGCATCAACCAGAGGTCCCATAACCGCTATCGTATTTTTTCCCGGTTGGAATCCTTGTAAAGGCAACACCTGTCCTTCGTTCTTCAACAGAACAATCGTCTCCTCGGCTAAACGTTCTGCCAAATCTTTGCTCTGAGGCTGAAGCAAACGCTGCGCTGCCGGCATTTCCTCCGTATAAGGATGCTCAAACAGCCCTAGCCTGAACTTCAAACGCAAAACACGACGCACAGCTTCATTCACTTTTTCTTCAGACACGGCCCCTTCACGAATCAGACTTTCCAGATGCCTGTCATAACAATGCCCTACCATGTCCATGTCCAGACCTGCATTCATGGCCAAAGATGCGGCCTGTTTGCGGTCGGCAGCCACGCCCTGAGGTATAAGCTGCTCTACAGCATCCCAATCCGATACCACAAAGCCTTCCATACCCCAACGCTCTTTCAGTATCTCTGTCAATGTATAATGATTGCAGGTAGCAGGCACTCCGCTTATATCGTTGAAAGAGCTCATGACGGTAGACGCCCCCGCCCTGATGCCGGCTTCGTAAGGAGGCAAATAAGTGTCCCAAAGCGTCTGCCTGGATATTTCGGTATAAACATAATCTCTACCGGCTTCGGATGCCCCATAACCTACATAATGCTTCAAACAAGCGGCAACATGCTTATCGCTCGCCAGGTCATCTCCCTGATAACCTCTGACCGAAGCGACACAAAAAGCCGCATTGGTGTAAGGGTCTTCTCCGTAACCTTCAGAAATGCGTCCCCAACGCCCGTCACGAGCCACATCAATCATAGGCGAAAATGTCCACTCTACTCCCGACCGCCTGGCCTCTCCGGCCGCCATGCCACAAGCCCGGGATACCAAGTCCGTATTCCACGAGCAAGCCTGCGCCAAAGAAATGGGATAAACCGTGCGAAATCCATGAATGACATCGTAACCGAAAAGAATGGGAATGCCCAGACGTGTCTCTTCCATGGCACGCCGTTGCATCTCGTTGCGCAATTCAGGATTTTCGGAGAAATAGATCAGTGAACCTATTCCGGCCGGCACTTTCACGACTTCCTTCTCTATATTGTTTACATTATCATTGTTTCCCAACGTAAACTGATTCAATTGAAGAATCTTTTCTTCCCATGTCATGCGTCCCAACAAATCGTCCACACGTTCTTCTATGGGCAACGTGGCATCCTTGTATGTCCGCTCACCTTCATCCGCTTGCGCAAACAAAGGAAACACACAAAATACTGTAAAGAGAAACTGTTTTGTCTTCATCATACACACTTTTCTATTTATACGTTTCATTTTTCCGCACCTTCCTTTCCTTCCCATACCAAACAGCAAACCATACGACCGTGATAACCAACGCCGCCAACGCTACCGGCAACACGCTGTCCGCCCCCATACGGAAACCTTCGGGAGCCACACAGATGTACGTGGTGCACACCACCGTCATGAAGATGGCGGGCAAGCAAGTCACCCCGAACGTAAGCCCCGGCTTGGTACGCACCAGCCAGACAGTCACCGCCCAAAGCGTAAATACGGCCAGCGTCTGATTGGCCCAGGCGAAGTACCGCCAAATGGTCTGAAAACCATCGGCATCCTTCAAACTATAGAGCAACAAGCCCGCAGCCAGAAGAAACATAGGCACGCAGATGTATAAACGCCGACGAATGGACTTCTGCTCCAACCCCAGGAAATCGGCCACGATCAGACGTGCCGAACGGAAAGCCGTATCACCGCTGGTAATGGGAGCAGCCACTACGCCAAGTATGGCCAATACGCCACCTACAGCACCCAGCCATCCTTTACTGATGTCGAACACCACCACGGAAGCATCACTCAATCCCATGCCGTTCTCGTGGAAAAAATAAGTGGCCACCGTGGCCCATATCAAAGCCACAATGCCTTCGGTTATCATCGCTCCGTAAAAGACCGGACGTCCGTGCCGCTCACTCGTCATGCAACGGGCCATCAAAGGACTTTGCGTGGCATGGAAACCGGAGATGGCACCGCAGGCGATGGTGATGAACATCATGGGGAAAATGGGATTGGACGAAGCCTGGGGATGCGTATTCCGCATGCTTTCCCAAAGTTCGGGCAGGTCGGGCGATTTCACGTATAACATCACCAGAATGCCCACAGCCATGAAAAGCAGGGCGATGGCGAAAAGAGGATAAATCTTACCGATGATTTTGTCGATGGGCAACAACGTGGCCAGGATATAATAAATGAAGATCACAATGATCCAAAAAGTCACATCGAGCGACTCCGGAGTCAGCTTGGCCAGCAAGCCTGCGGGCGACGCCACAAATACGGCTCCCACCAGCATCATCAGAATTACGGCAAAGCCGCGCATCACCTGCTTTGTGGGCAGACCCAGGTAGCGGCCTATGAGCTCGGGCAGGCTCTCTCCATCGTGACGTACGGACAACATGCCGGACAGATAATCATGCACCGCTCCGGCAAAGATACTTCCCAACACAATCCAGACGTAAGAAGCCGTGCCGAACATGGCGCCCATGATAGCACCGAAAATAGGACCCACACCGGCTATATTGAGAAACTGTATCATGAATATTTTCCAAGTAGGAAGAGGGATGTAATCCACCCCGTCAGTCTTGGTCAAAGCGGGCGTAGGACGATCATCGGGTCCGAAAATGCGTTCTACCACACGTCCGTAAGTAAAATAGCCGGCAATCAACGCCAGCAAGCAAAGGGTAAAAGTGATCATACGAATAAAATTTATATTGTCGCAAATGTAAGAGTTTCCCGGCAAATCGCACAAAATTATCGCACATTTTGTGTATCTTCGCCCACAAAATTATCGGAAATGCAGAAAACACTTACTTCCCTTTTTAGGATTTTCTTTTTACTCACCGCCCTGTCCGGCTTTCTGAGCCCATTCTACTTATATGCCCAGTCGCCCAAACATGAAGTACGGGCCGCCTGGGTAACAGCTGTTTACGGACTTGACTGGCCTTCTGTCCAAGCCACTTCCCCTGCGAATGCCGAGAAACAAAAAGCAGAGTTGACAGAACTGTTGGACAAGCTGAAAGCCGCCAACTTCAACACCGTCTTATTCCAGACCCGTACCCGGGGCGACGTGCTTTACAAGTCTGACATCGAACCTTATAACGCCATTCTCACCGGCAAGGCGAATGGTGACCCCGGCTATGACCCGCTGGCCTTTGCCATCGAAGAATGTCATAAACGCGGCATGGAATGCCACGCCTGGATGGTGACGATCCCTTTAGGCAGACGCAGGCATGTAGCTTCCTTGGGCAAGCAATCCGTCACCCGGCGTAAACCGAAGATATGCGTGCCCTACAAGCGCGAATATTTCCTTAACCCCGGACACCCCGAAACGAAAGTCTACCTGATGAGTCTGGTGCGCGAGGTGGTGGAGCGGTATGACGTGGATGGCGTGCACTTCGATTACCTGCGCTATCCCGAACGGGCCTTGCGTTTCCCCGACCGGTACGACTATCGCAAATATGGGAACGGACGAAGCCTGGAGCAATGGCGCAGAGATAACATAACCGAGATACTGCGCTATATATATAAAGGTGTAAAAGCCTTGAAGCCCTGGGTAAAAGTGAGCACATGTCCCGTAGGAAAATACCGGGACACAAGCCGCTACTCTTCTAAGGGATGGAATGCCTTCCACACGGTTTATCAGGATGTGCAAGGCTGGCTGGGCGAAGGCATCCAAGACCAGATTTACCCGATGATGTATTTCAAAGGAAACGCTTTCTACCCTTTTGCCCTCGACTGGCAGGAACAAAGCAACGGACGACATATAGTGCCGGGCCTGGGTGTGTACTTCCTGCACCCCAGGGAAGGGGACTGGGACATTGAGGAGATAGAACGGCAAATCAACTTCATCCGGCGTTTCAAGCTGGCGGGCGAGGCGCACTATCGGGTAAAATTCGTCACAGACAACACCAAGCACCTGTACGATCTGCTCCAGACACGCTATTACGCCTATCCGGCCTTGCAACCGCCGATAGCGTGGGCGGACTCCCTCCCGCCAACCGCACCGTCCGGACTGACCGTGGAGCGCATAGCCGATGGATATACCCGCCTGCGTTGGCAAGCCTCTGCGGACAATGACACACTGAACGAACCGACTTATGTCATCTACGCCTCGGACAAAACGCCTGTGGACACCGATGACCCACGCAACATTGTGGCACAACGCGTTCGGGGCACCGAATACATCTACGCCCCCATCTATCCGTGGGAAGAGCACCGCCACTTTGCCGTGACTGCCATCGACCGTTATGGCAATGAAAGCGAACCTGTGGAGGGCAAAGCGGCTCCGACATACAACGCCGCCCGATAGAGGCTCTGCGGAGTGACCGGAGTAAGTGCCAAGTAGCCCTCCTCCACCCGTCCTTGCTTCACCCGCAAGGGATAACGTCCCCGCTCGTCCACATGCCGGGCATACATAGCGCCGGGAGCAGGCCGATAGTCTATCATCAATCGCCCCGCACGCCCCGGTGCCAGCAAATGCCTGCGCAACTTGAGCGCCACCACCCCCATGTTCATACGCAAGTTGACCTCCACGCACGGATGTATCCAATAATGCCCCGTATGTTCTTCC
Source organism: uncultured Bacteroides sp. (assembly GCA_944322275.1). GTDB lineage: Bacteria > Bacteroidota > Bacteroidia > Bacteroidales > Bacteroidaceae > Bacteroides. Next base: position 27,928 of record CALUOV010000011.1, on the reverse strand, counting down.
CGACACACCATCATGTCAATACCCCAATAGCCCTGATAACTGCCTGTATGTGCCGAAGCTGTCTCCAACACCCGAGTACGTACCCGATGCAGCACCTCATCCAAACCATAACCCGCCATCCGTCGCTCCACCTGTTCATCGGACAACAACCAGTTGCCCGCATAAGCGCCTCCGGAGGTGGTGGCAAACCAGGAATAGCCCTCGAAACGCACACGCCCCTGACCATCGGAATAAAACTCCATGGCGAAATCCTCCACCTTGTCATACACGGGCGAAGCCGTCACCAGTCCGTGCTTGCGCAACAAACGGGCGCACCAGCCTTCCACGTCCGGCGCAAATACGCCCCGGCACCAACGCAAGCCCTTGCCGCTGCCCGACCAAGGTGCCTTGAGCACCGCCGCCCGATGCCTCTCCACATAAGCCTGACAAGCCGGCAAGTCCCGCAGGTTCACGCTTTCCGCCCGTCCGCCTCCCGTCTCACCCAAATCCTCCAACCAGGCGGACACCCGTTCACGCGAGGCCAGCGCCCGCCATTCATCCAATGCATCCTTGCCGGGCAGGCCGACTGCTTCCGCACCCTCTTCACTCAATCTGCGGCACAAAGCCGGTGTCCATCCCCAGGGCATCCACTTTGTCCCGACAAAGCCTTGCCCATCCTTCGACAAGACCGGCACAATGTTCCGCCCAAAGCAAACGTTCATTTGCTCCACCCAAGCAACCTCTTCCGACGAAGCAGCCCATACACCACTTCCCTCCCCGGCATACCAGAAAGGAAGCAAAGCAAGGTCGGCCGACATCCGCCGCACGGTTTCCGGCGCCACATACGCAGGCCGATTGTCAGCCAAAGCCAAATCGGCATCGGGATTGAATAGATAGATTCGCATGTCCACAGCTGTTAAAGAGACTGCAAAGATAAGGATTAAAACCCGAAATTAGGAACTAATCCACAGAATGCCTACCTTTGCCGACGCAATCAATAAAACAGAATCATGGCGGACAATTACCTGGAAAGAAGGCTGGAGGACTACGAGGCACGCAAGGCGGCCTGGCTCAAAAGGAAGAAACGGACAAAGGTATCTCATCCCACTGACGGAAGCGAGATGCTACACCCCTTTGCCGCCTCCACCGATGGCATCCGGCTGCCGGAAAAATTCACCAATCCTTTTGACTACGAGCCTCATCCGCTCTGCATCCTGGCAGCCGGGGAAGTGCAACAATACCTGGCGAAACAGACGGAATGGAAAGAAGAGCTGGACAAAGGCAAGATGTTCGGTGTGCTGGTGGTGCGCACGCGCGAAGGGAAATTGGGATTTCTGGCCGCCTTCTCGGGCACACTGAACGGCACCAACCGCCTGCCCTACTTTGTTCCGCCCGTTTACGACCTGCTCCAGCCAGGCAGTTTCTTTAAAGAGGAAGAAAAAAACATCTCCGATATCAACGCCCGCATCCGTGCCCTGGAAACGGATGAAGCCCATCAACGCCTGCAAGCCGAAGCACAAGCCCTGCAACAGAGGGCTGAACAGGCGCTGGCCCGCATGCGCGAAGACATGAAAGCCGCTAAAGCCCGCAGAAAAGCCCGGAGGCAAACCGAAACCCTCACGCCCGAAGAAGCAGCGGCACTGGTACGCGAAAGCCAATATCAGAAAGCGGAATACAAACGGGCCGAACATGCCTGGCAAGAACGTTGCCATCCACTGCAGAACGCCCTTCAGCTTTACACCGGACAAATAGAGCGACTGAAAGCCGAGCGCAAACGCCGTTCGGCCGCTCTGCAAATGCGCCTTTTCTGGCACTTCCGGATACGAAACGCACGAGGCGAGGTGAAAGACCTCTGCGAACTCTTTGCCGACACGCCCCAACGTACTCCACCCGCAGGAGCCGGCGAATGTGCCGCGCCCAAACTGCTCCAACAAGCCTACCTGCACAAATGGAAACCTCTCTGCATGGCCGAATTCTGGTGGGGACAATCACCCAAAACCGAAATCAGGCACCACGGCCAGTACTATCCGGCCTGCCGGAACAAATGTGCCCCCATTCTAAAACACATGCTGCAAGGATTGCAGACAGACGAAGCGCATGCCACAATGCGTTCACGTCAAGCGTCCCGATTGTCTTTGCCTATCATTTATGAAGACGAGTGGCTGGTCGTTGTGAACAAACCGGCCGGAATGCTCTCCATACCCGGACGGGAGGATGCCGACTCTGTGCTCAACCGTATGCGCGAACATCTGCCCGAAGCGGACGGTCCCTTAATAGTACACCGGCTGGATATGGACACATCGGGGCTGATGCTGATAGCCCGTTCGAAAGAAGCACACAAAAGACTACAAACCCAATTCGAGACACGAGCCATAGGAAAACGCTACATCGCTCTGCTGGAAGGGAACGTAGCCGATGAGCAAGGAGAAATCCGCCTGCCCCTCGCTCCCGCTCCGCACGACCGTCCACGCCAAGAGGTAAATTACGAGCGAGGCAAGGAAGCCGTGACACGCTACGAGGTGTTGGAGCGTAAGGACGGATACACCCGCGTGGCATTCTATCCCCTGACGGGACGAACCCACCAGTTGCGCGTACACGCCGCACACTCCGAAGGCTTGGGATGCCCCATCCTGGGTGACTTGCTTTACGGAAGAACAAAAGCCGAACGGCTGTATCTGCACGCCGAACGGCTGGAACTGACGCATCCCGTTACAGGGGAAAAATTACTTTTCAGCGCATCCTGTCCGTTTTGAAAAACGGATTTAATTGTTGAAGTAATATAAGAATACGGCCACACCCTCAAGCGCTTTCTTCTTCTCACCCTCTATCTCGATAGCGAACTTGATTTCGGCCTTGGCCGTGCCCCGCAAGTTGACAAGCGACACCATGTCGGCCACCAGACGGATGCTCTGGCCCGACAACACAGCCTGGCCGAAACGCATCTTCTCTATGCCGTAGTTTATCATCATCTTCAGGTTGTTCACCTCGATAATCTGATTCCACAGGTAGGGCAACATCGAAAGCGTAAGATAGCCATGGACAATGGTGCTCTTAAAAGGGCTTTCCGCCTTGGCTCGCTCCGTGTCCACATGTATCCACTGATGATCCAGCGTTGCATCAGCAAACAGATTGATGCGCTCCTGCGGAATTTCCACATAGTCTGACACACCGATGCGCTGTCCTACCAATTTTTCAAAATCCTCATACGAATTAACCACAACTTTTTCCATATTCTATTCTCATTAAACAGTGAAACATTTCCATTTCCGGAAAGCAAATATCGTACTTTCCTGACAAACCACAAAGAATTTTATCAAACAATCCGAGCTATTTAGGACAGATTTATCTATATTTGCGGCAAATTGATTACATCAACCTATGAATATACAACTCAAACACCCCGTATTGACTACCGCCCTCACTTTGTGCGTGGGTATCTCCCTACCTTTCCTGCTCGGTAATGCTTGTTTCAATTCTCAACAAGACTCTGTACGCAACGATGTGTCCCACCTGACAGCCTCGCCCTCCGTCCCTCAGGAAATCACCTTTGCCGGACAGACCATCCGCCTGGACCGTTACGACCATCGCGAACGCATGGACCGCGAACTGCTTTCGTTTACCTACATGCACTCCAGCACGATGCTGTCCATCAAACGTGCCAACCGCTATTTCCCCGTCATAGAGCCCATACTGAAAGCCAACGGCATACCGGATGACTTCAAATACCTGGCTGTCATTGAAAGCGGACTGAACCATTTGGCCAAGTCGCCCGCGGGAGCCGCCGGCATGTGGCAGTTCATGCAAAGCACCGGACGGCAATACGGCTTAGAGGTAAACTCCAACATTGACGAGCGCTACCACATCGAGAAGGCCACGCGCGCTGCCTGCCGTTACCTGCAAGATTCCTATGAACGCTACGGCAACTGGCTCAGTGTGGCGGCCGCCTATAATGCCGGACAAGGCCGCATCAGTTCGCAACTACAGAAACAGATGGCCACTCACGCCGCCGACCTTTGGCTGGTGGAAGAGACCTCGCGCTACATGTTCCGCCTGCTTGCTGCCAAAGCCGTGCTCAGCGACCCGCAACGTTACGGCTTCATCCTGCGCAGCGAACAACTCTACCCGCCTATTGCCTGCACTGCCGACACGGTCACCACGGGCATAGCCAACCTTGCCTCCTACGCCAAACAAAAAGGCATCACATTTGCCCAATTGAAGGATTTTAACCCCTGGTTGCGTTCCACCTTCCTGCAAAACCGCAGCGGACGCACCTACGTCCTGAAATTACCGACTCGTGAAGGCATGTATTACGATCCGCAAAAGACAAAGGCTTACCGTAAGGAGTGGGTGGTAGACTAAAAAACACTACTTTTAGCAAACCAATGAACCGATTCCCATGAAACGAAAAAAAGCCTTGCTGCTGTCGGTCCTTATCGCCGCGCTGCTCATCGTGAGCTACATCTCCTTGCCCTATTATGCCCGGCAGGCACTGATCCACCTGATGCCTGTCATCGATGACCTGGAGACCTTCCATCGTGACACCGTGCGGCACGACCCCACCAACGTGTGGCGCTGGCCTCATGCCAAGGCTTATAACCTGCATCAGCCGGGAACCGCCGACCTGGCTTATATGGATAGCTTGCACACCGTAGCCTTCCTCGTCATCCAGCACGACAGCATCCTTTACGAAAGTTACCGGGACGGATGGAACGAGTCCCGTACGTCCAACATCTACTCCGCCACTAAAACCATTGTAGGTATGCTGGTGGGCATCGCCCTGGATGAGGGTAAGATACACAGTCTGGATGATCCCGTCTCCCGCTATATACCTATTTATAATAAAGGCAGGCAAGCTGACGTGACTCTTCGCGACCTGCTCACCATGAGCGGCGGTATGGCGTGGGACGAATCCTATGCCTCACTCTTCTCTGTCACGACCCACGGATACTATGGCAACGACCTTTACGAACTGGTCACAGGACTGAACGTAAAGGACGAGCCGGGCGTACAATTCTCCTACCGGAGCGGAGAGACGCAACTGCTGGCTTTCGTTTTGGAGGCCGCCACAGGTGAGACACTGAGCCAATATGCGGAAAAGAAGCTTTGGCGTCCCATGCAGGCCGAACGGGATGCCTATTGGCTGTTGGACAAGGAACGGGGAGACGAAAAGGCTTTCTGCTGCTTCCACACCACGGCACGTGACGTGGCCCGCTTCGGACGGCTGATGCTGTACCGTGGCCGATGGAACAACCGGCAACTGGTATCGGAAAAGTATATGGACGAGATGATGCGCCCTGCCTCCTATCTGAAGGATCAGTGGGGGAAAGGTCCGCTCAGCTACTACGGCCTGCAAACATGGATTCTGAACTACCGGGGCGAGTCCATACCGTGCATGAGGGGGATGTTAGGGCAATATGTCTTTGCCGTTCCCTCACGGAATGCCATCGTGGTACGCCTGGGCCGCAAGCGGCACGATGTGTACGACGGTGCCTTGACCATCGACATGACCCGCTATCTGGACATTGCCTTCAGCATCATCGAAGCCGGTTAAGAAGCCAGTTGGGGCAAAGCCGTCCGGGCTTCTTCCGCCAGCAACTCATCGTAACGCAGGACCGACCAATGGCCTTCCTCGTCTTCCACCAGCGCCGACATGGTTTCTACCCAGTCACCGGAGTTCAGGTAATGGATACCATCGTACCACATATCCGCCGGATGATGGATGTGTCCGCAGATGATGCCATCGCACTTACGGGCCTGGGCGAACTTCACCAATTCCCGCTCGAAATCCGAGATGTAGGACACGGCACTTTTCACCCGTTGTTTGATGGCTTGTGACAACGAATAGTAAGGCAGTCCGTGACGGGAGCGGTAGTTGTTATAGATTTTATTGACCCACAACAGGAAAGTGTAACCGATGTCGCCCAGCTTGGCCAGCCACTTCATGTTCGTCGTAACCGTATCGAAGATGTCACCGTGCGTCACGTAGTAACGTTTCCCGTGGCTTTCGTGGATGTAGTCTTTCACGATCCGGATATTGTAGAAGGTGAACGGAGTCAGGCTGTCCAGAAAATCATCGTGATTGCCCCGGACGTAGATCACCTCCGTGCCTTGCTTTTCCATCATCTTCATAATGACTTTGAAGAATTCCGTATGCCTGGCCTGCCATTTACGGGTTCCTCCTTTACGCAAGGCCCATCCGTCTATAATGTCGCCGTCCAATATCAGACGGCGACAATTTACAGACTTCAGGAAACGGGTTACTTCCTCTGTTTTAGAATGTGTGGTCCCCAAATGAATGTCGGACAACACAATGGTGGAATAGAAAGTGCGCAAACGCATCATGGCTGTGATTTTTTTTAATCTCCACAAAGATGCGCATTACGTGTGTCAAAGATGTGTATAAGCCATTACATTCCTATAAAACTACCAACCGGCAGCTTCCCGAGTGGGCCACCATCTCCGGAGCATACGCACATTGTCCTGTTGCCAATCCGGACTGATAGGTTCCGGCACGGGCTACCCGGCAACTGTATTCCAGTACGTAAACGCCTTTGCCCAGATGGTCGAAGAAGAAACGGCTGGAGGCATCCTTAGTCTCGGCATAGTAGCCGAATGAACCGCCCCGGCGATAACCGGATAATACAGCGGCAGGCTCTAGACAAGCGGCACGGCTGTCTTTTAACTGGACATAGTCCATAGCCCGCTCCAGGCGAAGCACCAGACGGGTTACGACCTTATCGCCGACACGAAGCGTCTCGCCTTCGTCCAGCGGATGCAGTGTAGGATGTCCGGATGCATCCAGACGTTCCACATAGAGCTGTTTCTCTACTGCCAGCTCCCCACCCTGCTGCTTTACTTCGGCCACGGGTGACAAATATTGCGTGTAGACGGCTCCCCATGCCATGCCCGTATCGCGCTTGGCAACGGTCATTTCCTTCGCCTTCAAGACGGCATCGCCCTCGGCAAACATTTCTTTCACATAGCCCAAGCCTTGCAACGGACGGGTCGTATCGGTCATGTCAGCCGTAGAGATTTGTTCACGTCCCAAGGTAATGAGTACGTCTCCTCTATCCGCCAGCCAGTTGCGCCCGTTGCACAACAACGCATAGATGGCATCGGCTGAAGCGACAGGCGTATTCCATGCCACGGTCTGCTTCTGCTTGAGCAACCAGCGTTTCATGTCCTCTATCAACGCTTCATTGCCTCCGAAGCGGTTCAGGGCCTCCATGGCTGCCACATGGGCCGATACGGGCATCATGCCCCACGAATAATAGCCATCGTTGAAAGCGAAGTGAGTCCCCATCTTGCCATCCTGCACCAGATGTTCTTTGAGCGAAACCTCAAAATCGGCAGCTTCGGCTTTGCGCCCGTTTGCCAGAAGAATCACCAGGCATTGTGCCTTGCTTTGCATAGAAGAGCCAGTCAGCATATCAGGCACACGTTTCAGGAAGTAGGCGTGCACAGCCTTGTAAGCCTCGGGCGCTTCCCCTCCGTCCAAAGCCAGCAGGTACATATAGTCGAGTGCCAAGCAGGAAAGCGTCTTTATCGGATGCCCCTCTTGTTCAGCCCGGCGCATACGTTTGTATTCTTCCAACGCTTCCTTGTGCAGATAACCCAATGCCTGCTGCTTCATCTGCAAGGCATCGCCTTCCAAAGGCGTACCGGTGAGTTGCGGCAAGCGTACCAGCAGGGTAGCAATGTAGGTCGTGATGTCCCGACTGGGATACATACCTTTATACCAGCTCCAGGCACCTTCCTCGCCTTGCAAGTCTTTCAGTCTTGTGAGGGCGGAGATTTGCAGGTTGCGTTGGCGGTTGGTATCGAACAACTGGACAAGGCATTGCATGCGTTCGGTTTCATTCGTGGCTTCGGCCAGCCAGGGCGTTTCATTCAGCAGCATGTTTTTCAGCTCCTGATTTTGTTCGAGACGGCTGCGGAAAGTTTCGGTCGAAGCGCCGGAGGCTTGCCAGGCATCGAGCACCGTCTTGATGCGGGGCTGTGACTGAGCGATGGCCATGGCCAAGGCGTTGGCATAGTAAGCCGTCGCCCAGGATACGGCATTCTCATTATCGGGTTGGGTCAATGCGGGCAGCGCCTGCACGGCCAGCCAGGCGGGATTACCGGTCACTTCCACAGTCAGCCTCCGGTTGGTGGCGGAGGGGCTGTCGTGATTGAACAACGTATCGAGCCTCAACGTGCGTTCGTCAGGACCTTTCAGGTCGAAGGTCAAGGCTTCCGTCACTTGCTCTTTGTTGCTCAGCACAGGCAACAGGTGTTGCTCGCCATCGCTGAAGGAGCCACCGTCCGCTGTCAGGCGTACGCCCAACAGTTCATAACGGTCGTCCACTTCGAAGTCGAAGCTGACAGCGGCGTTTCGTCCGGCTTCCGTCTCAAACTTCTGCTTGCGGGTCTTGAGGACTTTCTCCGTCTCGGGGTCGAAGAGTTGCAGCACTACGGTGCCTTTCACTTTCCCGTTGGTCAGGTTGCTGACAGTAGCGGCAATGGAGGTATGGTCACCCACCCGCAGGAAGCGGGGCAGATTGGGGCGTAACATAAATTCCTTGGCAGTCACAACGGATGCTTCCAGCGTACCCGTGTGCATGTCTTTCGTATGGGCATAGCTGCGGAAGTTCCAACGGGTCAGGCTCTGCGGCATAGTGAAGGCAATAACCAGCTCTCCTTGTTCGTTGGTGCGCAGGTGGGGATAGAAGAAGGCCGTTTCGGCAAAGTTGGTCCGCAGGTCTTCCATCGGCTGAAGAACGGACTTCGACTCCACCACTTTTTCTTCTGACAGAACACGATCTGCCGCGGAGGGTGCGTAAGCGGCTTCTACCGCCAGGCCTGATTCTTCCGTAGAGGCAACGGCGTCTTGTGCTACGGAAGCCTGTGCCTTCATCATCACACCTCCCGTCACGGTGGAGCTACGAGAGGAAGCATATCCACGTATCATCACCGCATTCTCTACAATCGAAATTGATGCCATTCCGTTTGGATAGGGCGAACAGAAATGGTCGAAGCTAAGCCCCGGCACCTGCCAGTCGGGTATTGTATAATAAGGCGACAGATACAGATTCTCCGGATTGCTGATGTTCATGCCACGCCAATCCAATGCTCTTGGGAAGAATACGCCCCATTGCGGATGGTTGCGATAGAGTTTGTCCAGCGAAGCGTCATACATCAAGGCCAAGACTTCGGCCGCGGCAGGCATTCCCTGGGGATTGCTTACCACCAACCGCCATTCTTCTTCCTGTCCCGGACGCAGCCGGTCGCGGAAGACTTGCCACTTCATGTCCAGACGCGTGTCCGGCTGTTTTTTCTTCAAAATGACAGTCTGGCTATAGAGTTGTCCTTCACGCAAAAGGTTGAACATTATCGATACGCTCTCGCCATACGCAGGCAGATAAGGCATCTCCACATGCATCAACGTGTCAGAAAGTTGCAACGCACGGCTCTCTATCCGCTTGCCATCCGTAAAGACATTTACTTGCATGTAAGCGTCCTTCAGCGAAGTGCCGATGTAGAAAGAGGCGGTTTCGCCCTCGGCCACTTCCGTACGTTCTTCATGATAAAACAAAGGCGCATGGCCGGGGGGGCATGTATCGTATTTTGAGAAGAGGGTGAAGGTCCGCTCCGTGCTTACCTGATGTCCCAAGGAGTCCGTGGCAGACAGAAGCAGCCTGTAATTTCCCGAAGGCAAGGACTTCCACAAAGAATAAGGTTGAAGCGAATCCGTCCGGCAAGTGCCGCTCAGTAAAGGCGTGCCTTGCTCGGAGCCATTATCTTTTGTTTCGCGAAGAACGCGCCAACGCACTTCTAAGGCTTGGGCTATGTTTTGCGCATTGTAGGCTCGCACCACCCATGTGCCCGTATCTTCCTTGCACACCTGCGTGGGGAAGAAAGCTTCAAGACTGAAAGCTTCTTTTCTTGCCGGAAGATTGTAAGCAGCCGATTGCGTCTCGCCTGCTTCATCGGTCACGGCAGCTTCTATATTATATATATAGGTATAGGCTTGCAGCGGATCATAGATGCCGGGCTTACCCATAGCCGGTGCATCCAGCTTCACATCTATGGAGAAGCGCCCTTCGGCATCCAGCCGCACTGTGTCGGCCATGAAAGAGGTTTCGCGGTAGCTCCGATAGAAGCTCATCGGGTTCTGGCGAACCACTTTATAAGCCAGCGGCATGTCCTGCACCGTAGCTCCGCTGAACGCCTTCACTTGTCCTTGTAGGGTGACGGTCTCACCCAGGCAATAGGGCACGCTGACAGGTTGGAACGTAATTTCGAAAGTGGGCCGCTTGTATTCTTCTACCCGGAAGAGAACGTGAGCGTTGGCCCTGCCTTGGGCACGAATCTGGAAATGCCCGTTGAGGCAAGCCGTAGGCAAGGCGAAATCGGCGGTGAACGAACCGAAGTCATTGGTTGTCACCTTGCGAGTGGCTATCTGTTTGCGGTTGGCGTCGAGCAACTCCAGTTCAAAGGATGTTCCTTGCGCCATCACCTGTGCACTGTCTTCCGCCTGGCTATAGGCCACTCCTTTCACGTAAACGGTCTGACCCGGACGGTAGATGGCACGGTCGGTCAGCAAAGAAAGGTTGTAACTGACGGAAGGAGTGACGTTGGTGGCTTGCCGCAAGTAAACACGCTGAGGCTTCATGGCTGCGTCATTGTCTTTGTGCGCCACGTAACGGGTCACGTAGCTTTTCTGCTGCCAGGGCACAATGGCTTTGCCGTCCGCTCCGGTGGTGACAGATTTCAACAGGCTATCTGCGTTGGAGTAAAAATCAACCGTCACCCCGTTGACAGGATGCCCGCTCTTATTGTCCAAAGTGATGACCTCCATGGAGCCTCCGCCCAAATCGAGTGTCATGACTCTCAAACGAGACAAGGAAAGGAAACGACGCACCGTACGCCCGTTCTTGGCTTGTGGCACAGCTTCTACAATATACACACCCGGGGAGACAGGCATAGGCAAACTGAGAATCGTGTCGCTGGGCAGATAGGGCACATCGGCAGGCAGTTTGCCGGCACCGGGCAGAGGCGTAAAGGTATGCTTGGCGGTATAGACACGCTTCGGCGCACACTTGCGGAAGTCGGCGTTGTTGTTGCAGTCATACGAATCGGGATATGTCTTCAGATTGGTGGCATAGACGTTCAGTGTGACAGGCGTGTCCAGTGTCCGGTAATTTACCTCTAGACGAAGTGTATCACCGGGATAGCAGACGCCCTCGTTACGCAGACTGATCTGCGGACGGAGCAATTCAGCACGGATGCGTTTCAACTCACCGACACGGTTGTATTTGGGAAAAAGCCGGATGCCTTCGTCACACAACCGGATAGCCTGGGCAATGCTCCGGCCTTCGCCTCCATGACTCATCCACTCCGCCTTGCGGATGTAGGCTTCTATCACCACCGGACGGTCGGCATACTTCTTCATCAGTTCATCCAGCGTATCCAGATAAGCTTTCTCCGTCTTCAGGTCGCGGGTGTAAAGGGAATAGTAACGGGCCTGATTCAGATAGCTCCCCGCTTTCCATTGCCAATAATCAAGGGTAGTCAGCACCACGGCGTCTTCCTCATCCGGTCGGGACGTATAGGTTTCCAGCATTTGCCGGTAAAGTCCGTCCACACGGCTCTGCAGAAGCGAGTCGGCACCGGCTCCTGTCATATCCTGATAAACATCAATGGCACGACGGGCCAGCAAATGATACAAGTCGTGTCCGTAATAGGCGCTCGCCTCTTCCTGTTCGATGAAAGGCTGATAGGCAGACGTCTGCACCTCCAGCAATCGCCTGGCGTCTGCCAGCGAGGCGGCACTATGCTTATCCACTTGCTCTACAAACTGGCGGGATGTCCACGTACGGATGTCTGCCGAAGGTTCATCCACGGCCAGGTCTGTCCGTTCGGTCACTGCCCGATAGTTTTCACGCCAATAATCCGCATATTCACGGGCCAGGAGTGAATGCAGGATGGCTTTTTCCGCCTGGTCCGTAGCGTTGTCGGCCCAATGTGCTATATATAATATGGTGTAGTATAAGCTGTCCGGTGTAAGCTGTTGCTTGAAGTTTTCCCGGCAGAGGTAAGCTTTCAATAGCTGGCCGGAGTTTTTCTCCGCCAAGGCCTTTTGGTAAATCTGGTCGGTCAACTCGATCACCGTCTTAGGCCGGCTCTTTTCCTGTGCCTCTTCGGCTTGTTTCCATAGTCTGTCGTAGGACTGGGCTTGCGCCCCCGTGCCCCACCAGGCAAGTATGCCCATCAGGCATACACTGATAAATAGTTTTACTCGTCTCATAAGCATGTTACTTTTTCCATTTAGAACAAAGTTAACGATTAAAGTTTAAAAAGCGCACACCTTTTAACTTAAAAGAATACAAAGAATAAGGACGCAGAATGCTTCACCCGGTAAGCCTCTGCGTCCTTCTCTATCACTGATGTCCCGGTTAGCGGCGGGCTACATACGCTTTGAAGCGCTCCAGCCCCTGCAGGAGCAGTGCCCGAGGACACGCTATATTCCATCGCATAAAGCCTTCGCCTTCTGTCCCATACATGGCTCCGGCGTTCAGCCAAAGTTTGGCTTCTTTAATCAGGTTCTCCTCCAACGCTTCGGACGGCTGGCCCAGCGCTTTGCAATTCATCCACACCAGGTAAGTGCCTTCCAGTTTCGTAAGCGGAAATTCAGGCAAATACTCCTCGCCAAAGCGGCGCATGCATTCGTAATTTCCGTGCAGATAATCCAATAATTGGGTCAGCCACTCTTCGCCTTCGTTATAAGCGGCTATCAATGCCTCCACACCCAAGGGATTGACATCACACGTCTCATTGAGATTGATGGCACGGTTGATGTGTTCGCGTGTTTTGGCATCCTCCACAACGATATTGGCTATCTGCAAGCCCGCTATATTGAACGACTTGGTCGGCGAATTACACGTGGCGGAGTGATGGAGGAAATCCTCGCTTATCGAAGCGAACGGAGTGTATTCATAGCCCGGCATTACCAACTCACAATGAATCTCATCGGCTATCACGAACACCTGATGCTTCAGGCAGATGTCCCCTATCCGTTGCAGTTCCTCCCGCGTCCATACACGGCCGGCCGGGTTGTGAGGATTGCACAAGATCATCACCCGTGCCAACGGGTCAGCGGCTTTACGCTCCAGATCTTCAAAATCAATGTGATAGGTGCCGTCTTCATAGACCAACGGATTCTCCAACGCCTGACATCCACAATTACGGATGCAGGAGAAAAAGCAATTGTACACCGGTGTCTGTATCAAGACCTTCTCTCCGGGCAGTGTCATGGCTTTCAGAATAGCCGCAATGGCAGGCACCACGCCCGAAGTGTAGAGCATCCACTTCCGGTCTGTCTGCCAATGATGCCTGCGTGAAAACCAATGGGCGACAGCCTCATAATAAGCGTCCGGCACATGCGTATATCCAAATATGCCATGCGACACCCGGCGTTGCAAGGCATCCAGAATCGGTTGTGCCACACGGAAATCCATATCCGCTACCCAAAGAGGCAAAACGCCCTCTTCGGCTGTGCCGTCCCACTTTTCAGAGTTTGTACCCCGGCGGGGAATGATTTCATCAAAATTGTATTTCATATCTTCGTTCAAATTAGATGGTTCAATATAAATCCGTTCAGAGCCGCTTCATCCAGTTTCCCTTGTAGAGACGAAGAAGGAAGAGGACGCCCCGGAAGCACAGTTCAATGCACATCGCCAGCCACACGCCCAAGAGCCCCATACCGGGTGCCAGCAAAGCGGCCAATGTCAGGCGGACACCCCACATGCTGGCCAGATTCATCAGTGCGGGTTTCAATGTATCGCCCGCACCGACAAACACACCATAGCACACGATGGCTGCGGCAAACATAGGCTCAGCAAAGGCCTCGATGCGCAAGGCGCGCACGGCAAGGTCCAGCACATCGGCATCGGGCGTCATGATGCCGATCATCCACGGAGCGGCCATATACATGGCAATACCCATCACCGTCATGACACCGATACCCATAAACACCGTGATACGTGAAAAGCGTCGCGTCAAGTCACGGCGTCCTGCTCCCAGACTTTGGCCCACAAGGGTTGTTGCCGCATCGGCCACGCCATAACCGGGCATGTAGCAAAGACTCTCCGCCGTAATGCCGAAAGCATTGGCTGCAATGGCTATCGTACCAAGCGGAGCGACAATAACGGTCGTCATGATTTGTGCGCCACACATCATGACCCGCTCACATCCCATGGGCAGGCCGATGCGCAAGGCGTTTCGCAAGCACGAGGAAGTGAGCCGGAAGCGTTCACCCCGGTGCGACAGGCTCAATTCGGGCGAACGCACACACAACGAGTAAAGCATCAGCGAAGCGGTGCATATCATGGCCAATGCGGTACCCAGTGCGGCACCCGTCACGCCTAATCCTCCCCCGGGCATGGTAAGCGTCGTGCCCATCAGATGAATCTCGCGGGTGGGGAATATCAGGAAATAGTTGAAGACAACGTCCAATATACACATGAGTATGTTCAGCGAGCTCGGCGTGGTCATGTTGCCACTGCTGCGAAGCATGGCACTGGCCAATACATTGAGTTGGAAGACGGGCATGGAAAGGACGAAGATGAGGAAGTAAACGGAGGCATCGCCTGTAATGTCAGCATTACCGCCCAGCCAATGGGGCAACGCTCCACTGATGCCGGCACCGATACTGGCCAGTACCACACTGAAGGCAAACGCCACCACCAATGCCTGACGCAACACGGCACGCGCACCGGCGATGTCTTTCGCTCCCAGCAAATGGGCTACCTGCACGGCAAAACCCGTGGAAACGGAGGAACACAAGCCCATGAACAGCCATGTGGTCGTAGACACCAGTCCGATGGATGCCGAGGCACTGGCTCCCAGACTGCCCACCATCGAAGCGTCAATATACTGCATGGCGATGGACGACAATTGGGCCAGAATGGAAGGAATACTCAGTTGCACCGTCAGGTAGAGTTGTTGACGGAGAGTCATGGGAGCACCGCTTCGGATGAGCAGCAACAAGTCGTTTTTATTTCCTGCCTTGAACATCGTTTCACTTTTTGCGTCGGCAAAGATACGCAGTTTTTAGCGTATCCGTGTAGAGAAATTACAGATATTATGCCCCGAAATACATGGATTATACGTACCTTTGCGCCGCAAATCCGTAAAAAGTGCAACGATATTTCATTTATCTGGCTTATGACGGCACGTCTTACCACGGCTGGCAAGTGCAGCCCAACGGAATCAGCGTGCAGGAGTGTCTGGCAAAGGCGCTCTCCACCTTATTACGCCAGCCCATCGAAGTGGTGGGAGCCGGACGGACGGATGCCGGAGTGCATGCCCGTCTGATGGTGGCGCATTTTGACAGTCCGCAGGCTTTGAATGAAGTGTTTATGACCGACAAGCTGAATCGGATCCTTCCTCCGGACATTGCCGTCTATCGCTTACGGGCAGTCAAGGAAAAGGCGCATGCGCGGTTTGATGCCACTTCACGCACGTACCGATATTATATCACTACGGCCAAAATGCCTTTCGGGCGTCATTACCGGTGCCGGCTTTATTCGGAGCCCGACTTTGACCGGATGAACGAAGCGGCACGGACTCTTTTTGATTACACGGACTTTACCAGCTTCAGCAAGCTGCATACGGACGTGAAAACAAACAACTGCCGCATCATGCAGGCTCATTGGGACCGGCTGGACAAGGCCACCTGGGTCTTCACCATTCAGGCCGACCGTTTCTTGCGCAACATGGTACGGGCGGTAGTGGGTACGTTGCTCGAAGTAGGACGGGGCAAACTCAGTGTGGAAGGCTTTCGCCAGGTGATAGAGCGGAAGGACCGATGCCTGGCCGGTACGTCCGTGCCGGGTTGTGCCTTGTTTCTGGAGGACATTACGTATCCGGAAGATTTGTTTGATATATAATTTAGCGCGCTGAGCGCGCTTTAATGAAGAATGAAGAATCAGTCTGCGCTGTCCGTGTACACTATTATGCCGTACGGTAAAATCTTCATTCTTAATTCTTCATTCTTCATTTAACAGATAAAAACTATGTGGTTACTGCTTGCATTTCTCTCAGCCGTGTTGCTGGGCTTCTATGATGCGTTCAAGAAAGAATCTTTGCGCGACAATGCCGTGTTGCCGGTGCTATTTCTCAACACAGTGTTTTCCAGCCTGGTTTTTGTTCCTTTTATCCTGCTTTCCTTCCTGGCACCCGAGGTACTGCAGGGCACGCCTTTCACCCTGCCCGTAGCGGGATGGGAAGCCCATAAGTACATCCTGCTCAAGTCCTTTATCGTCCTTTCCTCATGGATATTCGGCTACTTCGGCATGAAGCATCTGCCGCTTACCATCGTGGGCCCCATCAACGCCACCCGTCCGGTCATGGTGCTGCTGGGTGCCTTGCTGTTCTTCGGCGAAAGGCTGAACCTGTACCAATGGACAGGTGTATTGCTGGCCATCCTCTCGTTCTTCATGCTCAGCCGTTCGGGACGGAAGGAAGGCATTGACTTCAAACATAACAAATGGATCTTTTTCATCGTCATGGCGGCAGTGACGGGTGCCGTCAGCGGTTTATACGACAAATACCTGATGACCTTTCTCAACCCCATGCTGGTACAGTCTTGGTACAACCTCTACCAGGTATTCATCATGTGCCCCATTCTGTTGCTTTTATGGTATCCGCGGCGCAAGACAAGCACCCCTTTCCGTTGGCAGTGGACCATTGTCTGCATTTCCCTGTTCCTGTCTGCGGCGGACTTCGCCTACTTCTACGCGCTGAGCTACGAGGACTCCATGATATCCATCGTCTCCATGGTACGTCGGGGCAGCGTAGTCGTATCCTTCCTTTTCGGTGCCCTGTTCTTCCACGAGAAGAATCTGCGAAGCAAGGCGGTAGACCTTGTGTTGGTTCTTATCGGCATGTTCTTCCTCTATTTGGGCAGCCGATAGGGATTTTTTGCTACCTTTGCATCCGGATTTTTTAAGAGAGATCATCAAAGAGTATGCAAGAAATATTGTTTGAAGAAGCCGTAGCGCGCTACCTCAGCCAAAGTCACCATCCGGATGTCCGTCTGAGAGCGGTGTTGTTTGACATGGACGGAGTGCTGTTCAACTCCATGCCCTACCATGCCGACGCATGGCATACGGTCATGGAACGCCACGGCCTCCATCTGAGCCGCGAAGAAGCCTTCCTGCACGAAGGGCGCACGGGAGCCGCCACCATCAACATTGTCTACCGCCGTCAATACGGACGGGACGCTGACCCCGAACTGGTGAAACAAATCTATGCGGAAAAAAGTGCGGAGTTTGCCCGCCACCCTGAACCGGAACGGATGAAAGGAGCTCCTGAACTGATACAGAAAGTGAAAGAGTGCGGACTGATTCCTGTGCTTGTCACCGGCTCCGGACAGACCACGTTGCTGGATCGTCTGGCGCACAGCTATCCCGATACGTTCGACCGGGCGCACATGGTCACTGCCTTCGATGTGAAATACGGCAAGCCTAACCCCGAACCTTATCTCATGGGACTGGCCAAAGCGGGTGTGACGGCCCGGGAAGCTCTCGTGGTAGAGAATGCTCCCATTGGCGTACAGGCGGGAGTGGCTGCAGGCATCTTCACCGTAGCGGTCAACACAGGTCCCCTGGACGGACAGGTTCTGCTGGATGCGGGCGCCAACCTGCTGTTTCCCTCCATGCAAGCCTTTAGCGACCGGTGGGAACAAGTGTACAGGGTACTGAAAGGATAATCCTTCCCTACCCTTCGTCCAGCCATCCGGCTCCCTGACGGACAATCTCCGGCTCTCCCTTCGTACAGTCCACTACGGTAGAGCCTTCAATGCCGCCAATGCCGCCATCTATCACCAGGTCTACCCTGTCACCGAACTTCTCGTCTATCAGTTCAGGATCGGTGCAGTATTCCATGTCCTCCTGTTCTTCGTGCGGCAGGGTTGTGGTCAGGATCGGAGCGTCAAGCAGGCGGGCTATTTCCTGAATGATGGGATGGTCCGGCATGCGGATTCCCACTTCCTTGCGGTTGCGGAAGATCTTGGGCAGCCGTGTCGTACCGTTCAGGATGAACGTAAAAGGCCCCGGCAGGTTACGCTTCATCAGCTTGAACGTATAGTTGTCCACCTTGGCATACTCGCTGATGCTGCTCAGGTTGTAGCAGATGATGGAAAGGTTGTTCTTCTTCGGGTCGAGGTGCTTCAGTTGGCAGATGCGCTCGATGGCCCGTTCCTTCAGGCCATGACAACCGATGGCATACATGGTATCGGTAGGATAGATGAGGATGCCTCCGTCATTCAATGTGTCGATGACCCGCTGCAGGTCGTCCGGATTGTTGTTCTTGTCATAAAGTTTCAGTAGCATACGCAGATTTGGATTTTAGTCCCCAAAGATACGTATTTCTCCTTGTCCGATTGCATTTTTTTTCTTTTCTTTGCCCTCACATTACAGAATTTTTCCAGCATTGTATCCTAACTTTGCCACCATGAAAATATTAGTAGTAGAAGATGAGCGGGATTTGCGCGAGACCATTTGTGCATCGCTCCAGAAAGAAAAGTTTATCGTAGAGAGTGCCGCCGATTTTTATTCGGCACTGGATAAGATCAATGATTACGACTACGACTGCATCCTGCTGGACATTATGCTGCCCGGAGGAAGCGGCCTCGACCTCTTGCGCGAGCTGAAGCGCCTCCGCCGCAGTGACAGTGTGCTCATTATCTCGGCCAAGGACTCACTCGACGACAAGGTGGACGGACTTGAGCTGGGAGCTGACGACTACCTGACCAAACCTTTCCATCTGGCCGAACTGAACGCGCGGATAAAGTCGCTCATCCGCCGCAGGCAAAACAACGGCGACATCAGCGTGAAACTGGGCAATCTGACTCTCTATCCGGACAAAAGGCAAGCCGAAGTCGACGGACAGGCCTTGCAACTGAACCGGAAAGAGTTCGACCTGCTGTATTATTTTGTGGTCAATCCCAACCGGGTCATTAATAAGATGAGTCTGGCGGAATCCGTATGGGGCGACAACATCGACCAGGCCGACTCCCTGGATTTCATTTATTCGCAAGTGAAGAACCTGCGTAAGAAACTGAAGCTGGCCGGTGCTACCGTGGAAGTGAAAGCCGTGTACGGATTTGGCTACAAGCTTTCGGAGATTGACGTTTAAAAGAAAATTGGATCCTTCGCCGATGAAACTGTTGCATTACACCTATCGCAAGCTCTCCCTGTGGCTATTGGGATTGATAGCCGTATGGGGGGTATTGTTCTATTACACCATTATCTATGAGGTCATGGACGAGACGGACGATGCGTTGGAGAATTATGCGCAAATCATCATCAACAATGCCCTCTACGATCCCAGCGTGCTGGAGACGGAAGGCAATCTGATGTCTTTCTACTATTTCCACCCCCTTTCGGTGAAAGAAGGGGAAAACTATCGCGACATGTTTTACGACTCACACGTCTACGTGGAGAGCGAGGACGAGAATGAGCCTGTCCGTGTGTATCGCACGGCTTTCCGCATGCCCGGAGGACAATTCTACGAGTTGGAGCTGATGATTTCCACCTTGGAGCGTGACGACATGGTGAACGCCATGTTCTGGTATCTGGCGGTTCTGTTTGCGTTGTTCCTTTGCTGCACAAGCGCAGGCATCCGGCTCATTCTGCAAAAGATATTCAAGCCCTTGAACCACCTGGTGGAGTGGCTCCAGCAATTGCATCCCGGACAGGAAGTTCCGCCGCTCAACCATACGACCGAAATCCGCGAATTCCGTGTGTTGGGCGAAGTGGCTTACCACATGGCCCTGCGCAGCCGGAAAGCGTATGAAGAGCAGAAGCAGTTCATCGAAAACGCTTCGCACGAGTTACAGACTCCCCTGGCCATTGCCCGGGGCAAGCTGGAACTGATGGCTGAAAACGAGACGCTGTCCGAAGAGCAGTTGCAGGAGTTGGATGCCATCTACTCCACTTTGGGACGTGCCGTGAAGCTCAACAAGGCGCTGTTGCTGCTCTCCCGCATAGAAAACAGGCAATATACGGAAGCGGAAGATGTATCGGTGGATGAGATTCTGGACGAACTGCTGCCCGACTTGATGGACATTTATGAACACAAGGAGATAGACCTGCACCGGAGCCGGGAAGAAAAGCCTTTTGTACTCCACGCCAACGCTTCGCTGGTACATATCCTCATCACCAACCTGGTAAAGAACGCCCTGCTGCACAACACGGACGGCGGACGCCTGGTCATAAAGACCACACCCGCATCGCTCGTCATCGGCAATAGCGGCGATACTCCGCTGGACGAACAGAAACTGTTCCATCGGTTTGCTCATAGCGTAGACCGCAAGAAGGAGTCTACAGGCTTGGGACTGGCCATCAGCTACGCCATCGCGTCCAACTATTCGCTTCAGCTGACCTACCGTTGGGAAGAAGGTATGCATGTCTTCTCACTCACAAAATAAATTGAAATCCTCCCCCTCCATTTCTCTGCCTTACAAGCCGCGTACATCTCTTCAGGAGAGATGTACGCGGCTTTCCCTTGTATGGTAAGTAGTTAAAAAATAAGGAGATAGAGCTTTCTGTAATACTTCCTGTCCGCTGGCGGTTCGCAAAAAGCCAATTCTTATAAATGCAAAAAAAATGATAAGCAAATGTTTTTTGCTCATTATCACTGTCGTATCAAAAATTTTTATACCTTTGCACCCGCATTGTACATCTCTCCTGAAGAGATGTAGCGGCTTCAAAGGCATATTGCACCCTTTGAAAGCCGGGCGTAAACAAAACAAACGCCTTGAATGGCAGCAATGAATAAGACAGGGAATGAAATTCCCGAACTTTACGGAACAACATACATAACTGCTTGTGTTTCAACGAATAAGAAGCATTTGCAGGAATCAGAGAATTACCCTTAACGCTAAAAGACCGATTGAAACAGTCCTATGGATGATGAGAAAAATCCGGGAAACAGGGAAAGCCGGCATCGGACAGAAGATGCGAAGCAATGGTTTGTGATGCGCGATCTCAAACGCCGCAACGCCAAGCTACCGGCTTATAAGATGTGTCAGGAACGGGGTTTCGAATATTTCACCCCCATAATACATCAGTTGGTCCGTGTGCAGGGCAGACGGGAAAACCGGGAAGTGCCCTTTATGCAGGACCTGCTTTTCATCAAGGAGACCCGCGAAAGGCTGGACCCCCTTGTGGAAGATATTCCCACGCTGCAATACCGTTATGTCCTAGGTGCGCAACATACGCCGATGGTGGTACGGGATGCGGATATGGACCGCTTCATCCGTGCCGTGGCTTCGGTGGAGCGTCCCCAATATTATCGTCCTGACGAAATCACCCCGGAGATGCTGAACCGTAAGATACGCCTCATTGGCGGACAGCTGGACGGATACGAAGGCTACCTGCTCACGGTGCGTGGTTCCAAGGTGAAGCGGCTGCTCATTGAGCTTCCCGCACTTTTGGCGGCTTCCGTTGAAGTGCAGCCGGAATACATCCAAATCATCAAAGAAAAATAGTTGAATGTATGAGAAAATATAAACCGTTTTATTTGCTACTGACCCTTTGCCTCGGTGTGACGCTGTTGAGTTCCTGCGGTTCATCCAAGGAAGTGGTCTATTTCCAGGACTTAAAGCCCGGAGAAACCGAGATTCGTTTACCCGAAGTGAAAACCATTACCGTACGTCCGGAGGACAAGATCTCCATCATTGTCAACAGCCGGGACCCGCAGCTGACCGATTTGTTCAACTTGCCTTATGTATCCAGACAATTAGGGCAATCGCTAAGTACCGGAAATGTTACGGTCGGAACCAGCCAAGGTGTCTCGGTCTATACGGTGAATGCCGACGGGGAAATCGATTTCCCCGTACTGGGTAAAATCAAAGTGGCCGGCATGAAGCGGGAAGAGATTGCGGAGACCATCAAGAACCGTCTGATTACCGAGAATCTGGTGAAAGATCCGGTGGTGACCGTAGAGTTCTCCAACCTCTGCATCTCCGTATTGGGTGAAGTCAATCATCCGGGACGTTTCAGCATCGACCGCGACCGGATCACCCTTCTGGATGCCCTGAGTATGGCCGGCGACCTGACTATCTACGGCAACCGCTACAAAGTCATGGTGCTGCGTCAGGAAGGAGACGTGCAGCGGGTCTACGGCGTCAACCTGACCTCCGGGAACCACCTCTACACTTCTCCCGCTTACTACCTGCAGCAGAACGATGTGGTCTATGTAGAGCCCAACGAGGTGAAAGCCCGTCAGTCCACGGTGAACGGCAACAACGTACGCTCTACCTCTTTCTGGATTTCACTGGCTTCCCTGCTGACTTCGGTAGCCATCCTTATCTTTAATTAATCCCTTTAGAATAAATATAATATGGTCAGATATAACGATAAAGAAGCGGAACTGTTTATGGAAGACTTGCAGGAATCAGGCGGAAGCGGCATCAATGTGAAGGATTTGCTCTATCTCTGCCTGGCCAAGTGGTATTGGTTTGTTGTGTCTCTGGTCGTAGTCGTGGGAGCCACCGTGCTCTACCTGCTGACCACCCCACCCGTCTATACCCGTTCGGCCTCCTTATTAATAAAGGAAGACAGCAAGGGGAACTCGCTAACGGATGCGGCCGGCGTATTAGGCAATATGGACATCTTCCAGACCAGCACGAACGTCAACAACGAGATGCAGGCCATCCAGTCCCCGTCCGTCATGTACGATGTGGTGAAGCGGCTGCACCTGGACGTGAACTACACTGCCGATGGTGGTTTCTATCGGGAAGTGCTCTATGGCAGTTCGCGCCCTTACACCGTCGAGTTCCTGGATATGGCGGACAACGAGGCGGCCTCTTTCACCATCCGTCCCCGCCCGGACGGCCAGGGCATGCAGCTTACGGACTTTGTCCGGGGCAAGGAGGAATCAGAGCAGTCCGTCGACGCCTTGCCGTTCGATACGGTGGCGACCCCCATCGGACGGTTGGTGATCAGTCCGGCTACTGCCGACACCGCCTCTTTCGGAAAAGACGTGTACGTCTCCCGTTCCGGTCTGCAGGCCACCGCCCAAGCTTATGCTTCCCGGCTGTCGGTAGAACTGAATGACGAAAAGTCCACCGTGGTCAATCTCTCGTTTCAGGATGTCTGCATCCAGCGGGCCGAAGACGTGCTCAACACCGTGATAGCGGTCTACAACGAGAACTGGGTGAAAGACAAGAACCAGATAGCCGTCAGCACCTCCATGTTCATCAACGAACGTCTGAACGTCATCGAGCAGGAACTGGGACACGTGGACGAAAACATCTCCTCGTACAAGAGCGAGAATCTGTTGCCCGACGTGCAAGCCGCCGCCAGCCTGTACATGTCGCAGAGCAGCGAGACCAACGCACGGATCCTGGCCCTGAATACCCAGCTGTCCATGGCACGCTACATCCGCAATTACCTCACCAACGCTACCAGCCGGAACCAGTTGCTCCCGGCCAACTCCGGCATCGAGAGTCCGGGCATCGAGCAGCAGATTGCCACGTACAACACAGCCCAGCTGCGCCGCAACGACCTGGTGGCCAACAGTAGCGAGAAGAATCCCCTGGTGGTGGACATGGACCAGTCTTTGCAGAACATGCGCCGTGCCATCATCTCCTCTATCGACAACCACATTGTCACCCTCAACACCCAGCTGCACACGTTGCGGCAGAGCGAACAGCAGACCACGGCACGCATCGCCGCCAACCCGACGCAGGGCAAATACCTCCTGTCGGTAGAACGCCAGCAGAAAGTGAAAGAGGCGCTGTACCTCTTCCTGTTGCAAAAACGTGAGGAGAACGAGCTTTCCCAAGCTTTCACCGCCTACAATACCCGCATCATCATGCCGCCTACCGGTGACATGGCTCCTACCGCGCCGGTGAAGAAGAAATATCTGATGGTGGCCTTCGTGTTGGGTCTGTGCATCCCGGTCAGCATCATCTTCCTCCGCGAGAGTCTGAATACCAGGCTGCGTGGACGCAAGGACCTGGAAGCGCTTTCCTTGCCCTTCGCCGGCGAGATACCGATGGCGTTCCATAAGAAAAAGGCCCGTCCATCCGCTGAAGCCTCCCAGTCCATTGTCATCCGGCACGGCAGCCGCAACATCATCAACGAAGCCTTCCGGGTATTGCGCACCAACCTGGAGTTCATGCTCGATGCCGGACAGACGGGAAAGACCAATGTCATCCTCTTTACTTCGTTCAATCCGGGCAGCGGAAAGACCTTCCTTGCCATCAACACCGCCGCCAGTCTTGCCTTGAAAGGCAAACGGGTCCTGGTCATTGACGGCGACTTGCGCCGTGCGTCCTTGTCCCGTTACGTAGGCTCACCGCACAAGGGGCTGAGCAATTACCTGGGAAAACAGGAAAACGATCCTTCGCAGCTTGCCGTGGAAGTGCCGGATTATGCCAACCTGTACATCCTGCCTGTCGGCACTCTTCCGCCCAATCCGACCGAATTGCTGGCCGAGCCCCGCTTTGGCGAACTGATAGAAAGGATGCGCAATGAATACGACTGCATCTTCATCGACTGTCCGCCGATTGACATTGTAGCCGATACCCAGATTATCGAGAAGCAGGCAGACCGCACACTCTTTGTAGTCCGTGCCGGCTTGCTGGAGCGCGACATGTTGCCCGAACTGCAACGCGCCTACGATGAAAAGCGCTACAAGAACATGGCCGTCATCCTGAACGGTACGGACGGCGGAGGCAGCCGCTACGGTTATCGCTACGGCTATAAGTACGGCTACCACTACGGTTACGGAAGCAAAGACTATTACAGCAGCAAGTAACGAGAGACATGTGGCCCTTTCGCAAAAGACAGACTTGGGAGGAAAGCGGATTCTTCCGTGACTTCACCGACTGGCACAGCCATATCCTGCCCGGAGTGGACGATGGAGTGCGGACAATGGAAGAAGCCCTGCGGATATTGGCGGAATACGAAAGGCTGGGCATAAAGGACGTCTGGCTCACGCCCCATATCATGGAAGATGTGCCGAATACCACCGCCCGCCTGCGCGAACGTTTTGCCGAACTGCAGGCCTCCTATCAGGGAAAGGTCGGACTGCATCTGGCTGCCGAAAACATGCTGGACAGTCTGTTTGAAGAACGTCTGGAGCGGAACGACCTGCTGCCTCTCGGCACTGACGGGAAACACCTGCTGGTAGAGACCTCCTACTTCAATCCCCCTATGGGGCTGCAGGACATCCTGATGCGGATAAAGTCCAAAGGCTATTACCCCGTATTGGCGCATCCCGAACGCTATCTGTACATGAATGAAGAAGATTACCGGCGTCTGAAAACCTTGCAGGTAAAGTTCCAGCTCAACCTGCTTTCCCCCACCGGCTTTTATGGCAAATCCGTTGCCCGCAAAGCCGCCTGGCTGCTGAAGCAACGCATGTACGACTATGCGGGAACGGACCTCCACCAATACCCCCAGCTGGAAATGCTGCTGAATGCATCGGCAAATAAGAATTTATGTACTTTTTCTTTCGCTTGTCCGAAAGAAAAAGCTACCAAAAAGAAAGGACCCCGTCTGCACTTCCGGGGCTACTGCGGACATCTTTCAGCCTAAAGGGCAAAAACTCGCTTCGCTCAGACAGGCTTGCCCTTTTTAACGGCTGAAAGCTATCCTCCGTTTTACGCCCCTGCAGTGAGGCCGGAATTAATAGACAATAGACAACCATAAATGGCTGCCAACACCGCGCAGCCCGCGCCTAAGCGGAGGGACGTTAAGCGCAGAGGTTGTTTTTGCGTGAAGAACGGCACTCTGTCTGAGCGAAGCGAGTTTTGTGCCGTTTAGCAAAAACAACCTCGGAGTAGTCCCGGAGGTTCAGCGCTTGACTTTTTTCTTTTGGTAGCTTTTCTTTTTGCGTCAAGGCAAAAAGAAAAGTACACAAACAGATAAATTCATCATTCTTCATTTACAAGTCCCGGTACTCACTCACTGCGTCAAAGCAGGGACAGGCCTTGTGCAGATTCAGATCCCGATGCCCCACAATCAGTGCCTGGGGATATCTCCGGTGCAGGTCTGTGAGTAGCTTCCGCAAGGCGATACGCTGCGCTTCCGTCCGTGTATCAGCAGGCTGACCGTCAGCAGACAGGCCGCCGATGTAACACACCCCGATCGAATGCCGGTTATGATTCCGACAATGCGCCCCGACCATTTCTTCCGGCCGGCCCGCCTCGATGGTGCCGTCCGTAGGAATCACATAATGATAGCCACAGCCTATCCAGCCCAGCGAGCGGTGATAGCGGTCAATATCCGCCATCCGCAAGGCACTGCCCGCCTGGTTGGCGGAACAGTGCACGATAATCAGAGTAATGGTTCTCATAAGTTGCTACCCAGCGCCCCTCCTGCGGCACCGCTGATGAGTAACTCGATGAATCTCACGACATAAAGCAGAATGCTCTTGAAATTTGCTTTCATACGCTTGGTTGTAAAATAAATGAATAATATCAATTGCATACGGTTCGGAATTTATCTGCAAGGAGCGCTCCTTGCCCCCCCTTGCAGATAGTTGAGAAGGTTCCTTTCATCCCCGTTGAGGGACAAAGCGTTTAAACCAGCGGATCGTCCGTAGCGTCATCGTTTCCGCCGCCTCCGGTGGAGCCGGAATCCCCCGAGCCGCCTGTCGAGGACGAAGAACCGCCTTTGGCCGCTTCCAGATCCACGGTTGTCTCGCCGGCCTTCTCCGCTTTCAGGGTAGCGGTCTGCGCGGCACGGCTGGCCACCGGAACAAATTCGGCCTTCGAACGTAAGTTCTCGAAATCCGCTCCCGGCGTGAACAGGATATTTACCGACTTGATGTTTTTCGAGGTGAACTTATCAATACTCTCCGCCCCCACACTGCTGATGGAGATGCCGAAAGTACCCAGTTCGCCCAGTTGGACCTTATTCCCGTTGAGCATTTGTTCCACCAGACACTCGCACATGTCGGAGATAACCCCCTTGACCGTACCGCGTGAATACACGCCGTTGTGGTCGGCGATGTGTTTGGAGAATTTCTCCAGCGTCCAGATTTCAGACACCTGGTTTTTGGCATACGCCTTCGGAGTGGGGTCCTCACTGTAAGGAGGAACCATCATGTAAACAGAATACGGAATCATACCTTTATAAATTTAAAGTAAAACATAGTGTTGCCTTGTCCTCACGAAATGCCGAACCCAAATGTCCCGGGAAATGAATGCGGAAGCGATGTTTCCTCATCCTTCATTTTCGTCCTTCATTTCTGATGACGGTGCAAAGGTATAACGTCCGGCAGGCGAAAACAATTCGGCGGAAAACCATTTAAAAACCGTTTAAGAACCGTTTAAAAACGGCCTAAGAAACATTGAAAACTCGAATGATTATGGAAGAAACAACCCACCCTACTATCCACATTAATATATACGGAGGTAACAACCAGATCCTGCCCAACGCCACCAAGGCCGAGCAGTATTTCTATTACACGTCCGAGGAAGCCCGGCCCACCGGGCATCCTGTAGAGCCACATGCCTGGACTCCGGATGACGAACGGCGTTTTTCACTCTATATCAATAATCAGGAGGACCTTCCTGCCTACACCGCCACGCTTGCCGCCTGCCGGACAGCTAAGGAAGTGGGCGAAGCGGTGGTCCTGATGTGCGCCAACGACCCCAAGCTCAACGACCGGATTATCTCAACGGAAAAGTTCATCCGCGTCATCATTCCGTTCCTTACCGGAGTCAGCAAGGGCAAGGGAGTAGACAACCTGCGCATCAACATCGACGATGCATGGACAGCCCACAAGAAAACAGCGACGAAAAGCATCTTAAGATAAATGGCAAAACATCTTAAGATAAATGGCAAAGTCTTCTAAGATAAATGGGCAAGTATCTTAAGATAGGTAAGCAGTCAAAAAAAGGCTATTGATTGAAAGGAATAACTTTGCTGCCAACCAAATT
>CALUOV010000010.1 GCA_944322275.1 uncultured Bacteroides sp. | reverse complement strand
GCGAGGTGAAGAACCTGCAACTGGTGGATGTGGACTACGATGTGAAACAAGGCGGTGCGTCCGGCGGCATAGCGTGGAGCAACTACGGTACCATCACCGCCTGCTCCGTAACGGGAACGATTGCAGCAGCCAATGGCGGTGTCGGCGGCATAGCGACGAGCAACATCGGCACCATCACCGCCTGCTGGTTCAAAGGGAGTATAACAGGATATCGTTTCGCGGGAGGCATTGCGGCATTCAATTATAACGACGTCTCCGCCTGCTACTGGAACGGAAATGTCTCGTCGGGAATACCCTCTGGTACAGACGAAACCACGGAGGTCAACGACGACGATTCATGGCAGACCGCTGTTAATGGCATGAACGCTGCCCTTACCGGCAACGGCTACCAGTGGGCACTCGGCAAAGATGGTCTGCCCGTATTGCAGAGAAACTCCACGTGGGCTGCCATTGGGTTTGAACAGGCACAGTGACCCATGATAAAGAGTCACAGTGACCCGTCGCGAACAGTCACAGTGACCCTTGACAGACAGTCACAGTGACCCTTAAAAAGACGAATTATTAACCCTCAAAAAGCGAAGAAATATGATTGAACATGAAGTCAAAACCAGAGTGATTACCATTGGTAACCGCAAGGGACAGACGGTGTATTACGCCTATCCCAAGTCACAACAGAAGCTGACGAACAAGATGCTTATAGAGCGTATCGTGCGCGAGACCTCGCTGTCGGAGGGCGATGTGAAGAACGCTCTCGTCAGCCTCTCCAACGTGGTGTGCGACGCACTCGAGCTGGGCATGAGCGTGGACTTGGCAGAACTCGGTTCGTTCCGTCTGGTAGTCCCCTCCAAGATGATGGACACGGCTGCGGAAGTCACGGTGAAGGACGCGCTGAAGACTCCGAAAATCGTCTTCACGCCCAAGCAGAAGATGCGCGACGCCGCCAATAAGGTGGAGCTGAGCATCGACCGGGCCGGCATGACTACCGAACCCGGCGGCGGCACCACCACCGAGCCCGGCGGCGGCGAAGACGACGGTGACAGCACGGACGATCCGCTGGTGTAAGCCGGCAGCGGTCGCGGTGCGGCAGGGGGGAGGCCGATGAGTGACAGAGGGAAGCGCTCCCGGCGCTTCCCTCTGTTGTGTTTTTTTAGCAGAATCTTCGCTCTTTCCGCTTCATCCTTTCATTTATATGCGTACCTTTGCGCCCGTATTTTAACACACATCGTTATGGACATGAAACATTACCTTTCCGTTGCAGCCCTCTGCCTCCTGATGGCAGCCTGCAACACCGGCAAGACTACGCAGACCACCGGCCTCGACCTTGCCAACCTCGATACCACGGCCCTGCCGGGTACCGACTTCTACCAGTATGCCTGCGGAGGCTGGATGAAGGCTCATCCCCTCACGGCCGAATACTCGCAGTACGGCTCCTTCACCATCCTGGCCGAGGAGAACCGCAAGCAGATGCAGGGACTCATCGAAGAGCTGGCCGCCGGGCAGCACGCCGCCGGCAGCATCGCGCAGAAGGTGGGCGACCTCTACAAGATAGCCATGGACAGCGCGAAGCTCAACGCCGAGGGCATCGCCCCCATCAAGGCCGAGCTGGAAGAGATTGCCGCCCTGAAGGACAAGCGGGACATCTACGCCCTGCTGGGCTCGCTGGAGCGCCGCGGCGTCACCTCCTACCTGGGCACCGGCGTGGGAGCCGACCAGAAGAACAGCACGATGAACGCCGTCTACACCGGACAGGCTGGCCTCTCGATGGGCGAACGCGACTATTACTTGGCAGAGGACGAGGCTACGACAAAGATTCGCGAAGCCTTCAAGGAACATGTGGTGAAGATGCTCCGACTGGCCGGATTCGATGAGGCTACGGCACAACGGGGCCGCGACATCGTGATGGACGTGGAGACCCGCCTGGCCAAGGCCTTCCGCAGCATGGTGGAACTGCGTGACCCGCAGGCCAACTACAACAAGATGACGCTGGCTGATGTCAAGAAGCAGTACGCCACCTTCAACTGGGACGCCTACCTGACTAACCTCGGCCTGAAGGACGTGCAGGAAATCATCGTGCAGCAGCCCGAAGCCTTGGCCGAAGCCGCCAAGATACTGGACACGATGCCTGCCGACCAACAAGTCATCTACCTGCAATGGAAGCTCATCGACCGTGCCGCCTCTTTCTTGAGCGACGACATCGTAGCGCAGAACTTCGACTTCTACGGCCGCACCATGAGCGGCGCGCAGGAGATGCAGCCCCGCTGGAAGCGTGCCGTCGGCACCGTGAGCGGTGTGTTGGGCGAGGCCGTGGGTCAGATGTACGTGGAGAAGTACTTCCCCGCCGCCGCCAAGGAGCGCATGACCGCCCTGGTGAAGAATCTGCAGACCGCCCTGGGCGAACGCATCCAGAACCTGGAGTGGATGGGCGACAGCACCAAGGCCAAGGCACTGGAGAAGCTCGCCGCCTTCCGCGTCAAGATAGGCTATCCCGACAAGTGGAAAGACTACAGCACGCTGGACATCAAGTCAGACTCCTACTATGCCAACATCGAGCGCGCCACCGTGTGGAACAGCGACGAGAACATGGCCAAGGCAGGCAAGCCCGTCGACCGCGACGAGTGGCACATGACCCCGCAGACCGTCAACGCCTATTATAACCCGACGACCAACGAAATCTGCTTCCCCGCCGGCATCCTGCAGCCTCCGTTCTTCGACATGAACGCCGACGATGCCTTCAACTACGGAGCCATCGGTGTGGTCATCGGTCACGAAATGACGCACGGATTCGACGACCAGGGCCGCCAGTACGACAAGGAAGGCAACCTGACCGACTGGTGGACTGCCGAGGACGCCGAGCGCTTCAACGAACGTGCCCAGGTGATGGTGAACTTCTTCGACAGCATTCAGGTGGCTCCGGGCGTACATGCCAACGGCAAGCAGACACTGGGTGAGAACATTGCCGACTACGGTGGCCTGCAAGTGGCCTACCAGGCCTTTAAGAAGGCTACCGCCGCGCAGCCCTTGCCCACAGTGGACGGCCTGACGCCCGAACAACGCTTCTTCCTGGCCTACGCTGGTGTATGGGCCAACAACATCCGTCCCGAATATGTGCTCTATATGACGAAGATAGACGTACACTCGCTGGGCGAATGGCGTGTGAACGGTGCTCTTCCGCAGATCGACGCCTGGTACGAGGCGTTCAATATTACGGAGAAAGACCCGATGTTCCTGCCGAAGGACGAGCGTGTATCTATCTGGTAAACATCCCGTCGACCATCTTTGATTAGACCTAAGATCAGGAGCCTTCCGCGAACAGTATTTGCGGGAGGCTCCTGTGCTTTTTGCACACATTCAGAATTTTATGCCTAATTTCTTGCATGCGAATGCATAAGTAAACAAAGTAAATTCGTAACTTTGCGCATCTTTAATTACTTTGCATGTATTATTCACTAAAAACTATAGAGTCATGGCTGAAACCAAACGAATAAAAACAGCGTTGGTGTCCGTATATCATAAGGACGGACTGGATGAGATCATCAATAAACTGCATGAAGAAGGTGTGAAGTTCCTCTCTACCGGAGGCACACGCCAGTTTATAGAAAGCTTGGGCATTCCTTGTCAGGCAGTAGAAGAACTGACTACCTATCCTTCCATACTGGGTGGCCGCGTAAAGACTTTGCACCCGAAAGTCTTCGGAGGTATTCTCTGCCGCCGGGATGTGGAGCAGGACCGTCAGCAGATAGAGAAATACGAAATACCGGAAATAGACCTGGTGATAGTAGACTTATATCCGTTTGAGGCAACCGTAGCCAGCGGTGCCAGCGAAGCGGAAATCATCGAGAAGATAGATATAGGCGGCATCTCGCTGATACGTGCCGCAGCCAAGAATTACAAGGACGTGGCTATCGTGGCGTCCCGCGAGCAGTATGCCACGCTGCACGACATCCTGATGGAGCGTGGAGCTGTCACGACGCTGGAGGAACGCCGGCTGTTGGCCCGCGATGCGTTCGGCGTGTCTTCGCGCTATGATTCGGCCATCTTCACGCACTTTGACGGAGAGGAAGGTTCCGCTTTCCGCTATGCGGCAGACCAGCGCAAGGTGTTGCGCTACGGCGAGAACCCGCATCAGAAAGGCAGTTTCTATGGCGCGCTGGACGAGATGTTCGACCAGGTGCATGGCAAAGAAATCTCGTACAACAACCTGCTGGACATTAACGCGGCAGTGGACCTGATAAACGAGTTTGGCACCGACACGACGTTCGCCATCCTGAAACACAACAATGCGTGCGGCCTGGCTACACGCCCCACTGTGTTGGAGGCTTGGAAAGACGCTTTGGCCGGCGACCCCGTTTCGGCCTTCGGCGGAGTGCTGATAACGAACGGGGTGGTGGACAAGGCAGCAGCCGAGGAAATCACGAAGATTTTCTTCGAGGTGATCATCGCTCCGGATTACGATGTAGACGCATTGGAGATACTGGGACAAAAGAAGAACCGCATTATCTTGGTACGTAAGTCGGGTGGGAAGTTGCCGGTACGTCAGTTCCGCTCATTGTTGAATGGAGTCTTGGTGCAAGACCGTGACCTCAAGATAGAGACACCTGAGGACTTGAAACCGGTGACGCACCGTGAGCCTACACCGCAGGAGGTAGAGGATATGTTGTTTGCCAACAAGATTGTGAAGAACAGCAAGAGTAACTCCATCGTATTGGCCAAGGGCAAGCAATTGTATGCCAGTGGCGTGGGACAGACCAGCCGTGTGGATGCCTTGAAGCAGGCCATCGAGAAAGCCCGCTCGTTCGGCTTCGACCTGCACGGGGCTGTGATGGCCAGTGATGCCTTCTTCCCCTTCCCGGATTGTGTGGAAATAGCTCATGAAGCCGGCATTACAGCTGTCATCCAGCCGGGTGGAAGCATCAAGGACCAGCTATCCTTCGACTATTGCAACGAACATGACATGGCGATGGTCATCACGGGATTCAGACACTTTAAACACTAAACTCATTTACTATTTAGCAATTTACTATTTACTGTTTACTATTGGGCTGACGCACGGATGTAAATGGTAAATGGTAAATTGTTAAGTCGTAAATAGAAATAAATCGTAATTTGTTAAATCGTAACTGACAAGATGGGTTTTTTCTCTTTTACTCAAGAAATAGCGATGGACCTGGGCACAGCCAACACCATCATTACCTCGGGTGGCAAGATTGTGGTGGACGAGCCTTCGGTCGTAGCACTGGACCGACGCACGGACAAGATGATAGCCGTGGGCGAGAAGGCGAAAATGATGCACGAAAAGACGCATGAGAACATACGCACCATACGTCCCCTGAGAGACGGTGTGATAGCCGACTTCTATGCCTGCGAGCAGATGATACGCGGACTCATCAAGATGGTGAACACGGGACGGCGGCTTTTCACGCCCTCGTTGCGCATGGTCATCGGTGTACCAAGTGGAAGTACAGAAGTGGAGTTGCGTGCCGTACGCGACTCGGCCGAGCATGCTGGTGGACGGGACGTGTATCTTATTTTCGAACCTATGGCGGCGGCCATCGGTATCGGTATCGATGTGGAAGCTCCTGAGGGAAACATGATTGTGGACATCGGTGGCGGTTCAACGGAGATTGCGGTCATCTCATTAGGCGGTATCGTAAGCAATAACTCCATCCGCATTGCGGGCGATGACCTCACAGCGGACATTCAGGAGTACATGAGCCGCCAGCACAATGTGAAGGTGAGCGAGCGTATGGCCGAGCGCATCAAAATAAGTGTGGGTGCCGCATTGACCGATCTGGGTGAGGATGCGCCCGAGGACTACATCGTACATGGGCCGAACCGCATCACGGCGTTGCCCATGGAAGTACCGGTATGTTATCAGGAAGTGGCTCACTGCTTGGAGAAGTCCATCTCGAAGATTGAGACAGCCATCCTCTCTGCATTGGAGAACACGCCTCCGGAACTGTATGCCGACATCGTGCACAACGGTATTTACCTGGCAGGTGGGGGTGCTTTGCTGCGTGGACTGGACAAGCGGTTGACGGATAAGATCAACATCCCCTTCCACATAGCCGAGGATCCGTTGCATGCTGTGGCCAAAGGTACGGGCGTGGCATTGAAGAACGTCAACCGCTTCTCGTTCCTGATGAGATGAAGCAGTTGCTGGAGTTCCTGCTGAGGTACAGCCATTGGTTGCTTTTCGCGGTGTTGGAGGTGGTATGCCTGGCTCTGCTGTTGCATTTCAATCCTTATCAGCGTAGTGTGTACCTGAGTTCGGCCGGATGGGTAACGGGGATGGTGTATGATTGGGCTCATGAGGTGACTTCTTACTTTCATCTGAAGGAGGCTAACGAGGATTTAGCTCATCGGAACATCTGGCTGGAGGAACGTGTATCGACTTTGGAGGGACGGTTGCGGGAGGAAGGTGACTCCGCTGCAACGGAAATCTCTTTACCGCCCACCTACAGGACGGTGAGGGCCCGGGTCATAAAGAACAGTCTGAACCGGGTGGATAACTACATTACACTGGACCGCGGGCGGGCGGCAGGTATTCGTCCGGACATGGGCGTTTCCGGTACGCAAGGTGTGGTAGGTATCGTCTACAAAGTGTCGTCTCGCTATGCGTTGGTTATCTCGGTGCTGAATAGCCGTTCGGGCATCAGTTGCATGATACAGGGTAGTGGCTATTTCGGTTATCTTCGGTGGACGGGTGGCGATCCGCGTTTTGCTTGGTTGGAGGATTTGCCCCGTCACGCTGAGTTCGAACTGGGTGACACGGTGGTGACCAGTGGCTATTCGGCCGTGTTCCCGCAAGGTGTCATGGTGGGGACGGTGGACGATGCGGTGGATGCCGAAGATGGTTTGTCCTATCGGTTGAAAGTCCGGCTGGCCACTGACTTCGGGCGGTTGGATGAGGTACGCGTTTTGGCACGTACGGGACGGGAAGAGCAGCAGAAGATGGAGGAAGAAGTAGAATAAGAATAAGGTGTATGATGATAGTACGGAAGATTCTTTGCTGGACGGGCATGATATTGCTGCAGGCGTTGGTATTGAACCGTGTGCACATAGCGGGTGTAGGTACGCCGTTGCTCTATATTTGGCTCTTGATGAAAGAAAATTCAGGCGTCTCACGACAAACGCTGATGCTGGAAGCTTTTGCGCTAGGATTGGCAGTGGACATCTTCTCTGATACATGGGGTATGAATGCGGCTGCAGCAGTAGCATTGGCTTTCGTGCGGCCGTGGCTGTTAAGAGTGTGTGCCTCTCGCGAGGAACTGGAAACTTATACACCGGGCGTGCGGGCCATGGGGGTAGGAGGTTTCTCCCGTTATTTGGTCTTGGGTGTGTTGTTGCATCATGCCGTTCTGTTGGCGTTGGAGTTGTTTCCCACATCGGCTGACTGGTTGGTCGGGTCGCTGCGTTTGGGGGCTTGTTCACTGCTGACATTGGCTTGTATGGCTGCATTGGAAAATGTGGCTGCTAGAAAGAAATAAACAGGAAGGTGCAGGAGTGATGGAGAAAGATTACAGATACGAAAAGCGTAGGTATATCATTGGTAGTATGGTGCTGTTGGTGGCTTTGGTGTATATAATCCGCTTGTTCGATCTGCAGATCCTTTCGGACAAATACAAGCGGTATGCTGACAGTAACGCTTTTCTTAATGAAGTGCAGTATCCGTCACGGGGGGCCATTTATGATCGAGATGGAGAACTGTTGGTGTTTGATCAGCCGGCTTACGACATTGTTTTCGTTCCTCGTGAGGTAGAACGGTTAGATACGTTAGATTTCTGTCGCTTGCTCAGTATCAGTCGTGAGGATTTCGATCGCCGCATGGCGGAAGTCAAGGACCGCCGCAAGAACCCCGGTTATTCCCGCTATACTCCCCAGGTTTTTATTACCCAGCTTTCCGCTGAGGAATGCGGAGTCTTCCGTGAGAGTCTGTTCAAGTTTCCTGGTTTCTCTGTGCAGAGGCGCACAGTGAGACGGTATGCTTACGATGCCGCTGCACATTTGTTGGGTGATATAGGCGAAGTCTCCGTGCGTGACATGGCGGAAGACGAGTATTACCGTCGGGGCGACTTCATCGGTAAGCAAGGTGTAGAACGTGCTTACGAAAAAGAATTGCGCGGTGTAAAAGGTGTAGAAGTGTTGTTGCGTGACGCTCATGGACGTATCCAGGGGCGTTACATGGACGGAAAGTTGGACAAAGCTCCTGTTCCGGGTAAAGATTTGAAATTAAGCATCGACATCGGTCTACAGCAGTTGGGCGAGCGGCTGATGCAAGGTAAGATAGGCGCTATTGTGGCTATAGAACCTACTACGGGCGAAATATTGTGCATGGTATCGGCTCCGTCATTCAATCCGCAATCTATGGTAGGAAGGCTGCGCGGAAAGAATCATCAAGCGTTGAGTAAAGATCCTCGTAAACCTTTGCTGAATCGTGCCATCATGGGAACTTATCCGCCAGGTTCTACTTTTAAAACCACGCAAGGTTTGATTTTTCTGCAAGAAGGCATCGTGGATGAAGAGACTCGTTTCCCTTGTTCGCATGGTTTTACATACCGTGGCCTGCATGTAGGCTGCCACGGGCATGCTTCTCCGCTTCCGTTGATACCGGCCATTGCCACCTCGTGCAACTCTTATTTCTGTTGGGGACTGTTCCGGATGTTGGGTGACAAGAAATACGGATCACCACAGCAGGCGTTGACCATGTGGAAAGACCACATCGTGGCACAAGGTTTCGGTTATCGCTTAGGTGTTGACTTGCCTGGCGAGAAGCGAGGGTTCATTCCAAACTCACAATATTACGATCGTGCCTACCGTGGCTCATGGAACGGGCTGACGGTTATCAGTATCTCCATCGGTCAGGGTGAAGTTCTGGCTACCCCCTTGCAGATAGCTAACTTGGGGGCTACGATAGCCAATCGCGGATATTTTATTACTCCTCATGTGGTGAAGGAAGTTGGCGGCAGTACGCCCGACAGTCTGTACGTCACTCCGCGTCCGACAGGCATCGATCGGCTTTATTATGAGGATATCGTGCTGGGCATGCGGGCGGCCGTTACCGGAAGTACGGGTAGCGGAACCTGTCGGCGTGTGGCCGCTTTACTGCCCGATGTGGAAGCGTGCGGCAAGACTGGAACAGCGCAGAATCCCCATGGCAAGGATCACTCCGTGTTTATGGGCTTCGCTCCGATGAACAATCCGCAAATAGCCATTGCTGTCTATGTAGAAAATGGAGGATGGGGAGCTACTTACGGTGTGCCTATCGGTGCTTTGATGATGGACCAATACCTACATGGTGGCCTTTCGCCCCAAAACGAGCAATTGGCTGATGAAATTAGTAAACAAGTAATTCTGTATGGCGACGAAACGAGATAGCATTTGGAAATCTTTGGATTGGATGACGGTATTGCTTTATCTGATACTCGTAATCTGCGGATGGTTCAGTGTGTGCGGAGCCAGTTATGATTTTGCCGACCACACATTCTTCGACTTTGCGACCCGTGCCGGTAAACAGTTTGTATGGATTGTCTGCTCGTTTGGTTTAGGTTTCGTTCTACTGATGTTGGATGATCGTTTTTACGATACTTTTGCTTATTTCATCTATGCTGGACTGGTGGTTTTGTTGGTTGTTACTATCTTTGTGGCTCCCGATACCAAAGGTTCCCATTCCTGGCTCATCCTGGGTCCCGTCAGCCTGCAACCGGCAGAGTTTGCCAAGTTCGCTACCGCATTGGCTCTTGCCAAGATTATGAGTAACTATGGTTTTGTGTTGCACAGTTGGCGAGGAGCTTTTCAAGTAGGCTGTATCATATTGGTACCTATGCTGCTTATTATTCTACAGCAGGAGACCGGATCTGCCTTAGTCTATCTCTCTTTTCTATTAATGCTTTATCGGGAAGGTATGTCCGGCATGGTATTGCTGGCAGGTCTTTGCGCAGTGGTTTATTTTATTGTGGGCATCCGTTTGGGGGATGTGCCGATAGGGAACAGTTCCATGGGAACGTTCGTGGCCTTGTCGCTGATGCTGACACTTGCATTAGGATTCGTGTGGGTGCAGGGTAAGCGTTGGGCGGCAGTTCGAGTTCCGGCTTACGTAGTGGGCGTACTGTGGCTTGTTTCATTGATGGTGTGGCGTTTGTGGCCGGCCTTCAATCCTGTGTGGACGGTGTGGATTTTACTGGCATGTGTTCTTGGTTGGTTGCTTTGGCGACTCGTGGGGACGAGACAGCGTGTGTACGCCTTGTCCGCTTTGTTTACGGTGTGTAGCATTGGCTTCTTTTACAGCAGTGACTACGTGTTTCATGAAGTGCTGCAACCTCACCAACAGATACGTATTCGAGTGGTGTTGGGCATGGAGTCCGATCCGGCCGGAGCGGGCTATAATGTGGCACAGTCTAAAATAGCCATCGGCTCTGGCGGAGTGTCAGGCAAAGGTTTCCTTAATGGTACGCAGACCAAGCTGAAGTATGTGCCCGAACAGGATACTGATTTTATCTTCTGTACTGTAGGTGAGGAGCAGGGATTCATAGGTTCCACTTTCGTGTTGTTGATCTATGCTGCCATGTTATTGAGGTTGCTTATCGTGGCTGAGAGACAGCCTACCGTCTTTGGACGTGTCTATGGTTATAGCGTACTCAGCATTTTTTTCTTTCACCTTACAATTAATATAGGTATGGTATTGGGACTGATGCCTGTCATCGGCATACCGCTGCCGTTCTTCAGCTATGGTGGTTCCTCTTTGTGGGGGTTCACTCTTTTGTTATTCATTTTCTTGCGTATTGATGCCGGGAGGAAGAGTAAAGCCAATATGTGAGTGAAATTAGTCTATACCGTAAAATGGAAATTTAATTTATCATTTAAATTTATTCATCCTTGAATCTTACCTTCACCAATCTGATCCCAATGTCGTGTACACCCTGTAGCAGGCTGTCCGGCATGAGGTGGACCAAACGGAAACATAGCGTATCCCTCTTTTCTGCATCTGCCGACCGCCACAAAGCCACTCGATGGGACGATTGATATACGTAACCTAGTCCATTTCCCTTCCACGCACCCCGATTGTCCGTTAGCTTCAGGTTTACTGTAGTATCTATTCTCGGTGCAGATAGACATACCGCCAGGTTGGTATATGGATAAGAGTTTGTGTGGCGTACGTCCATCCATACTTCCCACAATGTATTCGTGTGACGGTCACTGCTATTCATCGTTATCATTCGTTCCAGTGTATCTGTTTTTCGCCACTCCCCGTTGGTTATACACTTGTGAGAGCGTCCGTCCGTCTGTCCGATGCAGGCGGCTAACGTCAAGACGGAAAGGACCATCAAGTTTACTACCCACTTCATTATCCGGCCTTGTCCTTTCCGTTTTCCGCTGTCTTCTTTCCTTCACCCATTGGCTTTTTTTTCTTGCCGTTTCCGGTTCGTGCGGATTGTCCGGAAGCAGTTTTAGCGGTGGAAGTTTGTTGTTCCGTTGTAGCCGATGCTGTTTTCTTCTTCCGCTTCTTCGACTTGTTCTCTCCTCCCGTGCGTCGGTTGCGGTCAAAGCGGGTCAGACTGTCCTGTTCCAGTAAATCGGCCGGTCGTTCGTTTTTCTTCGGTGTGCTGTCATCCTCCAGGTGTTGGGGCTTTTGCCCGCGTCGGTTCATCTCCATTACTTCTAAGGCTCGGCGTGTATCTATCGTTACCGCCCCTTCCATAGTTCCTTTCTGCGTACTGTAGGTAACGCGTCCTGTTAGGATGTCTGCCTTTAGGTAATAGTACACAGCTTCTTCTGTTTCCAGTTCTACTTCCCGACTGGGCATTCGGCGTGTGGCTTCCACGTAAATGTCTGCCTCATAATTCAAGCAACATTTCAGTTTGGCGCATTGCCCTGCTAACTTTTGAGGGTTCAGGGCAATGTCTTGCAAGCGTGCCGCGGCTGTGGCCACTGATACGAACGATGTCATCCACGTGGCACAACACAATTCCCGTCCGCAGGGACCTATTCCTCCGATGCGTCCCGCCTCCTGGCGTGCGCCTATCTGCTTCATTTCGATGCGCACGCGGAAAGCCTCGGCAAGTACTTTGATGAGTTGTCTGAAGTCAACCCGCCCTTCTGCTATGTAATAAAAAATGGCTTTTCCGCCATCGCCTTGGTACTCTACATCGCCTATCTTCATCTCTAATCCCAGTCTTAACGCAATCTGCCGGGCACGTATCATCGTGTCGTGTTCGCGCGCTTTGGCTTGTTTCCATTTCTCCAGGTCGCTGGTTTTGGCCTTGCGGTAAACACGCCGTGCAGTAGTCTCCGGACGGAGGTTCATTCCTGCCATTCGTAGTGTCACTAGCGGTCCGGTGAGCGTCACCACACCTACGTCATGTCCCGGTTGCGCTTCTACGGCTACGATGTCTCCCTTCTGTAGGTCCAATCCGCCCACGTTGCGGTAGTAACCTTTTCGTGTGTTCTTAAATTGCACTTCCACGTAGCCCGTTTCTCCCAATGTGTCGGCAGGTACGTCCGCCAGCCAGTCATACGTGTTCAACTGCCGATCCTGCCTGCCGCATCCGCGGGCACACAGCCTCCCGCTTCCGTTCTGTAAAACCCAATCCATTTAATATTTTGTTTCGTTTTTAAGTTATTTCGTTTTTTAAGCTTTTCCCTTTCTTAACGCCACAGTCACTTTCAGTATATAGTCGAAAAACACCATGCGTGGGTTTACGTTGCGGACGATGTGCTCCTGAGCCTCCTCCGTCAGGGTTGCCAAATGCTCGATGTTCCGCTCGTTGACGTATGGGGCAAAGCGGTTTGTAAACTCTCTTTCTCTTCCTGTGAGATACACCATTTCACCTCGTCCTAGATTGCTGATGAAGCTCTCGCGCAACATCCGTCCGGTGTAGGCCAGAAAAGCTGTTTGCCTCGTTCGTCCCCGGGTCGCCATGGTTTCGCTCCATTCCTTCATCTCACGAGCCCGTCGTGTCCATGCCAGGCGCATTAGCGCAGTAAAGTCTTCCAGCATAGCCTCCCGTGTGGCATCACCTTCGAGGTTTGCCAAGGCTTTGGGCCAACTTCCCGTTGCCCGTCGTGCTGCCTCCATGGCCGTTTCGGGGGCTACTCCTGTACGCTTTTGCAACTCCGTAGTCAACTCCTCCACCCCTATAGGTGGTAACTCCAGGCGTTGCATGCGGCTCTTTACTGTGGGCAACACTCGTTCCGGTTCCTCCGTTACTAGTATAAACACCGTTCCTTGGGGCGGCTCTTCCAATAACTTCAGCAACTTGTTAGCCGCCGCCTCGTGCAAGCATTCCGGTAGCCATACGATAACCACTCGTCGTCCTGTCTGTGCTGCTGCTTTCAGGGCTAGTTTACGGGCCAGAACGTCACTTTCGCGAGCGTATATCAGCGGTTGCGCCCCTGTCGGTGCATCCATGCGCCTCGTCCATTCTTCCAAATCGGCATAAGGGTTCTCGCGTAATAAGTCCCTCCACAGTGGCAGGTAGTCATCACATGTCTCCCGTCCGCGTCGTGCGTCTTTGGCCACGGGGAACACCCACACTACATCCTCACTTTGCAGCGGTCTTTCGCATCCCAAGACCCGTGCGTACTCCACGGCTAGGGTCAGCTTTCCTGTGCCTTGTGGTCCGCATACCATCAGTCCTTGGGCCACACGTCCTGTCCGCGCCTCCTCTGCCAGTCGCCGCAGTATATCCCGATGAAACAATGGGCTATCCATATACCTCCTGTGCCACTTTTGCAATGCTATCTGTGGCCCCCATGGCATAGAAATGAATACTGGGTACTCCATGTTCCATCAGTTCGCGACACTGTGCCACGCACCATTCTACTCCTACCCGTTCCACCTGACGGTCGTCCTGGCAGGCTTCCACTTTTCGGGCTAGCTCCTGCGGAATGTCTACCTTG
Organism: uncultured Bacteroides sp.; assembly: GCA_944322275.1. Lineage (GTDB taxonomy): Bacteria > Bacteroidota > Bacteroidia > Bacteroidales > Bacteroidaceae > Bacteroides. Next base: position 20,529 of record CALUOV010000010.1, on the reverse strand, counting down.
AACGTTTGTGGTATTATCGTTAGTTGTGACTTCCTGCGCAGAGGCTTGATTCCCGGTAGGATAGGTACTTCGATGCCTGCCTCCCGAGCCCGCCGTACGAAGTCGAAGTAGCGTCTGTTGTCGTAGAACAACTGTGTCACTGCATATTGCGCCCCCGCTTCTACTTTCCGGGCCAACCAATAGAGGTCTGTTGCCTCGTTGGGAGCCTCTTCATGTTTTTCCGGGTAACAGGCCACGCCGTAGGTGAACGGCGTCCTTGGCTCGTGCTCCATGGTGCTTCCATCATCGAAGATCCCCTGGTTGAAACGTTCTATCTGCTTCTGTAATTCTAATGCGTGCGCCCATCCGTCCGTTTCCGGTGTGAAAGCCCGTTGATGCCTTGCTTTGTCACCACGCAACACTAGCAAGTCCGTGATGCCCAGGTATTGCAAGTCCATCAACGCATACTCCGTCTCTTGTCGTCCGCATCCGCTGCATACCAGGTGAGGCACGGGGGTTACCCCGTAGCGGTTTTTAATGGCAGCGGCCACGGATACAGTGCCCGGTCGGCGCTTGGTCCATCGGCGCCTCCACAGTCCGCTTCCTGCCTCTTCGTACACATATTCGCTGCGGTGCGTAGTAATGTTGATATACAGCGGGTTGAATTTTGCCAAGACATCAATCGTTTCCCACAAGCCTTCTATGCCCGAACCTTTCAGTGGCGGGAGCACTTCGAAGGAGAAGGCTGTTTTTTTTGTATTCTTTATTAAATCAATGACGCTCATAAATTCGTCCCCAAATCTTTGCTAATGGTTATAGATATAATAATTTGCAGACAAATATACGAAAAATGTGGTAAAAGGTGTGTCTTACCGGATAGTTTATGCTTTTTTTTAGAGTATGACTCTTGCTTTCATTAGGTTATAAAAAGCAAAGTCTCGCTTTGTCGCATGGAATGCGAGACTTTGTGATGGCTAATGTGAAGCTTTGTCAATTGCTTTTCTTGACGCATCGGATGTTGTACGCCCGGTAGCAGCTATTATCCGTCACCCGTGCGGTGCCCCTCTCAATCGAATTCGTACTATATAATAAGAATACGGCTGCTTTTTCGGGCAATGCGTCCTGCCCCTCTTTCCTGTCTGTCCAGTAGGCCGCGTTTATCTCGTAATTCATGTGCAGCGTGTTTCCTCTGTCATTCTTCGTATAGTATCCATTAGGCATGCAGGAAAGTCCGGTCTGGTTGGTGGCAGGAAAGATTTCATAATTGTCGGAAGCTTTTTTCCAAATGCCGTCTTTTATGATAGATGCATCGTGGTGGATATAGGTGATAAGTTTGTCCCAATCATCAGCATCGGGGATTTTCCAACCTTCGGGTGCCAGATCGTTCTCTAAGAGAGTTTCACCCGGGTAGAAATAGGAGCCTTTGTCCTCTATGTAACCGGCTTTTCCGCTCAGGTTATTCAACTCTCTCAACTCTTCCTCAAACATACCTTGATATTGGGTGGCTTTCAGATCTTCGCGCATCCAGTATTGGGTGCCTACTTTTACAATGGGATATTCTTGTAGCTTACCGCCCCGTGTATCGCGCAAGTTATGTGTTTTGATGTTCACATTGGCGGGTCTGAGAGGCTGTGATAAGCTGATGTCTCCATTCTCAGTGATGTAGAATTGGGTAATAGGGCCTGAAGTTCCTTCTTTATAGTCGAATGTATTTTCCTCCCTGTTCCATTGGATGCGCCCACCATGTATGTGTTGCTCTTCGTCCTCCAGTTTTAGGACAATGCCTTCGTTCAAATCCGCCTCGTCATTACGAACGGGATATACAACTATCGCTTCCGAAGCTAGTGAAGCATTGTCTGCCAGCAGATATTCTTTACAGACTTCGGCTACAGGCTGGCTTTCATAATAGATTCTATAAACATTCGAGTCTTTGAAAGATAGGCTTGCGATTCGGATCGTTGATAAGTCATACTCTGTATTGCTTTCCGCCTTTTCACTATAGGCCCATTCTTTAATGCTGGCTTTTGCGGCACTCAATGTGCCGCTAGTAGTTTGAAATGCATTGATGTTAATTTCACAAATGGTGTTGCTTTCCATCTTCATGTCAGGCATGGGACATGTGTAAATTTTTCCATTCCACTCCATGACGAGGGCTTGGTCGTTGTCTTCATTTTCTTGCGGAATGATGACAAATTCTTTTCCGACAAGCTTTCCGTCCTTTTTCTCCCATTTGCCGGCCGGGGTAATGTCAACAGCATGTTCCAACTCTTCAAAAGTCCCGGAAAGGAAATCATATTGCGCGCGAGTCTTGAATCCCGATGCAATGATGTGGGGATTTGCTTTCAGCATGTCGTCTATATCCTCATCTCCCACAGCGGACAATACAAGCTCTATTTTGGTCAGTTTATGTTCAAATTCCAGCTCAATGGGTGATTCACTTCCACTGACCCGGGGCACCTCTGCTACCAGAAAATCGGAGGCGGAAAGATTGGCTGGAGTGCTTTGGTCGCTTTGCACGCTTATGGGCAATAAAGAGCTTGAAGGCTCAATGCCTGCTCTATTATACGGGTAGTAAGCCACAATGTCTAGCTCTGTATCGCCTTCCGGATAGAAGATTTCCTTCTCAGGAATCAGGTTGTAGTCCCCGTCACTAATCAGACGTAGATTATCGATATATCGGTCTTGGTCTATGTCTATATTGGCAAATGTGGCGAACAGACCGACCTCATCTTCTTTGTCAAACGAATTCCCGGTTACTTTCGTACTTGTTGAGCTTATTTCCTTCACGGAAAAAGTCATAGGAATCTTTCCTTCTTGAATCTCTTCGTCTATGTTGTTGACACAGGCGACTGACAGCAGGCATAATAGGCCGAACCCTAAAACGTTGTATTTGTTCATAGCTGTGTATTGTTTTTTATTTTTCAATGCAACGAATGGGTAATGTTTTGTAATAATCTTTTTCTTGCATTTTGGAGCCGGATAAATTATATTCGTTCGACTCTCCTTTAAAAAGTATGATATTCTCAGGGATAGACTCTCCTGATGCGTCCATACACCAATAAGCAACAGCTTTACCATATAAGGTGTGTTCTGTTGTTGACCACATGCCTTGTGGTAAAATTCTTAGGCCGGTCAGATTGGTTACGGGAGCTGTTTCTACTGATCCATCATCAGAAGTTGGAGACCAACTTCCGTCCTTTAGTGAAGATACATCTCCTCCGATATACTCATTTAGCGTTTCCCAGTCTTCCATAGTGGGAATTTTCCATCTGCTTGGAGCTAAATCACCTGCTAAAACTGCCTCTCCGTTATAAAAATAGATATCAGTTTCTTCTGGATGAAAATATCCGGCTCCTTTTCCCAATTCTGTTTGTTGAGTTAAGGGAGTGCCGTCCTGATAGTATAACGTATGCAGGTCTTCTTGCATCCAATATTGTTTGCCGATTTTCACTACCGGATATTCTATCACTTCTTGTCCTCGGATGTCACGCAGATGGTAGCTGACAATGTTTACATTGACTGCATTCATCATTTCTTTCAAAAGAAGAGTGCCGTCTTCTCCGATATAGAACTTATTGATAACCTTTTCTTGACCTTCTTGATAAGAAAAACCGTTTCCATCCGTTTCCCAGCATAGCTTTCCTCCGCAGATAGCATCTTCTATGTCCAGCAGTTGGAGGATGGTTCCGTTCTTTAAGTCAGCCTTTCCGGTTGTGCTGAGAATTGGATAATGTACTATGGCTCTGGAAGTAAGTTGCTCGGATTTGAGGTATTCTTTGCAAATTTCGGCAATGGCTTTGCCTTGATAATGGATTTGGTAAATAGATGAAGAGGAGAATGATAAGGAAGAGGTATGGATGGCATCGTTTTCTTCTTCGCTACTTCCCGCTTCATTTATTTCGTCCGACCAATTTGTAATACTTCCAGCTATTCCGTTAAGAATCTGATTGTCCTGCTTCCGGACTTCAATGGTTATTTCACATTGTTCACCGCTTTCCAAATCCACTTCAGGCATCAGGTAGGTGTAGATTTGCCCTTTCCATTCCAAAATGATGGATTGCTCTTGTGGATTGAGAGTTTGGGGAATAATAATGAGTTCTTTTCCTATCAGCTCAGTTTCATTTTCCGTCCATTCACCGGCGGGAATGATGTCACTGGGCGTTTGCAAATCGCTGATGGTAGCATCCTCCAAGTTGCAATTGGCTTCTGTTTGGATACCAGTCACTGTAATGCGCGGATTGTCTGCTAACAGAGAAGAAAGATCTTCAGCGTTTTCAGGAGCTAAAACAATTTTGAGTTTGGAGAGTTTGTGTTCAAAATTCAGCTCTACGGTTTGAGTGCCGTTGCTGACCCCTTCTTTTCGAGCCAACAGGAAATCGCTTTTCGATAAATTTCCAGATATGCTTTGATCGGTTTGGACGGATATAGGAAGAATGGAGCTTCCGGATGTCAACCCGTTAGCTTGGTAGGGGTAATAGGCGGTAAAGTCGAGAGTAACATTGCCTATAGGATAATAAACGACTCGTTCGGGAGTAAAGTTGGTGCCGTCTGCCGTTTCTAGAAACAGATTGTCTATGTATCGTTGGTCGGATAATGTACCCGGTGACAATGTGGCGAACAATCCTATCTGATCTTGTGCTTCAAAGGCGGTTGTGGTGACTTTTGTTGCTGGTGCCTCTGTCAAAGTGGCCATATTGATAGAAAAGTTGATAGGAACATCGCTTTGTGCGAGGTTGTTTTCTGCCTGTTCAGTGCAGGCCGTTACCGCTAATAAGCCATACCACATCAAACAAGATGCAAGTATAGCGCTGATGCTTTGTTTAGTCATGGCTCTTATTTTTTTTATAAATTATGTTGGCAAAAGTAGATAAAAAAGATTTCTCAACAAATAAGGTTTTTAGTTTTTATTTAAAGATAATACACTTTTTTATCAGATAAATTCGTGGTGCTCTTGTAAATAATTGAAAATCAGATTTGTTTTGAGAAGGCAAAATAAAATAGGTTGCTGATAAAAAAAATGTCTGATAAAGAAAGTTGTAATGTGATTAATACCTCTATTATATATAGAATGTGAAAAGTTTGGATGATTTGGGCAAATCAAATGAAAATGCTATTTTTGCGTTTGTTTTTTGAGATAGAAACATTTACTTTAAATATTGCATTATGGATTTGTTCGACAAAGTCAGCGAAGACATTAAAACCGCCATGAAGGCCAAGGATAAAGTGGCCCTCGATACACTGAGAAATATTAAGAAAGTATTTTTGGAAGCTAAAACTGCTCCAGGCGCCAATGACACGTTGAGTGATGCGGATGCGTTGAAAATTATTCAAAAGTTGGTGAAACAAGGAAAAGACGCAGCCGAAATTTACATACAACAGGGCCGTCAGGACTTGGCCGATGCAGAATTGGCTCAAGTAAAGGTGATGGAAACTTACTTACCCAAACAGATGAGTGCGGAGGAATTAGAGGCTGCCTTGAAAGAAATCATAGTAGAGGTAGGCGCTACAAGCGGTAAGGATATGGGGAAGGTGATGGGTGTTGCCAGTAAAAAACTGGCAGGGTTGGCCGAAGGCCGCGCCATTTCCGCCAAGGTGAAGGAACTGTTGGGATAAAACCGTAAAATGTTTAAAAGGAAAATCGATCAGTATGGAAAATCTGAATACAGCGTTATTACTGATGGTGGTGGGCATGGTTACCGTGTTCGCTATTTTGTTTATAGTGATTTATATGGGCAAACTGCTCATTGCATTGATGAATAAGTATGCACCCGAGGAAGTGGTGGCGCACAAGGACGGCACACCGGCTTCCGCACCAATACCGGCCAACATTCTGGCAGCTATCAATGCGGCTGTGTCTGTTGTAACGCACGGCAAGGGCAAAGTGGCTAAGGTAGAGAAACTATAAAGGCGTGAGAACATGATTCAATATTAATATTTTGTAGAATATTCATACATAAATAACCATGAAAAGAGAAATAAAATTCAGTTTGGTTTTTCGCGATATGTGGCAGAGCGCCGGTAAATATGTACCTCGCGTAGACCAACTGGTAAAAGTGGCTCCTGCTATTGTAGAAATGGGCTGTTTTGCCCGAGTGGAAACCAATGGCGGAGGCTTTGAACAAGTAAATCTGCTGTTTGGCGAAAATCCCAACAAAGCCGTGCGTGCCTGGACGAAACCGTTTCATGAAGCCGGTATACAAACCCACATGCTGGACCGTGCCTTGAACGGCCTCCGCATGAGTCCCGTGCCTGCCGATGTGCGTAAGTTATTCTATAAGGTGAAGAAAGCGCAAGGCACGGACATTACCCGTACGTTTTGTGGCCTGAACGATGTGCGCAACATCATTCCTTCCATTAGTTACGCTCATGATGCAGGCATGATTTCGCAATGTTCACTTTGTATTACTCATTCTCCTATTCACACGGTGGACTACTACGTTAATATGGCCAAGCAGCTCATTGAGGCCGGAGCGGATGAAATTTGTATCAAGGATATGGCCGGTATCGGGCGTCCCGTGTCTTTGGGAAAGATTGTGGCCGGCATTAAGAAGATTAAGCCGGACATTCCCGTGCAATACCACAGCCATGCGGGCCCCGGTTTCAACATGGCCAGCATCCTGGCTGTTTGCGAAGCTGGATGCGACTATATCGATGTAGGTATGGAGCCGTTGTCATGGGGTACGGGTCATGCCGACTTGCTGAGCGTGCAGGCCATGCTGAAGGACGCTGGCTATCAGGTACCCGAAATCAACATGGAGGCTTACATGAAGGTTCGTGCCTTGATTCAGGAATTCATGGATGACTTTTTGGGATTGTATATCTCTCCACGTAATCGCCTGATGAATTCTCTGCTTATCGGTCCGGGTCTGCCGGGTGGTATGATGGGCTCGTTGATGGCTGATTTGGAAACGAATTTGGAAAGTATCAACAAGTATAAGGCGAAACGCAACCTGCCTTTCATGACGCAAGACCAGTTACTCATCAAACTGTTCAACGAAGTGGCATACGTATGGCCGCGCGTGGGTTATCCTCCTTTGGTTACACCGTTTAGCCAGTATGTCAAGAATTTGGCCATGATGAACGTCATTGCCATGGAGAAGGGCAAAGAACGCTGGGGTATGATAGCCGATGACATTTGGGACATGATATTAGGAAAGGCCGGAAAACTGCCGGGCGAGCTGGCACCCGAAATCGTGGAGAAAGCCGAGCGCGAAGGGCGCAAGTTCTTCACCGGTAACCCGCAGGACAATTATCCCGACTGTCTGGACAAGTATCGCAAGATGATGAAGGACAACAAATGGGAGACGGGCGAGGATGATGAGGAACTCTTCGAGTACGCTATGCATCCTGCTCAATACGAAGCCTACAAGAGTGGCAAGGCGAAAGCCGACTTCCTGGCCGATGTGGAGAAACGCAAAGCCGAGAAAGAGAATGCCAATCTGGCAGATGACGCTAAACCCAAGACACTTACCGTGCAAGTAGACGGCCAGGCTTACCGGGTAACGGTAGCTTACGGTGATATAGACCTGCCCGCTTCGGCCACAGATAAAGTGGTGATGGGAGAAGGCGAGCCGGTACCTGCCCCGCTGGAAGGAAAATTCTTCCTTACCAAGAACACGCAAGAGACACCCCGCAAGGTGGGCGACAAGGTGAAGAAAGGCGACTTGTTGGGTTACATCGAAGCCATGAAGACTTATAACGCCATCCGTAGCGACCGCGACGGTACGATTACCGCCATCTGTGTCAACTCGGGCGACTCTGTATCAGAAGATGATGTATTAATGAAGATTGCGTAATGGAAGATATATTTGGAAAACTCTATGATATGACGGCGTTTAGCAATATCATTGCCGACCCGTCGTTCCTGGTGATGTATGCCATTGCCTTCATCCTGCTGTACCTCGGCATCAAAAAGCACTACGAACCGTTGCTGCTGGTGCCCATTGCTTTCGGTGTGCTTATCGCCAACTTTCCCGGTGGCGAGATGGGTGTTATCCAGGCGGACGAGAACGGCATGGTGATGGTAAACGGTGTGATGAAGAACGTCTGGGAAATGCCTCTTCACGAAATCGCTCATGAACTGGGACTGATGAACTTCATCTATTATATGTTGATCAAGACCGGTTTCCTGCCGCCTATCATTTTTATGGGTGTAGGTGCATTGACCGACTTCGGCCCGATGTTGCGTAACCTGCGTCTTTCTATCTTTGGTGCGGCTGCTCAGTTGGGTATCTTCTTGGTGCTGATTGTGGCTATTTGTATGGGCTTTACGCCGAAAGAGGCCGCTTCACTGGGTATTATTGGAGGTGCCGATGGTCCTACGGCCATCTTTACCACGATTAAACTTGCTCCCCATTTGTTAGGCCCTATCGCCATTGCGGCTTACTCGTACATGGCATTGGTGCCGGTCATTATTCCCTTGTGTGTCAAGCTGCTTTGCACTAAGAAGGAACTGATGATTAACATGAAGGAGCAGGAGAAACTCTATCCGTCGAAGACTGAAATCAAGAACCTTCGCGTGCTGAAGATTCTCTTCCCCATTGTGGTGACCACGGTCGTAGCTTTGTTTGTACCGACCGCTGTTCCTTTGATTGGTATGTTGATGTTTGGTAACTTGCTGAAAGAGATTGGCAGCGACACGAGCCGCTTGTTCGATGCCGCAGCTAACAGTATCATGAACACCGCCACCATTTTCTTGGGTTTGAGCGTAGGCGCTACCATGACGAGTGAAGCCTTCCTCAACTGGACGACCATCGGTATCGTAATCGGAGGTTTTCTGGCGTTTGCCTTGTCCATTTCCGGCGGTATCCTTGGAGTAAAGGTGGTTAATATGTTCTCGAAGAAGAAAATCAATCCCTTGATTGGCGCTACCGGTCTGAGTGCCGTGCCCATGGCCAGCCGTGTGTGCAACGAGATTGCCACGAAGTACGACCCCAAGAATCATGTGCTGAACTACTGTATGTCCAGTAACATTTCCGGTGTCATCGGCTCTGCCGTAGCCGCCGGTGTGCTTATTTCTTTCTTGGGATAATTTTAGGTTCATCTTCATTTAAAAAGAGGATTATCTTTTCTGCAATAGAGGATAATCCTCTTTTTAAATGAAGTACTACTTATGGGCAAATTGCAAGCATTCCTCTTAATTTATCCTATCTGTAGATGTTTCGTATGAGATAAATCTCTATCTTTGTGGCGTTTTTAGATTATGAATTAAAACAATATAGAATAAAAATGGCACAAGAAGACGTTTTTAAGAAGCTTGTTTCGCATTGCAAGGAATACGGTTTTGTATTTCCGAGCAGCGAAATATACGATGGCCTGGGCGCCGTATATGATTACGGGCAAAATGGCGTAGAACTGAAGAATAACATCAAACAATATTGGTGGCAGAGCATGGTGCTGCTGCACGAGAACATCGTGGGCATTGATTCGGCCATTTTCATGCACCCTACCATTTGGAAAGCCAGCGGACACGTTGACGCGTTCAACGATCCTTTGATAGACAACCGCGATTCGAAGAAACGTTATCGCGCTGATGTGCTCATTGAAGACCAGATAGCCAAATACGATGAAAAGATAAACAAAGAAGTGGCCAAAGCTGCCAAGAAGTATGGTGACGCTTTCAACGAGCAGGAATTCCGCAGCACGAATGCCCGTGTGCTGGAGCACCAGGCCAAACGCGATGCTTTACATGAACGTTACACGCAGGCTATGAACGCCGGTCCGGACTTGAACGAACTTCGCCAGATTATTTTAGACGAGGAAATCGTATGTCCCATCAGCGGTACGAAGAACTGGACCGAAGTACGTCAGTTCAACCTGATGTTCTCTACCGAAATGGGTTCTACGTCCGAAGGATCCATGAAAGTATATCTGCGTCCTGAGACGGCTCAGGGAATTTTTGTTAACTACCTGAATGTGCAGAAGACAGGCCGCATGAAGATACCTTTTGGCATTGCCCAGATAGGAAAGGCTTTCCGCAACGAGATTGTGGCACGCCAGTTTATCTTCCGCATGCGTGAGTTCGAACAGATGGAGATGCAGTTCTTCGTAAAGCCCGGTACAGAGTTGGAATGGTTCAAAACATGGAAAGAGACCCGCTTGAAATGGCACAAGGCTTTGGGCTTTGGTGACGATCATTATCGTTTCCACGATCATGAAAAGCTGGCTCACTATGCCAACGCCGCTACGGACATCGAGTTCCTGATGCCCTTCGGTTTCAAGGAAGTGGAAGGCATTCACAGCCGTACCAATTTCGACCTCAGCCAACATGAAAAGTTCTCCGGCAAGAACATCAAATATTTCGATCCCGAGACCAACGAAAGCTATACCCCGTACGTCATTGAAACCTCTATTGGTGTAGACCGTATGTTCCTCAGCATTATGTCTGGCTCTTATTGCGAGGAGAAACTGGAGAATGGCGAGACACGTGTCGTACTGAAATTGCCTGCCGCCTTGGCTCCCGTCAAACTGGCTGTTATGCCGCTTGTAAAGAAAGACGGACTGCCCGAAAAGGCGCGTGAAATTATCAATGACCTGAAGTTCCACTTCAACTGCCAATATGACGAAAAGGATAGTATCGGCAAGCGTTATCGTCGCCAAGACGCCATCGGAACCCCGTATTGCGTAACCGTAGACCACGAAACATTGCAGGACAACTGCGTGACATTGCGTAACCGTGACACCATGCAACAAGAGCGTGTGCCTATTAGTGAGTTAAACAACATTATTGCCGATAGGGTAAGTATCACATCGTTGTTGAAGACATTATAATAAAGAAGCTTCATTCGTTACCCCTCTCTCCTAAAGAGAGGGGCATTTTACCTATATAAAAAGAGAATAATGATAAAAAGAACGATAGAAAATACGTTAAGACATATATTGTCCCCTTTCTCTTTGTTGCTATGCCTTTCTTTGTCTTTCGTTTTTGTGGCTTGCGAGGAAGTGGAGGAAGCCGGCACTTATGATAATTGGCAAGCGCGCAACGAAGCTTACATTGATTCTATTGCATCGTTGGTAGGCAATCGGTACATCGCTACCGAAGAGGCAGTCATGCAAGTCCCCGTGGGAGAAATGTTCGCCATCCGTACCGAGGCAAGTAATACGGCGGGAGAGCAGTATGTCTATTGCAAGAAGATTGTGGATAACCCGACAGGACGTCGTCCGCTTTATACAGAATCCGTGTCCGTATATTATTATGGCACATTGATAACCGGAGCTAGTTTTGATGGGAACTTCGAAGGGTATTCGGCCATAGACCAACAGGAGTTGGACTCTACTGAGAAATGTCCGACAGAGTTTGACTCACCTGCCACTTTTTCAGTAAGCGGAGTAGTGGCAGGATGGATAGCCGCATTGCAACTGATGCACACCGGTGAACGTTGGATAATTTATATTCCCTATCAATCCGGTTATGGCACAAGCGACAGTGGAAGCATACCAGGTTATTCTGCCTTGACATTCGACATTCAGCTGGAAGAGGTTATAGAAGAGTAAATAAAGGGGTGAGGCTGTGTGCGTGTCAACGCGAAGCATTGACCACGGCTTCGTGAAACTTTTATTTTAGTCGAATAATTCTTTCAATATTTCCAAGGATTTCAACTCCGGAAAATCTGGCAAATGAAGACGGTAGTATTGTTCGATGACAGTAAGGCAACGTATCCGTTCCGTACGGTTCATGGCAAGTAGGTGCATGGTGTCATACTTCACACGTGTCAACGTGAGGAGTTGGGCCGCTTCGGTAGAGCCAATATAATAAGAATGTCCCGAAGGGCGAAAAGGCGTGAAGCAGGCATTGAGCAAATCAAAACAAGCCCCTTGTGTATAGCCTTCGAGGTTGGGATAAAAGCCCAAGAAACGGGAAAGGCGGATAAGGAATACCAGATGGAAATTGGAGAAGCCGGAACGGCACTCGTCTAACCATACGATGGAATGGCGCAGGTATGTGAATAGCGGACGGTTTTCCACTTCCTCGCGTACCGTCCGGCACAAAAATTCGGCTAAAAACAAAGCAATGGCGGATTTGTACGGGTCGTAGGGCAAGGAAGAGAACGGATAGTCCGATTTGGCTTCTTTTACTTTATATATAGTGGTATTAGGTCGTATGTCGGCCTCCAGCTCCACCAATGCCAATGGCTGGAATAAGACTGACTTCACGGACGACTTGCGTGAGCGGGACATAGTCACCATGAACGAAGCCCTTCCTAAAACATCCGTATATACATCGGCAATGAACGATGTATCTTTGTATTTCACCGTGCGCAACACAATGCCTGATATCCGTTGTAGCATACAAATAGAATATATAAGAATGGTGTGCGCAAAATTACAAAAAATGCGGGAAATGAGAAGCAGGAAATTATGAGCTTGTCTGAAAGTTGGTAAATGCAGATTTTTTTCTCATTGTTAATCTGCTGATAACCAGTGCTAATTTGCGTTTTTCAAATAAGAATGCAGAAAATTTTCTAAGAACATTTTGCCAATTCAAAAATAGTTCCTACCTTTGCATCCGCAAACGAAAGGAAAACGCTTGCATAAGCGGAAACGCTACAGAAGGCTTGGCCTCTTCGTCTATCGGTTAGGACGCAAGATTTTCATTCTTGAAAGGGGGGTTCGATTCCCCCAGAGGCTACTAGGTAATAGAAAAATAAACGAATTAAAAGATTAGTCGAGATGGCAAATCACAAATCATCACTGAAAAGAATTAGACAAGAGCAGAAGAGAAGACTGCACAACAGATATTATGGTAAGACCATGAGAAATGCTGTGCGTAAGTTGCGTGCTACTACAGACAAGGCTGCTGCTACGGCAATGTATCCTGCGTTGGTAAGTCTGTTGGATAAGTTGGCCAAGAAAAATGTGATTCACAAAAACAAAGCCAGCAACCTGAAATCTAAATTGGCTTTGCATATCAATAAGCTGGCTTAAGAGCTTTAGCGATAGCTTTTACGACATATAGGCTGAATCTTCAACGGTTCAGCCTTTTTTGTGTGTTTTTTTAGTTGTTTTTCATTGTGTGTTTCTTCTCTTCCCGTTCGGTTTTTCCGGAGAAAATTTGTATCTTTGCTCAGTTTTTCAATAAACCATAGATTATGACAGAAGAAGAAAAAATAATTGGTGAAAACAGCTATTCGGCCAGCAATATCCAAGTGTTGGAGGGACTGGAAGCGGTGCGGAAACGCCCGGCCATGTATATTGGTGACATCAGCGAAAACGGTTTGCACCATTTGGTTTACGAGGTAGTGGACAATGCGATAGACGAGGCCATGGCCGGCTATTGTGACCATATCGAAGTGACCATCAACGAGGATAACTCCATTACTGTGCAAGACAATGGACGCGGTATTCCGGTAGACTTCCACGAAAAAGAGAAAAAATCGGCTTTGGAAGTTGTAATGACTGTACTGCATGCCGGGGGTAAGTTCGATAAAGGGTCGTATAAAGTCTCGGGCGGTCTGCATGGCGTGGGTGTATCGTGTGTAAATGCTCTCTCTACCCACATGACAACCCAGGTTTTCCGTAACGGGAAAATCTATCAGCAGGAATACGAGTGCGGCAAACCGCTTTATCCGGTGAAAGAGGTAGGTACATGCGACTCTGGTTTTACGGGTACCAAGCAAACTTTCTGGCCAGACGGAAGCATCTTCACTACTACGGAGTATAAATACAGCACATTGCAGGCTCGTTTGCGTGAGCTGGCTTACTTGAATGCAGGCATCCGTATTACTTTGACAGATCGTCGGCAGAAAGAAGAGAACGGTGAGTTTGTGCAGGAAGTATTCCATTCGGAGGAAGGCGTGAAAGAATTTGTCCGTTACCTGAATAGCAATAACACACCGCTTTTCAACGATGTCATTTACTTGAATACCGAGAAATCGGGTGTACCCATTGAATGTGCTATCATGTACAACACGGGGTATCGGGAAAACCTGCATTCCTACGTCAACAACATCAACACCAAGGAAGGAGGTACGCATGAGGCCGGTTTCCGCACGGCGCTGACGCGTGTGCTGAAGAAGTATGCCGAGGATACATGTGCCAAGCAATTGGAAAAGGCTAAGGTGGAGATCTCAGGCGAGGATTTTCGCGAAGGATTGATAGCAGTTATCTCCGTGAAGGTTTCCGAACCGCAATTCGAAGGGCAAACCAAGACAAAGTTGGGCAATAATGAAGTAAGCGGTGCGGTCAATCAGGCCGTGGGCGAAGCGCTTACTTACTACTTGGAGGAACATCCTAAAGAAGCTAAGCTGATTGTGGATAAAGTGATACTTGCCGCTACAGCTCGTGTGGCTGCCCGCAAGGCTCGTGAATCCGTACAACGCAAGTCGCCCATGAGCGGTGGAGGCATGCCGGGTAAACTGGCCGACTGTTCCAGCAAAGACCCAGAGGAATGCGAATTGTTCTTAGTCGAGGGAGATTCGGCTGGCGGTTCGGCCAAACAAGGGCGTAACCGTACTTTCCAAGCTATTTTGCCTTTGCGCGGTAAAATTCTGAATGTGGAGAAAGCCATGTGGCACAAAGCTTTCGAGAGCGAGGAGGTGAACAATATCATTCAGGCTTTAGGCATCCGTTTCGGTGTGAGTGGTGAAGACAGTAAAGAGGCTAATATCGAAAAGTTGCGTTACAAGAAAGTCATTATCATGACCGATGCCGATGTCGATGGTTCGCATATCGACACGTTGATTATGACCTTGTTTTTCCGCTATTTTCCGCAAGTGATCGAACAAGGTTATTTATATATCGCTACGCCTCCCCTCTATCTTTGCACCAAGGGTAAGGTGAAGGAATATTGTTGGACCGATCAGCAGCGTCAGCGTTTTATAGATACCTATGGTGGTGGTTCGGAGAATGCTGTCCATACCCAGCGTTATAAAGGTTTGGGTGAAATGAATCCCGAGCAGTTGTGGGAAACAACCATGAATCCTGAAAATCGAATGTTGAAACAAGTGCATATCGAGAATGCAGCTGAAGCAGACTATATATTCTCCATGTTGATGGGAGAAGATGTAGGCCCGCGTCGTGATTTCATCGAGAAGAATGCTACTTACGCAAATATTGATGCATAAATTTATTTTTTATTATTAACCAGGCTCGTATCTTACAGTGAGGCCCCGGGACAGTGACTCTGTCTGCGGGGCTTTCTTTTGGGAGGGAGTAAGCGTCCATAGGAAACGAATGGGGTCATTCATTTTTGCTGAAGAAGAGAGTGGGGCTTTCAGAGTCCTCCTTCCTGCTTGAACGATTGTAAATGTAATACGGAATGAAAAAAAGTAGCATGAAATGTTGGTTTATTAGTAGAAATACATAAATTTGCAGAAGATTATAACTGAAAATAGACATAATCTTCATATCTTTAATGAGTTTCATTGAGAGTTAAGTAAACCCTTAAAATTTAGAGCTTATGAATATACAAAGTATTGGTGAAAGTGCAGGAATCATTTGGAATCTGCTTCACGGTGAACATCGGAAATGGGATTATCAGGAAGTAAAGAAAGCTACAGGGTTATCGGATAGACACATCAATGCGGCTGTCGGATGGCTGGCTCGTGAAGGTAAAATTACCATTGAGGAATCCAAGGTAGGCAGAAAGAATGTAATATATTTGGAGTTAAACTATATAATAGGTTAACAATTATGGACAAATACACCATTGGGAAAAATGCAGGCATCGTTTGGAACATCCTGAACGATGGTCGGAAATGGTCCTATGAAGACTTGAAGAAAACGACAAACTTGTCAGATCGTGACTTAAACGCAGCTATCGGATGGTTGGCGCGGGAAGATAAGATTCTTTTTGAGACTGATCAGAACAACGAAGACTATCTGTGTCTTTTTATCAGTTTATTTTATTGAGGTCAGACAAGTATTTTTTCGATATTGAAGCCTGAATGTTTTATGGCTCTGCAAGTATTATGCGTTCCATCCGGTTGAAGTTTCTCTTTTGTCGGATAGGGAAAGTAGTGGGAAAACGATGCTTATAGGTTACACCGGGTATGGAAATGTGTATACTAACTTCTTATAAAAATCTGCTTGGGAGGACTATTTTTAATATAATCAACTAATAATCAAATACTAATAACATTTTTATTTTTGTCATCTGCTAAAGAAAAAGATGGAGGGAAAGGGTGAGATAATGCTTTTTTGTGTACATTTGCAAGTAGCTAATAGAAAAACTTGCCAATCAGAGTATGGAAGACTATATCGTATCGGCCCGGAAATATCGCCCGTCCACTTTCGAATCGGTGGTAGGACAACGTGCTTTAACCATCACTTTAAAAAATGCCATTGCCACTGGTAAACTGGCGCATGCTTATTTGTTTTGCGGACCGCGTGGAGTGGGTAAGACCACTTGTGCCAGAATCTTTGCCAAAACCATCAATTGCCTGCATCCTACTGCTGATGGTGAGGCTTGCAATGAGTGTGAATCGTGTGTGGCGTTCAACGAGCAACGTTCGTATAACATTCATGAGTTGGATGCCGCTTCCAACAACTCTGTAGATGATATCCGTCAGTTGGTAGAGCAGGTGCGAATCCCACCTCAGATAGGAAAATATAAAGTCTATATTATCGATGAGGTGCACATGCTATCCGCTTCGGCTTTCAACGCTTTCCTGAAAACACTCGAGGAGCCGCCCCACCATGCCATTTTCATCTTGGCTACCACGGAAAAGCATAAGATTTTGCCAACCATCCTTTCCCGATGCCAGATATACGATTTCAATCGCATTCGGGTGGAAGACATTGTAGCTCACTTGGAGTATGTGGCTTCGAAGGAAAATATTTCCGTTGAGCCGGAAGCGCTTAACGTCATTGCATTGAAGGCTGATGGCGGTATGCGTGATGCTTTGTCCATCTTTGACCAGGTGGTAAGCTTTACGGGTGGCCACATCACCTATCAGAGTGTTATCGAGGACTTGAATGTATTGGATTATGAGTATTATTTTCGCTTGACCGATTATTTCCTGGAAAATAGCGTGAGCGATGCCTTGCTACTTTTCAATGAAGTGTTGAACAAAGGTTTCGAGGGAAGCCATTTCATTACTGGTCTCGCTTCCCATTTCCGTGACTTGCTGGTGAGTAAAGATCCTGTGACCTTGCCATTGTTGGAGGTAGGCGCCAGTATTCGGCAACGTTATCAGGAGCAGGCGCAGAAATGTCCGCTTCCATTTCTCTACCGGGCCATGAAGTTGTGCAACGATTGCGATTTGAATTACCGCACCAGTAAAAACAAACGCCTGTTGGTAGAGTTGACTTTGATACAGGTAGCGCAAATCACATCGGGTGAGGAAGATGCCATCAGTGGTGGGCGTGGCCCTAAACAGACGATAAAACCCATATTTACTTCCCAAGCTGCTTCCGCTTCGCAGCCTGCAGCGGCATCAGCAACTTCTCAGCCGGCTCACTCTGTATCGGTTAAGTCCCAACCGACTGTTGCTCCTCAGGCTTTGCAGTCGGTTTCATCCCTTTCTACAGCCTCTGTCCTGTTGGACAAGGCGAAGGAAGAAAAAAAAATACCGGTGGTGAAGATGAACGGATTAGGTATTTCCATTAAGCGACATCCGCAGACTGATAAAGCGGATCCGACCGTTGTAGCTCAAGTGCAACCGGAACAAATGCCGGAGGAAGACTATTTGATTACCGAACGGGACGTCAACTTTTATTGGCAGGAATATGCCAATAATATGCCTCAGGAACAAATTGCCCTTTCTACCCGTATGCATGCCATGCACCTTACCTTGCTGGGTGATACTACTTTTGAGGTTGTAGTGGACAATGAAATCATTGCCAAAGAGTTTGTAGCTTTGACTCCTGTTGTGGAGGCTTACCTGCGTGCTCGGCTGAAAAATCGGAAGGTTTCTATGAAAGTGCGTATCAGTGCTCCCACCGAGAAAGTGCGGGCTTATAGTCGTGTGGAGAAATATCAGATGATGGTGCAGAAAAACAAAGCGCTTCAACAATTGCGAGACGAATTCGGACTGGAGTTTTATTGATTCCTTATGACTACAATTTGATACGCCCTTGTTTGCCACGGGGTGTGATAATTCTCCAGATCGTATTTACTCTGTTTCAACAATTTGTCACACGCATAAATACCCCTTTATAGCACTATCAAGCTGACGATGTTTAAGCTGCTAAAATCTACCAACAGCACATGATGCGGCCTCTATTTGTAATGTATTTTTCTATTTTGAATCACCCTTTGTGAACAGAGGGAGGAACGTAATCTCCAAATAAATTTTATAACTTCATAACATGCTCATAATAAGTTAAGTACGGTGATAATCCCTATCTAATGTAGAAGAAGAACGGAGAGCTTGGCCAGTCCTGCTTAGCCAGGACTGCAGTCCTAGTGGGAGAGGACTGGACGGACTGATAGCTGTAAAGGCTGGTGTAAACTATTATGTACCACCGTTTAGTCGCTTATCAGTCCTTTAACTAAAGGTGATAATATTGTTTCAACTTAAAATTCTAGCAAATCGACAATCTGCTTTATGTCGATCTGTTATCCGCGAAAATTTTTCTACGAGTTGAAGTGCATTTCATCCGTTTTTACTATATTTGTGCGGTTATATAAAATTTGAACGAACGAAAAGTGTATGAAATTTATTTCCTGGAATGTAAACGGGTTGAGAGCCTGCAAGGATAAAGGATTTGAGGAGGCTTTCCGGAAGTTGGATGCCGACTTCTTCTGTCTGCAAGAGACTAAAATGCAGGCCGGACAGTTGGATCTGGATTTCGAGGGCTATACTTCTTATTGGAATTACGCCGAGAAGAAAGGTTATTCGGGGACGGCTATTTATACCCGACATAAGCCTTTGAGCGTGGCCTACGGCATGGATATCGAACACCATGACAAGGAAGGACGAGTCATCACGATGGAAATGCCGGACTTCTTTCTCGTAACGGTATATACCCCCAACTCGCAGGACGAGTTGCGTCGCCTGGATTACCGCATGACGTGGGAAGACGATTTCCGCGCTTATCTGCTCGCGTTGGATGCCAGGAAGCCTGTCATCGTATGTGGTGACTTGAATGTGGCCCATCAGGAGATTGATTTGAAGAATCCCAAGACGAACCGTCGCAACGCGGGTTTTACGGATGAAGAGCGCGGTAAATTCAGTACATTGCTCGATGCCGGCTTTTGCGATACATTCCGCTACTTTTATCCAAACAAAGAAGGAATCTATTCTTGGTGGTCCTACCGTTTTCGTGCCCGTGAGAAAAACGCAGGGTGGCGCATTGACTATTTCTTGGTTTCCAACCGTTTGCGCGACCGACTTGTAGCCGCCAAGATACACACCGACATTTATGGCTCTGACCATTGTCCGGTAGAGGTGGAAATCAATCTTTAAATTTTGCACATTATTAATAGATATAAATAGAAAATTAATGCTCGCTTACACTTTATTTTTCGTACTTTTGCATTGTGCTCGTTAACGAAGCTGTTTGTGAGCCGATAAATACAGATGGTTAAAATAGATAAGACCCATGAAAACGAACTATGAAATCCGCTACGCAGCGCATCCCGAAGATGCCAAGCGTTACGATACGCAAAGAATCCGCCGTGACTTCCTGATAGAGAAAGTCTTTGCGCCGGACGAGGTAAATATGGTCTACTCCATGTATGACCGCATGATAGTGGGCGGTGCTCTTCCGGTCAACGAGACCTTGCCGCTGGAGGCTATTGACCCGCTGAAGGCTCCTCATTTCCTGACGCGTCGAGAGATAGGCATCTTCAATGTGGGAGGAGCCGGAGAGGTCAGGGTCGGTGACACGGTGTTCACCTTAGATTATAAGGAAGCCTTGTATTTAGGTTCGGGTGAAAGGGAAGTGATGTTTCGCAGCGTTGATGCGGCCCGTCCGGCCAAGTTTTACTTCAACTCTACGACCGCACATCGCAATTATCCTGACCGTAAGGTGACCAAGCAAGACGCTATTGTGGCCGAGATGGGGTCGTTGGAAGGATCCAATCATCGTTGCATCAACAAAATGCTGGTCAGCCAGGTGTTGCCCACGTGCCAGTTGCAGATGGGCATGACGGAACTGAAACCGGGAAGTGTATGGAACACCATGCCAGCCCATGTGCATAGTCGCCGGATGGAGGCGTATTTTTATTTCGAGGTGCCCGAAGACCAGGCCGTATGCCATTTCATGGGTCAGCCACAAGAGACACGTCACATATGGATGCGTGGTGATGAGGCTGTGCTTTCGCCAGAATGGTCTATTCATTCTGCCGCAGCCACTCATAATTATACGTTCATTTGGGGCATGGGAGGTGAGAATCTGGATTATGGAGACCAGGATTTCTCCGAAATAACGGCATTAAGATAAAAAAGAGAAACTAAATTTAGTAGTTAACATTTAATAGTTTAACAACATGAATCCTTATTTGAATTTTTCTTTGGAAGGTAAGGTAGCCCTCGTAACAGGTGCTTCTTACGGTATTGGTTTTGCAATTGCTTCGGCCTTTGCAGAACAAGGTGCAAAAATCTGCTTCAACGACATCAATCAGGAGTTGGTAGACAGAGGTTTGGCTTCTTATAAAGAAAAAGG
>CALUOV010000009.1 GCA_944322275.1 uncultured Bacteroides sp. | reverse complement strand
GCGGCTAGTGCGCCACCCAGTCCGCCTGCCGCTCCGGCGCCGGGTAGGGAAGCAATGTCTCGTCCGGTGGTGTGGGTGTTGATTTTTGCCCAATTTTTCAATCCCTTGTCCAGAATGTCCACCATGTCAGCGTCAGCTCCCTTCTGCGGAGCGAAGACGTAGGCAGCTCCCTGCGGACCGTAGAAGGAGTTGCGCACATCGCAGGCGGCGGTGCATCGCACGTCCTTCAAATCCGGATGCACAAGGCTGCTGTCAATCCGCCAAACTTTGTCCAAGTCTTTGCCTCGCCCTTCCAATGCCTTTCCTTCGCGGTCGAGAAGCTGATAGCCCAACGCCCTTAGCATGCCCATGCCTCCATCGTTGGTGGCGCTTCCGCCCAGACCGATGACCAGACGGCGGCATCCGTGCCCGATGGCGTGACGCATCAGTTGCCCCGTGCCATAGGTTGAGGTCAGCATCGGATTCCGTTCTTCTGGAGCCACTAAAGTCAACCCGCTGGCCGAAGCCATTTCTATATATGCAGTCTTTTCATCGGGCGAAATAAGATAGTGTGCATCCACTTCTTTTTTCAATGGACCTTGGACACGCATTTGGATTTCTTTCCCTCCTACGCCGGAAAGTGCGTCCAGCATGCCTTCGCCTCCATCGGCTATCGGCACGCTGATAATGTGGCAATGCGGACACACCTGCCGGATGCCTTCCGCACAGGCCGCTTCGGCTTCGGCGGAGGTGAGACACCCTTTGAAGGAATCAATGGCGACGACTATCTTTTTCATGGTTGCAAAGGTATATAAAAAATTGTATCTTTGTCCCCCATGAACGGAGATACTTATAAAACCATTATGGCGCCCGCCGAAGGCATTTATACCGAGAAGCGGAGCAAATTCATAGCCATCGCTCTGCCTGTACGGACGGTGGATGAGGTGAAGGCACACTTGGAGACGTATCAGAAGAAGTATTACGACGCGCGCCACGTGTGCTATGCCTATATGCTGGGCCCTGAGCGCAAGGACTTTCGTGCGAACGATAACGGAGAGCCTTCGGGCACGGCGGGACGTCCCATATTGGGGCAAATCAACTCTCACGAGCTGACGGACATCCTGATTATCGTAGTGCGCTATTTCGGAGGCATCAAGCTGGGAACCAGCGGATTGATAGTGGCCTACAAAGCCGCGGCGGCCGAAGCCCTTGCTTCCGCGCAAGTGGTGGAGCGCACGGTGGATGCCGAGGTGAGTTTCTGGTTTGAATATCCGTTTATGAACGATGTGATGCGCATTGTCAAGGAAGAAGGGCCGGAGATTGTGGCGCAAGGCTATGACACAGATTGCAGCATGAAGCTCCGCATCCGCTCCTCTCTGATGCCGAAGCTCCGTGCCAGGCTGGCGAAGGTGGAGACGTTGCGCTTTGAGGAAGAAAATCAGGTTTTATCTTAATATAGATGACATAATAGACTATGTTTACAGCTACGAAAAGAGAATTGGGCGAAGTGTATGCATTCTTCCGCCTGTTGGCGGATGGGACGGTGTGCATGGGGACAGCCGATGCCCTGAAAGACGAAAAGGCTTGTTGGCGGATAGCCCTTGTGCAGCGTGAGGAGCATGATGGCACCCGACGCTATTATATAGAGGAGGAAGACGTACGTGTGGTGTCCGGCGAGACGAATCGTGACGGAGTGTTTATTCCCAAGGAGGAAAGTGGGTCGGAGCGTTTTCCCCGTGCCGATTTTGCAGAAGCGGCCCGTATGGCGCTGGATTTGCTTCGGGGGACATCGGGCGAAGAAGTGGAAGTGAGCGATGCGTTGGAAGGATTCCTGGATGCTGCGCGCATCTACGACCTGGAGGCGAAGACCGATGACCGGACAGACTTTAAAGTGGCCTTTTGGAATGCGGAGGCTCCGCTTACGGGCTTCAATGTGCGTTGCAGGCTCAGCCCGATGAATCCTTTGCTGGACGGGGGGCGGACGGCCAACCTCAAACTGGAGCAGACAGGGGTGAAGTTTGCCGTGCCTACGGTGAACAAGGTGAACGCCCTGCCCGGGTCGCCGGGCGAAGTGGCCGAACGCATGCGGATGATAGAGCGTCTCGGCGGTGTGCTGAAGTATAGCGATGTGGCCGACAGGGTGTTCCGCTGCAACCTTCTGATGATCGACCTCCACTTTCCGCGCATGCTGGCCGAGATGGTGCGGCTCATGCACTTGGAAGGCATCACCCGCGTGCCCGAGCTGACAGAGCGCATTAAAGAAATTAATCCCCTGAAGATAAAGGACGAGCTGATACAGAAACACCGCTTTTACGAATACAAGATGAAGCAATTCCTCCTTGCCTTGGCCCTGGGCATGCGTCCCGCCAAGATATTCAACGGCACTGATTCGGCTGTGGAAGGCTTGCTGCTTGTGGACGGGCAGGGAGAGGTGCTTTGCTATCATCAGTCAAGGCGGAAAGAGTTTGCCGATTTTCTTTACCGTAACTCCCGCTTTGAGAAAGGCCCGTTGGAGAAAGACAAGTACGGATTTCTGGAGCGTGAGAACGGCACGTGGTATTTCAAGCTCAACGCGAAGATTGGGCTGGTGAAGCGATGAATGATTTTTTTAGGAAAAGCAATTTTTATGAATACGACCGACATATTGGCAAACTTGAAAATAGAGCGGCTCAACCCCATGCAGGAAGGCGTAGGGAAGGCATATGCCGAGAATAAGAATCTGGTGGTGCTTTCGCCCACCGGTTCGGGGAAGACATTGGCTTTCCTCCTGCCGTTGGTACAGAGTCTTTCGCCGGATGTGGATGTGCCGCAAGCTGTGGTGCTGGTGCCTTCGCGCGAGTTGGCGTTGCAGATAGAAGGCGTGTTCAAAGCCATGAATACGCCCTTGCGTGTGATGAGTTGCTATGGCGGACGTCCGGCCATGGACGAGCACCGGACGATGCACAGCTTGAAGCCACAAGTCATTGTCGGCACGCCCGGACGCATGAACGACCATCTGCGGAAGGAAAACTTTGACGTGAGAGACATCCATACGCTGGTCATTGATGAATTCGACAAGTGCCTGGAGTTTGGCTTTCAGGAAGAGATGGCGCAAGTACTTGCGGAGTTGCCCGCTTTGTCCCGTCGGGTTCTCCTTTCCGCAACGGATATAGAGGAAATGCCTACGTTCGTTGAGATGGAGCACTTGAAGAAACTCGATTTTTTAGGTGAAGGAGATTTATCGGAGCGGCTGGATTTGCGTGTGGTTCACTCGCCGGAGAAAGATAAACTCGATACGCTCTATCGCCTGCTTTGCGTGTCGGGCGAAGGCAGTACGCTGGTGTTTGTCAACTATCGGGAAAGTGTGGAGCGGGTGGCGGATTATCTGAAATCCCACAAGTTTCCTTGCGACGCTTTCCACGGGGGCATGGAGCAGCAGGACAGGGAACGGGCTTTGTATAAATTCCGCAACGGGAGTTGCCCTGTGCTGGTGTGTACCGATCTAGCTTCGCGCGGACTGGACATACCGGGCGTTGACCACGTGGTGCACTACCATCTGCCCTTGAACGAAGAGGCTTTCATCCATCGCAACGGACGTACCGCCCGATGGAACGCTTCGGGCACCTCGTATCTGATACTTCATCCCGAAGAACTGCTTCCCGACTACCTGCCTGCGGACACGCCCGAATTTCTGTTGCCGGAGGAAACACCCGGACCCATGAAACCCCGTTGGGTGACTCTCTATATAGGAAAAGGTAAGAAAGACAAGCTGAACAAGGTAGACATTGTGGGCTTTCTGTGCAAGAAAGGCGGACTGTCGGGCGAGGACATCGGCCGGATTGATGTAAAGGAACACAACGTTTTCGTGGCCGTGAAGCGTGGTAAAGTTCGACAACTTTTATCCTTGGTTCAAGGCGAGAAGATAAAAGGGCTTAAGACGTTGATTGAGGAGGCTAAATGAATCTTGGACGGAGGATGCCTTTCATTTTGTCTGCTGTTTTAGGCTGCAATGCGTTGCTCTATCGGGTGAATACTTTCATTTTGATAGCGTTTTTTAGTTTGTTTGCCAAGTCTACATTACAAAATAGCGGATTTTCCGAGTGTAAGACCAAAAAATGGTAAGCGTTTGAAGCGGAAAATGGAAATTTTGTAGCAAAAGATTTGATTTACGGAAATAAATCATTATTTTCGCCTTGTCTAAAGATGAAAACAATTCATTGTCTAACGAAAACATATTTACAAATGAAAAAGCACAATTTCAATGCAGGACCTTCTATTCTTCCTCGCGAAGTGATTGAAAATACAGCGAAGGCCATTCTCGATTTTAATGGTTCAGGCTTGTCTCTGATGGAAATAAGCCATCGTGCCAAAGACTTCAAACCCGTGGTGGACGAAGCCGTGGCTTTGTTCAAGGAATTGCTCAATATCCCCGATGGATATTCGGTCTTGTTCCTGGGGGGTGGCGCCAGCTTGGAGTTCTGTATGGTTCCCTATAATTTCCTCGAAAAGAAAGCCGCTTACCTCAATACCGGAACGTGGGCCAAGAAAGCCATGAAGGAGGCTAAGGGCTTTGGCGAAGTTGTAGAGGTGGCTTCCTCCGCTGATGCCAACTATTCGTTTATCCCGAAGAATTACACCGTTCCCGAGGATGCGGACTATCTGCACATCACGACCAACAACACCATCTTCGGCACCGAATTGCGTACGGATCCCGATGTGAATGTGCCTTTGGTGGGCGATATGTCGTCCGACATCTTCTCACGTCCCGTGGATGTATCTAAATATATATGTATATATGGCGGTGCGCAGAAGAACCTGGCTCCCGCCGGCGTTACCTTCGTCATTGTGAAGAACGATGCCGTAGGTAAGGTGTCGCGCTACATCCCGACCATGTTGAATTATCAGACGCATATTGACGGCGGCTCGATGTTCAACACGCCTCCCGTTGTGCCCATCTATGCCGCCCTGCAGACGCTGCGCTGGATTAAGGCCCAAGGTGGTGTGACGGAAATGGAGCGCCGCGCCATCGAGCGTGCCGACATGCTCTACTCCGAGATAGACCGCAACAAACTTTTCGTGGGCACCGTAACGGAGAAGGAAGACCGCTCGCGCATGAACATCTGCTTCGTCATGGCTCCCGAATATAAGGAGCTGGAGGCCGACTTCCTCGCCTTTGCCACCGAGCGCGGCATGGTAGGCATCAAGGGACACCGCTCGGTAGGCGGATTCCGTGCTTCGTGCTACAACGCCCTGCCTGTAGAGAGCGTGAAGGCGTTGATAGATTGCATGCAAGAGTTTGAGAGACTTCATTAATCAGAAAAACCTATGAAAGTATTAGTAGCAACCGATAAGCCGTTTGCCAAAGTGGCGGTGGACGGCATTCGCAAAGAGATAGAAGCGGCAGGGTATGAGCTTGCCTTGCTGGAAAAATATGGCGAGAAAGCCAAACTGCTGGAAGCGGTGGCCGATGCTGACGCTATCATCATCCGTAGCGATGTGATAGACGCTGAAGTGCTCGATGCCGCCAAGCAACTGAAGATTGTGGTACGTGCCGGTGCCGGTTATGACAATGTAGACCTCGAAGCCGCCACCGCCCACGGTGTATGTGTGATGAATACGCCGGGACAGAACTCCAATGCCGTAGCCGAACTGGCTTTCGGACTGATGGTGATGGCCGTGCGCAATATGTACAACGGTACGTCGGGTACTGAACTGAAGGGCAAGAAGCTGGGTATTCATGCCTATGGTAACGTGGGCCGTAATGTAGCCCGCATTGCCAAAGGTTTCGGCATGGACATCTATGCCTACGATGCCTTCTGTCCAAAGGACGTTATCGAGGCTGACGGTGTAAAAGCTGTGGACAGTGCCGAGGAGCTATACGCTGCGTGCGATGTCGTTTCGCTCCATATTCCCGCTACGGCTGAAACGAAGAATTCCATCGGTTGTGCGTTGGTGTCCCGCATGCCGAAGGGCGGATTGCTGGTGAACACGGCCCGTAAGGAAGTCATCAACGAAACGGAACTGATCGAACTGATGGACGAGCGTACGGACTTGAAGTATATGACGGATATCATGCCCGCCGCCAACGAGACGTTCGCCGCCAAATTCCCCGGCCGATATTTCTCTACGCCGAAGAAAATGGGCGCCCAGACTGCCGAGGCCAACATCAATGCAGGCATAGCCGCCGCCAAGCAGATTGTAGGATTCCTGAAAGACGGTTGCGAGAAATTCCGCGTTAATAAGAAATAATTTCTAAGAAATGGCAACAATTAAACCTTTCAGAGGCTTGCGTCCGCCACAAGACTTGGTGGAGAAAGTCGTTTCACGTCCGTATGATGTGCTCAACTCCGAGGAGGCTCGTGCCGAAGCGGAGGGCAACGAAATGTCACTCTACCACATCATCAAGCCGGAGATAGACTTTCCTGTAGGGACGGATGAGCACGACCCGCGCGTGTATCAGAAAGCCGCCGAGAATTTTCAGAAGTTTCAGGACAAAGGCTGGCTGGTGCAGGACAAGGAAGAGTGCTATTACATCTACGCCCAGACCATGAACGGCAAGACGCAATACGGACTGGTGGTGGGCGCCTACGTGCCCGACTACATGAATGGAGTCATCAAGAAACACGAGTTGACCCGCCGCGACAAGGAGGAAGACCGCATGAAGCATGTCCGCGTGTGCAATGCCAACATCGAGCCGGTGTTCTTCGCTTATCCGGACAACAAGACGCTCGATGCCTTGATAGCCCGCTATACGGCTCAGCCGCCTGTGTATGATTTTATTGCTCCCGGTGATGGATTCGGCCATACGTTCTGGGTAATCGATCAGCCGGAAGACATCGCTCTGATTACTCGTGAGTTTAGTAAGATGCCCGCCCTCTACATTGCCGACGGACACCATCGGAGTGCGGCTGCGGCTTTGGTCGGTGCGGAGAAGGCTAAGCAGAACCCCAACCATCGGGGTGATGAGGAATATAATTACTTCATGGCGGTGTGTTTCCCTGCCAACCAACTGACCATCATTGATTATAACCGGGTGGTGAAAGACCTTAATGGCCTTACACCGGCACAGTTCCTAGAAGCAGTAAGCCGTCATTTTGACGTGGAGGACAAAGGCACGGAGATATACAAACCTGCCGCTTTGCACAATTTCTCCCTCTACTTGGACGGCCGTTGGTATAGCCTCACCGCCAAGCCCGGTACGTATGATGATAATGACCCTATCGGTGTGCTTGACGTAACGATCTCCTCCAACCTGATTTTGGACGAGATACTTGGCATCAAAGACCTCCGTTCGGACAAGCGCATTGACTTTGTGGGCGGCATCCGCGGCCTGGGCGAGCTGAAACGCCGGGTGGACAGCGGCGAGATGCAGATGGCCTTGGCGCTTTATCCTGTCAGCATGAAACAGCTGATGGACATAGCGGATACGGGCAACATCATGCCACCCAAAACGACTTGGTTCGAGCCGAAACTCCGCTCGGGTCTGGTTATCCACAAACTGGATTAACACTTCATTTTTATACATTGTAACTTGTGGATGCGGTGGTCTGTGAAGATCACTGGATTTTTGCAAAAAATGAAAAGAAAGTTGTATCTTTGCTTCACGTTAAACATTTTAGTTGTATTTATACATGTGGTGTTTGCTCCGGCGGTCTGTGAAGATCACCGGAACTTTTTTTGTAAATAGAGAAAAATAAATTTTGTTTTAATTTTTAAAGCCCAAGTATCTTATAATGCTTGAGCAAGCAACCAACAACAACTTGAAAGGCTGATATTGGGCTTATCCGATTTTACTTATTTTTTTCAGTTTTTCTTCATCCATCAGCTTGATTTTACGTCCGTCAATGGCTATCAGTTTTTCGGTGGCAAATTGCGAAAGGGTACGGATGGCGTTGGAGGTAGTCATGTTGGACAGATTGGCAAGATCCTCACGTGATAGGTAGATGCTGAGCGTGGAGCCATCTTCTTCCAGTCCATAATTTTCTTTCAGGAAGAGCAAGGATTCCGCCAGACGGCCGCGGATATGTTTTTGGGTCAAGTTGACGGTACGCTCATCGGCCACGCCCAGGTCTTTGGATAATTGTCGGATGAAGAACATGGCCAGGCCGTTATTTTGTGAAATAAGATTGGTGATTACTTCCAGTGAAATCAGGCAAATGATGGAAGGTTCGAAAGCAGCAGCAGCAGTATTGTAATCATCGCCGGAAAAGTAGGCTCGGTAGCCAAAGTATTCGACTGGTTTTATCATGCGGATAATTTGGCTTCTGCCTCCTACACCGTCTTTGTAGATTTTTACCTTGCCATAGAGCAAACACATGAGATGAGTGGGGGTTTCGCCTTCACAATGTATCACTTCGTTTTTTTTGTAGTTCTGGAGAGTGAAATGTTGCGAAAGATACTTCCGTTGTTCATCGGTCAATGGAGACCACATGTCGGCTATTAGCTCTGGAACTTTGATTTCTGACAAGTTAATTTTTACCATAACTGCTGCAAAACTGTGTTATATAGCACAAAAGTAGCAAAAAAAAATGAGATATTACGCAAGTGTGTCAGAAATGTGCAGTTTTTTTAGCATTTGAAAGCGTGATAAGAAGATCAGAACAAATAGACACAAAGACACAGAGCTTTCATTTTATTGATTTTCAGAGATGTTGTCTTTGTGTCTTTGTGTTTCCGTTTATTTTGTGAATAGCAGTTCGCGGTATTTAGGCAAGGGCCATATCTCATCGTCCACTTCCATTTCGAGGTGGTCGATGTGGTCACGGATACTTGCCAGATAGGGGCGTACGGTTTCTTCGTAAGCAAAGGCACGGTCCTTGTAATTGTCCATGTGGTTGGCTGCCTTACGGGCTTCGGTCATCTGGCGCACCTGCATTTTGATGGCGGTAACTCGATGGGATATTTCACGGATGAGCTCTTTGCGGTCTGCACTGAGTTCGTCATATTCTTCGGGCGTAAAGGTTTCGCGCAGGCCACGCAGATTTTCCAGCAGACGGTTTTGGTAGCTGACGGCTGTTGGGACGATGTGGTTGATGGCGAGGTCACCCAATACACGGCTTTCTATCTGCACCTTCATTGTGAATTTCTCCAACTCAACTTCGAGGCGGCTGTTCAGTTCAGTTTCGTTGAAAATACGTTCGCCGATGAGCACGGCTTTCGACTGATTATCTACATAGTGCATTAAGGCTTCGGGTACGTGGCAGATGTTCGTCAGTCCGCGGCGTGCAGCCTCTTGTTTCCAAGCTTCGGAATAGCCGTCACCTTCAAAGCGGATAGGTGCGGAGGCTGTGATAGTTTCCTTCAGGATGCGGAAGATAGCCTCTTCTTTGGACATGCCTTCTTCCATCAGTTTGTCTACCGACGCCTTAAATTCATTCAGCTGATTAGCCATGGCGGCATTGATGGCAATCATGGCTCCTGCACAGTTGGCCGATGAACCTGCCGCACGGAACTCGAAACGATTGCCGGTAAAAGCGAAAGGTGAGGTTCGGTTGCGGTCGGTAGTATCTAATAGAATTTCAGGAATACGGCCGATACCCAGTTTTAGCGTGGTTTTCTCTTTTTCGTCCAGTTGGCTGTTGTTGGCCTGTTGCACAATATCGTCTAAAATACTGGAAAGTTGTCGTCCCAAGAAAATGGAGAGGATAGCTGGAGGTGCTTCGTTGGCTCCTAGACGGTAACTATTGCCCGCACTGGCAATGGAAGCACGTAGTAAGTCCTGGTTTTTATAAACCATCATCAGCACGTTCACTAGGAAGGTGAGGAATAACATGTTCGTCTTGGGGTTTTTTCCTGGGCCGAAGAGATTGATACCTGTATCGGTGCAGAGCGACCAGTTGTTATGTTTGCCGCTTCCATTCACACCATTATAAGGTTTCTCATGAAGCAGGACGGTGAAATTATGCTTTCGGGCGATACGTTTCATCAAATCCATCACCAATTGATTATGATCGTTAGCTAGGTTGACATTTTCGAAGATAGGAGCCAGCTCGAACTGGTTGGGAGCCACCTCGTTATGGCGGGTCTTCACGGGGATGCCCAGTTTGTGGCATTCTATCTCAAGTTCCTTCATAAAGGCAGTCACGCGCGGCGGAATAGAGCCGAAGTAATGGTCCTCCAGCTGCTGGTCCTTGGCAGAAGAATGTCCCATAAGCGTGCGTCCGGTCAAGCAAAGGTCTGGACGGGCGTTATATAAAGCGAGGTCTACCAGAAAGTATTCCTGCTCCCATCCTAAGTTGGCAAACACACGCTTGATGTTCTTGTCGAACAATTGGCAAACTTCCGTGGCCGCCTTGTCTACGGCGTTCAAGGCTTTAAGCAACGGGGTCTTGTAATCCAGAGCTTCACCGGTGTAAGCAATAAATATGGTAGGAATACACAGAGTGGTGTCTACCACAAAGGCGGGTGAACTGACATCCCAGGCTGTATATCCGCGAGCTTCGAATGTATTACGGATGCCCCCATTAGGGAAACTGGATGCGTCGGGTTCTTGCTGGATGAGCAGTTTGCCGGAAAAACGTTCGATGACATCACCGTTTTCGCCGAATTCGATGAAACCATCGTGCTTCTCGGCCGTGCCGTCCGTCAAAGGTTGGAACCAGTGTGTGTAGTGAGTAACACCCAATGACTTCGCCCAGTTCTTCATGCCGGCGGCTATCAGGTCGGCCATTTCGCGATTAATGGGAGTGCCTTTCTCGATGGCATCCGTCACGGCGCGATAGGCCTCGCGGGGCAGATATTCCTGCATTTTTTTACGGTCGAACACATGGCTGCCATAATAATCGGACAGTTTGTTGGAAGGTGGAATTACTTCCAAAGGTTTGCGGCCTGCAAGTTCCTGCAAGGCAAAAAAACGCATCTTTGACATACGATTCAGAGTTTAATTATGTGATTTTGCCTGCAAAAGTACGTGTTTTCATCGAAGTAGGGAAATATGACGCATAGAAATGATGTGTGCGTTGGTGATTTCCGGGAAAAAAAGTATATTTGCCGCCATCATCAAGAGATAATGAGGCGTGATATATAGGTTACTGATAGGTTTTCTATTCTGTTTTTTATGGCTAACGCCACAACAGACGCGGGCGGGGTATGCGCTGTATGATTACCAGGGACAGCATTTCTCGGCGGATTCCATTATGGACAAGGTTATCTTCTTTGCACCGCTCTATGAAAGCATTGTGGACAGCTATAAGGCCGAACTTTATATCAAAGGACGTATCAATATACGTAAGCAAAACAAATTGCTGAAGTTTATTCCGACTATGTTCCGTATCCGTAAAGGGGTGAGGGAGTATATGATGGAGACTTACAATGAGCTGAGTTTCACCGCTCCTAATATCTATGACCAGAAGGTGACCGCCAGTGCAGGCACTGCCAATGAGTTTTGGGACTTGGACGGTCAGCTTCCTGAGTATTTCCATATCAATGTCTATTCATCGACCTTGCTTTATGACAAATTGCTCTCCCCCCTGGCTGCCAACGCGCATAAGTATTATGATTACCGGATAGATAGTATTTGGGGACCTCCGCACAATAGGCAGTATAAGATTCGTTTCCTACCTCGAAGCCGGAGCTTCCAACTGGTTGGGGGATATGTGGTGGTGAGTGATAACGTGTGGAGCATTCGTGAAATTCGCTTTTCAGGGCGGTCGGAGATACTGCACTTTAGTAATCATGTGAAGATGGGTGAGGTAGGTGATGCAGATGAATTTCTTCCGTTGCGTTCGGACTTTGATGTGAGATTCAAGATGGTCGGCAATATTATAGACGGCACTTATACCGCCATGCTGACGTATAAGGACATCAAGCAGCACGATTCTTCATATAGAATACATCCTTCGGGAAAAAGTAAATATGATCTGAGCGAGTCGTTTACCTTGCGGTGTGATACCAATGCATACACGCGCGATATCGGTTTTTTCGATGCTTTCCGTCCCTTGCCGTTGAGCGCACACGAGGATTCGCTTTATTGGCAATATTTCCTGTTGAACGACACGGTCAGAGAGAGGCGTCGGTCTCGGAACAAACGTTTGGAGTTTTGGGGAAGTATAGGCGATGCGCTTGTGAGCCGCTATACGGTAAATTTGGCGAAAGTGGGTAGTGTGCGATGCTCTCCCCTTATTAATCCCATGGCTTTGAGTTACAGCCACTCCAACGGTATCTCTTACCGACAGGATTTTCGCTATAACCGCCTTTTCCCGGGTGACCGTCTGCTGTACATCGCTCCCCGTATCGGATATAACTTCACACGCAAGGAGTTTTATTGGTCGGTGAGGGCTGATTTCGATTACTGGCCCCGCAAACGTGCGGCTCTCCATGTTGAAGTGGGAAATGGTAACCGTATTTATAGCAGTGACATGTTGGACGAGTTGAAAGCTATGCCCGACAGCATCTTTGACTTCGACCAAATACACCTGGATTACTTTAAGGACTTGTATTTCCGTTTGAGACACACATGGGAGATAACGAACGGGCTGACTTTAGACGTGGGGCTTTCTATTCATCGGCGTACGGAGGTGGAAAAGTCTAACTTTGTGCCTGTCCGTCCCGGGGGAGGAATTGATATTGACCTGAGCCGTTATCGGCATACTTATAACAGTTTCGCTCCCGGTGTTCGCCTGAGTTGGACTCCTGGTCAATATTACTATATGGATGGAGACCGCAAGGTCAACCTGCGTTCCAAATATCCTACGCTTACGGTAGATTGGGAACGTGGCATCGGGGGTATACTGCCCGGATCAGGCAAGTACGAGCGGGTAGAGGTGGACTACCAGCACAATATTCCACTAGGATTGATGCGCCATTTTTATTACCGTGCAGGGTGGGGAAAATTCACCAATCAAGAGGAGCTTTTCTTTGTGGACTTTGCCTACTTCACCCGCTCTAACCTGCCTGTAGGATGGAATGACGAAATAGGAGGTGTCTTTCAGTTGCTTGACAGGCGTTGGTATAACTCTTCCCGCGAGTATCTGCGTGCGCATGCCACTTATGAGGCGCCTTTCCTGTTGATGCCTCATTTAAACAAATATACCCAATATGTACTTAACGAGCGGCTTTATCTTAATGCTTTACTGGTTCCCCACTTAAAGCCCTATATCGAATTGGGATATGGCATTGGCACACATGTATTTGATTTCGGCGTTTTTGCAAGTTTTGCCAACTGGAAGTATCAGGAGATAGGATGCAAGTTCACTTTCGAACTGTTCAATTGATGTTTTTCATTATTTTTATAACTTACTATTTGCGAAAGCCATACTTATTCATTTTCTTTGTTCTACGTATTATTTTAATATAAGGAGGAATCAAATTATGAAGAGTTGGAAAATTGAAGCGGCCATACTTGCCGTTGGCTTGGTGTTGCTGGGAATAATGATTCGCGCGGGTGTCAACGATGTGAAGGATAAGGAGCGCATCGTCACCGTGAAAGGACTGGCAGAAATGGAAGTGCCAGCAGACAAAGTAACCTGGCCTTTGATGTATAAAGACATTGGTAATGATTTGCCTGCTTTGTATATGAATATGGAGAAGAAAAATCAGGCCATTGTCAGTTTCTTGAAATCCAATGGCATCAAAGACGAAGAAATCAGTATGGCTCCTCCCGAGATTATAGACATGAAGGCCGAGCGTTATACCAACGAAAACGTGAATTACCGCTATAATGCAACGTCGGTGATAACGGTTACTTCGCGCAACGTGGACAATGTACGCAAACTTATGTCCGAGCAGACCGAACTCTTGAAGCAAGGCATTGCCATTACCGGCGGAGACTATCGTTACAGCGTGTCTTATGAGTTTACGGGACTGAACGACATCAAACCTCAGATGATAGAGGAAGCCACTAAAAACGCCCGTGCCGCAGCCGAGAAGTTTGCCAAAGACTCGGACAGCAAGTTGGGCAAAATCCGCAACGCTTCACAAGGTCAGTTCTCCATTTCCAACCGCGATGGAAATACGCCCTACATCAAGAGCGTGCGTGTAGTGACTACCGTTACCTATTACTTGAAGAATTGATTCGCAATACCCGTACTCCCGTCCACATCTTGTTACGGGAAAACATATCGGCAAAGGAGTCCTCGGAAACGAGGACTTTTTTGTGGCTGGATGAAGCGTGCAGCAGGTGAAGTTTTCCCTCCTTGTAACAGGCAAATCCCAAGTGGACTACGTCCAGTCCCTCAATGTCAGTGGTGATGCAGAGGATATCTCCATCCTTAATCCAGGGCAGGCCTTCACGAGGAATATATTCTTTGGGCAGATAGAAGACGATTTGGCCGGACAATTTTTGTTCAATGGTTTTAATTTGCCGCACGTGGGTGGGGGAGTCTTTCAGGTGCTGATAAGCCTCAGGGTGGGAAGACATAAAGGAAAGTTCCACTTTCAGCGAGTCACGGCTATGTCGGGCTGTGATGTCCTTGAAGAAGCCCTCCCGCGTTCCATTCGCTATCCATTCGGTGACGTAGTGCAGGCGAGACGTGTAGCCATCTATCACTCCACCTCTGTAACGGATACGTTTCAAGTAATCTTGCGCACGCAGCGTGTCGCCTTCAGCCAGTGTCAAGGCAAGCACATATTCTACGTACGTGGTACAATCCACCTCGTTGAAGTTTGTCACCAGTTTCTCTTCGTTTCCCGCCTCCAAGGTATGCGCCACGTAGGGTCTTCCGATGAACGTGAAAGCATGACGCAACACAGTTTCACCTCCTGGACTTTGGGCACAAGAGGTGAAGGCCATGAAGAATGTCGCTATTGACAAAGTAACGATTCGCGCAACCATTTTTCCAGTTCCTCCGTCCATTGGCGCTTGTAGGCAAAACTATCGCGAAAGCCCCAGCCGTGGCCACCGGTGGGGTAGACGTGCAAGGAGCATCCTGACACACCGTTCTCGAGCAGTGCCTTGAAATAACGGAGGCCGTTGGCGGGCGGAACGGAACGGTCGTCAGCCGACAGCGTGATGAAAGCCTGTGGTGTGCGGGCGTTCACTTGGTTTTCCAAGGTATATCGGTCTGTCAGCTCTGGTGTAGGACTCTTGCCGATGAGATTTTCACGTGAGCCTGTATGGGTGATTTCTGGATTCATAGAGATGACAGGATAAAGCAATATTTGAAAGTCCGGACGTGTTTCCTCCGAGCTGTAGAGTGTGGCGAGCGAGGCAGCCAGATGTCCGCCAGCCGAAGCACCCATGATGCCCACACGGTTGGGATTGACACCCCACTCCGAAGCATGTTGACGGACCAGACGGATGGCCTGCTCGGCATCGCTCAGGGGCACTTCGTCATGACCGTTTGGCATACGGTATTTCAGCACCACATAGGTAATGCCTTGTGCGTTAAACCAAGCAGCCATGTCGTGTCCTTCGTGATTCATGGCCAAGCGCGCATAGCCTCCACCGGGGCAGGCAATGATGGTCATTCCATTGGGATTCTTCACCGGATAGACTGTGATGGAGGGGCTGACCACGTTGGCCACACGGCCTCCCTCCAAATCCTCTTCCGTACCTGTCAAGCCGTTGTTGTTGGGCGCTCCATTTGGCCAAAGGGGAAGCACAACGGGACTTTGCGAAAATAACATAGTTGACATAAACAATAATAAGGTCGTAAAGAATATTTTCATAACAACAGCATTTTAAGAAGTTACTTTATTTTCATGGATGCCTTTACGAAGTAGAATATCAGAATAGCGTAAGCCAAGAGTGCCGCCACTTGTGACAAAGGATTGGCTATCCATGTGTCGTTCACTAAATTGATACCACCGAAACGCATGCCTGCACTCACCACGCCCATCAGTGCACCTCCTGCGATGAAGCCCGAAGCCAGCAATGTGCCTTTTTCGCCCCGTTCGGCATTTACCTTAGTGTCTTTGCTACGCGAGGTCACGTACCAGTTGATGGCGCCTCCCACCAGCAGCGGGATGTTCAGCTCCAACGGGATAAACATACCCAATGCAAAAGCCAGGGCGGGAATCTTCAGCCACGTCAGCACTACGGCCAGTATCGCACCGATGCCATAGAGTAGCCACGGAGCCGAAACGCCGCTCATCAACGGCTCTATTACAGCGGCCATGGCGTTAGCTTGCGGAGCGGCCAGTTGTCCGCTGGTGAATCCGTAAGTCTTGTTCAGGATAATCATCACACCACCCACGGTAGCTGCCGACACGATGGTGCCCAAGAATTTCCACGTTTCTTGCTTTACGGGAGTCGTGCCTAGCCAGTAACCTATCTTCAGGTCGGTGATGAAGCCTCCGGCCATGGACAATGCCGTACACACTACACCGCCCATCACCAGTGCGGCCACCATGCCGCCGGGGCCTTTCAAGCCTACGGCCACCATGACCACAGAAGCCAGAATCAGCGTCATCAGCGTCATGCCCGACACGGGGTTGGTGCCCACAATGGCAATAGCGTTGGCCGCTACGGTGGTGAAGAGGAAGGCGATGCCCGCCACCAGGAGAATGGCCACGCAGGTGTGAAGCAGATCGCCTTGCATGACGTCAAAGTAGAAGAACAGGAATACCAATACGAGGGTTATGATGGAGCCGATGGCGATGATTTTCATCGAAAGGTCACGCTGAGTGCGCAGCACGTTCTTGTCGGCCTTCTGCTTTCCGCCCATTTCTTTTGCTGCCAG
Source organism: uncultured Bacteroides sp. (assembly GCA_944322275.1). Classification (GTDB taxonomy): domain Bacteria; phylum Bacteroidota; class Bacteroidia; order Bacteroidales; family Bacteroidaceae; genus Bacteroides. The sequence goes on along the minus strand of CALUOV010000009.1, from coordinate 18,341 downwards.
GCCTACGGCACTCTTGATGATGCCCCACGACTTGATGATGCCGATGATGCCTGCCATGGCAATACCCCCGATGCCGATACTCTTGGCGTAGTAGGTGAAGATGTCTTCGGGCGACATCTGTCCTACTGTCTGTGTGATTTCAGGATTCCACTGGTTGAGCACCGCATCGCCCCATATGAGCGACATACCGGGGATAATCAGCCACCACACGGCCAGCGAACCAAAGCAGATGATGGCAGCATATTTCAGTCCTACGATGTAACCCAAACCCAGCACGGCGGCACCCGTGTTCACCTTGAACACCAGCTTGGTTTTCTCAGCCAGCATTTCACCCCAGGCGCAGAAGCGGGTCGTGAAGTTCTCGTTCCACCAGCCAAACGTGGCCACGATGAAGTCATACAGACCGCCTATCAGTCCCGCGGCCAACAGCGGTTTAGCCTGACTGCCCCCTTTCTCGCCCGACACGAGCACTTGTGTGGTGGCCGTAGCCTCGGGGAAGGGATATTTGCCGTGCATGTCGCTGACGAAATATTTGCGGAAAGGAATCAGGAAGAGGATGCCCAACACACCTCCCAGCAACGAGCTGATGAATACCTGCGCGAAGGTGACAGTCACTTCCTCCGGATAGCTTTCTTGCAGGATGTACAAGGCGGGCAGGGTAAAGATGGCGCCCGCCACAATGACGCCCGAACTGGCGCCGATGGACTGGATGATGACATTCTCGCCCAAGGCATGCTTGCGCTTGGCTGCCGTGGATACGCCTACGGCGATGATGGCGATGGGGATGGCGGCCTCGAACACCTGGCCCACCTTCAGTCCCAGATAAGCGGCCGCGGCCGAAAAGAGCACAGCCATACATACGCCCCATGATACCGACCATACGTTCACTTCCGGATAACTTTTCTCCGGACTCATCAGCGGGTTGTATGTCTCGCCGGGCTTTAGTTCGCGAAACGCATTTTCCGGCACTCCCATAATAGGTTCTTCTTCCTGTTTCATACTTGAAATGCTTCTTTTTTATGTTATGGATTTCAATTTTCGCAGACTCAAGTGTAGTTGACAAGTTTTGGCCTGGTTGAGCTCTTGCGAAAATTTAGCTGAATCTTCTTGCAAAGTAAAACAAAAAAAATTAAGTGTGCAAATGAAATCAAAAAATGAAACAAAAAGAGTTTGCATGCGGGTGAGAATGTAAGCGTGACGTGACAATCGGCACCCTCTTCTCTTACACGCTCCGTGCGAGGACGAGGTCGGATGGCATCGTAATAGGTTGATTCATAGTGGTAAAATACAATTTTCAAGAAAATGCCTTATGAGCGCACCCGTTTGGGGGGACTATGTTTGGCGGAGCGCTTGTCTTTGTTGTGTGAAAATAGAGTCAATACTTCGCAAAATTCAACAAAGCATTCTTCTTAACAGATTTTTATGACTTAGCGCACGCTTATTTTTGGTGGTTGTACAGACTTGGCTTATCTTTGTGCCTGGTTCGGAAATCATAATACTGAAAAGAGGAAAATGAAGATTATATCCATTCTTATCCTGGCTTTATGTTCGCTTTGCTCTGTGCGGATGAAAGCGTCGGAGGCAGACTCGCTCCGCTTCGCCAATCCTTTCGGGCATCCTATCACCTTCAGTGGTAACTTTGGCGAATTGCGTGCCAACCATTTCCACGGCGGGCTTGACTTCAAGACGCAGGGTGTGTCGGGCAAGGAGGTGCACGCTCTGGCGGACGGATATGTGTCGCGTATCCGAGTGACGCACGGCTCAGGCTATGTGCTGCATGTCACTTATGATAATGGATATGAGACCATCAACCGCCACCTGAGCGCTTTTGCCGGACCGATAGCCCGGCGGGTGAGGAATTTGCAATATGAACGCGAGAGTTGGGAGGTAGACCTCACGCCCCGTCCGGACGAGTATCCCGTGAAGCGTGGCCAGCTGATAGCCTATAGTGGCAATACGGGTTACTCCTTCGGGCCGCACCTGCATCTGGACGTCATCGAGCTGTCTACAGGCGAATATGTGGACCCGTTGCCTTTCTTCGCTTCGCAAGTGAAGGATCACACTGCCCCCCGAGCCACGGGCTTCATGCTCTTTCCGCAGGCGGGCAGGGGAGTGGTGAACGGCAAGGCCTATCCGCAGAAGTTTGCCTTCGGGCAGAAGCAAGCCCTCACGGCTTGGGGCGAGATTGGCGCAGCCATCCGTGCCCACGATTATATGGACGGTGTACATAATAAATATGGTGTCCGCACCGTAGTGTTGCGGGTAGACGGGCAGGAGGTATTTCGCAGTGAGGTAGACCGCTTTGCTTACGAGGAAAACCGTTATATTAACTCATGGACGTATGGTGCGTACATGAAATCGTTCATCGACCCTGGTAATCGTCTGCGTATGCTCCACGCCTCTAACGGGAATCGTGGTTTGGTGACTATTGACGAAGAGCGCCCTTACCATTTTGAATATACGTTGAGCGATGCGTTAGGCAACACGTCCCGCGTGAGCTTCACGGTGCAGGGACGATGTATGGAGATACCGGAGATAGAATATCGAGGGCGATATGCCTTGCGTTGGGATCGGGTGAACTATTTGCAAGAGCCGGGTTTATCGCTTGCACTTCCGCGTGGGGTGCTCTACGAGGATGTCCGGCTGAATCATTCTCTGCAAGGGGATACGTCCGACATAGCCTACACTTATCAGCTGAACGATCGTCCTGTTCCTTTACATCGGTCTTGCGTTATGCGCATCGGCCTGCGCCGCTATCCCGTGGCGGACAGCACCAAGTATTACGTGGCCAGTGTTTCCCCAAGGGGGAGCAAGCGAAGTATAGGAGGACGTATGGAAGGCGGAGTGATGCAGGTGAAGATAACGGAGTTGGGCACGTACACTGTATGTGTGGACACCGTGCCTCCGAAGCTTACCCCGGTGCGTTCCGCCAGTTGGGGACGTATGGGGCGAATTGTCATCAAAGTGCGTGACCGGGAGACGGGCGTAGCTTCCTACCGTGGCACCATCGATGGGGAGTATGCCCTCTTTGGCAAGCCCAACTCCATCAGGAGCGAATTGGTGTGCGTGCTCGACCCCGAACGGGTGAAGAAAGGTGGAAACCATGAGTTGGTGATGAGCGTGACGGACGCCTGTGGCAACGTGGCCACGGAGCGATACCAATTTGTCTGGTAAAAGTATTTTCAATATATTTGCGCAGATTAATTCAAAATAAATAAGGATAGAAATGAAAATGAAAGTATTGACACTTGCCGCTCTGTTCGTGGTGGCAACTGTATCGGATGCGGTAGCTTGTACCAACCTGATTGTGGGCCGGAATGCTTCGGCCGATGGGTCGACTATTGTGTCCTATTCGGCCGATTCCTACGGCTTGTTTGGAGAGTTGTACCATTATCCCGCAGGTATGCATAAGAAAGGTACGCTGATAGATATTCACGAATGGGACACCGGGAAATACTTGGGGCAGATAGAGCAGGCTCGCCAGACGTATAACGTTATTGGCAACATGAATGAGTTTCAACTTACCATCGGAGAAACGACTTTTGGCGGACGTCCCGAGCTGGTGGATACGACAGGTATCATCGACTACGGAAGCTTGATTTACTTGGGGCTGCAACGTTCGCGTACCGCCCGCGAGGCCATTAAGGTGATGACCGATTTGGTGCAGGAGTATGGATATTACAGCAGTGGCGAGTCATTTACCATTGCCGATCCCAATGAGGTGTGGATTATGGAGATGATAGGCAAGGGACCCGGTGTGCGCGGAGCCGTATGGGTGGCCGTGCGTGTGCCGGACGATTGCATCGCGGCCCATGCCAATCAAAGCCGCATCCGTCAGTTTGACATGAAGGACAAGGAGAATTGCATGTATTCGCCCGATGTCATTTCGTTTGCCCGCGAGAAAGGCTACTTCAATGGAGTGAACAAGGACTTCAGCTTTGCCGATGCTTATTCGCCTACGGATTTTGGCATGTTGCGTTATTGTGAGGCACGTGTGTGGAGTTTCTACAACATGTTTACCGACCGAGGCGAGGAATTCCTTCCTTACATCGAAGGCAAGAGCGATACGCCCATGCCCCTGTTCGTGAAGCCCAACCGTAAAATCTCCGTTCAGGACATCAAGAATGCCATGCGTGACCATTACGAAGGCACTCCGCTGGACTTGAGCCAGGATTTTGGCGCAGGGCCTTACCACGCTCCATACCGCCTCTCTCCGTTGGATTTCGAGGTCAACGGACAAAAATACTTCAACGAGCGTCCCATCTCGACGCAACAGACGGGCTTTGTCTTCGTGGCCCAGATGCGTGCCGACTTGCCCGATGCCGTAGGCGGTGTGTTATGGTTTGGGGTAGACGATGCCAACATGACCGTCTTCACGCCCGTGTATTGTTGCGCCGACCGTGTGCCCGAATGTTACACACGTGTAGACGGAGCTGATTATATCACATTCTCTTGGAAGTCTTCGTTTTGGGTGTTCAATTGGGTGGCCAACATGGTATATCCGCGCTATGACCTGCTCATTGGTGATGTGCGTGCCACACAGACAGAGATAGAGACCACTTTCAACCAAGCCCAAGAAGGCATTGAAGCTGCCGCATTGAAGTTGCTGGAGACCGATCCTGCCCAAGCCAAGGCATTGCTGGCCAATTACACCGTAATGACTGCCCAAAGCACACACGATGCCTGGCGCCGGTTGGGTGAATTCTTGGTGGTAAAATACAATGATGGAGTGGTGAAGCGTATGAAAGACGGCAAGTTTGAGCGTAACTCTATCGGCCAGCCGGCAGGAGTCATTCGTCCGGGCTATCCGAAAGAATTCCTGGAAGAATATGTAAAACAGACAGGTGACCGCTATAAAATTCCCGAATAAATTGGTCGATTCAATTTTACTCGTTACCTTTGTAAGGCGAGACATATGGGAATTTAGCGGGGCTTTGCCCCACAATTGTGCGCTCCGCATGCATAAATTGTCATTGTAGATTAGAGATATATTAACCTTGAAAAAATAAAATTTTTATGGAAAATCAAGAATTGATTAAGCAAGTGACTGAAAAAGCACAGCAATGGCTGGGACCCGCCTACGATGCCGAAACGCAGGCTGAGGTAAAGCGTATGCTGGATAGTGAAGACAATACCGAACTGATAGAGTCTTTCTACAAAGCTTTGGAGTTTGGTACGGGCGGGTTGCGTGGCATTATGGGTGCCGGAAGCAACCGCATGAACATTTATACAGTAGGTGCTGCCACACAAGGTTTGGCCAACTATCTGAACAAGAACTTTGCCGGCCAGCCCATATCTGTGGTGGTAGGTCACGATTGCCGCAACAATAGCCGTAAGTTTGCCGAAATATCCGCAGACATCTTCTCGGCCAACGGCATCAAGGTTTATCTTTTCGACGACCTCCGTCCTACGCCCGAAGTATCCTTCGCCATCCGTCACCTGGGATGCCAGAGCGGTATCAACATTACCGCCAGCCACAACCCACGTGAATACAACGGCTACAAGGCTTATTGGGATGATGGCGCTCAGGTACTGGCTCCGCACGACACAGGCATCATCGAGGAAGTAAACAAGGTGAAAGTGGCCGACATTAAGTTCCAAGGCAACAAAGACTTGATTCAGATTATCGGTGAAGACGTAGACAAAGTTTACTTGGACAAGGTTCACTCCATCTCCATCGATCCCGAAGTCATCAAACGTCAGAAGGATCTTAGTATCGTCTACACGCCGCTTCACGGAGCCGGACGCGCGCTGATTCCAGCTTCGCTGAAACTTTGGGGCTTTGAAAACGTGCATTGCGTAGAAGCGCAGATGGTGAAGGACGGAAACTTCCCCACGGTGGTTTCGCCCAATCCGGAGAACGCGGAGGCGCTGACTCTGGCCATTAAGCTCGCCAAGGAGATAGACGCCGATATCGTGATGGCCAGCGACCCCGATGCTGATCGTGTAGGTATGGCTTGCAAGGACGACAAAGGCGAATGGGTGCTCATCAACGGTAACCAGACGTGCCTGCTTTTCCTCTATTATATCATCAAGAACCGCATCGCCACAGGCAAGATGCAACCCACGGACTTCATTGTGAAGACCATTGTGACTACGGATCTGATAAAGACCGTGGCCGAGAAAAACCACATCGAGATGTTGGATTGCTACACAGGATTCAAGTGGATAGCCCGCGAAATCCGTCTGCGCGAAGGCAAACAGCAATACATCGGAGGAGGTGAGGAAAGCTACGGTTTCCTGGCCGAGGACTTCGTCCGCGACAAAGACGCCGTATCAGCCTGTTCTCTGTTGGCCGAGATTTGCGCTTGGGCCAAAGACCAGGGTAAGACGTTGTATGACGTGCTGATGGGTATCTACGTAGAATACGGTTTCTCGAAGGAAACTACTGTGAACGTTGTGAAGCCAGGCAAGAGCGGTGCCGATGAAATAAAGGCTATGATGGACAATTTCCGTGCTAACCCGCCGAAGGAAATCGGAGGCTCAAAGGTGGCACTCATCAAGGATTACAAAACGCTGAAAGCTACGGATGCCGCCGGAAAGGTAAGCGACTTGAACATGCCCGAATCGTCCAACGTACTTCAATACTTTACCGAGGACGGCACGAAGATTTCCGTACGTCCGTCGGGCACCGAGCCGAAGATTAAATTCTACATCGAGGTGAAAGGCACGATGGGCTGTCCGAAGTGCTATGCCAGTGCAACGAAAGAGGCTGAAGACAAGATAAAGGCCGTTCGTGAGTCGTTGGGCATCTGATAAGAAGAATTTCTATCGTTATAAAAGTTTTCAAGGAGTTGAATCGATACCTTTCTGTGAAGGAGGGGTATTGATTTGACTCCTTGATTTTTTGAGAGGAATGGGTATGCCTATCGGATAACCCCTACAGGATATTGCATGGTGACACAATGCAACGAACCGTGCTGGCGGATAAGCGGACGACAATCGACGCCCACAATCTCCCGTCCGGGAAAAGCCAAGGTCAATACCTCCTTGGCCCGTGTGTCATTTTCCGGCTGAGCATAAGTAGGATAAAGCACCGCACCGTTCATCACCAGAAAATTGGCATACGTGGCGGGCAGGCGTTCCCCATCTTCCACAATGGTGTCGGGCCAAGGCAAAGGAAGCAGGCGATAGGGATTCCCGTCCGGTGTGCGGAAGGTCTTGAGCTGCTCTTCCATCCGCCGCAAAGCAGGGTAATGTTCATCTTCCGTGTCAGTACAACGCACGTAAGCGATGGTGTCATCCGGACACAAGCGGGCCAGAGTGTCTACGTGACTGTCCGTGTCATCACCGGCCAGGTAGCCATGCTCCAGCCATAAGACTTTCCGTACGTGGAGGACGCTACATAAATAGGCCTCTATCTCTTCACGGTTCATTTCCCCGTTTCGGTTGGGTGAGAGAAGACACTCCGACGTTGTAAGCAACGTTCCCCTGCCATCACTTTCGATGGAACCTCCCTCCAACACAAAGCCGAGACGATTCGTGTACTCTCCTCGCAAATGTCCGTCTTTCACAAGGCGGCGGGTAATCAGGTTATCCTTGTCCGAGGCAAATTTCAGTCCCCAGCCGTTGAAGGTGAAATCCAACAGTCGCGCCTTCCCTTCTTCGTCCAGCAGGGTGATGGCGCCGTGGTCGCGCGACCACGTATCGTTGGTGTCGCACAGGGCGAAACGTACGTTTTCCATCCGTACCTTGTCTGCTATCTGCTGGCGCACGGTGTCCGGTTCAGGTGTTACAATGAGCAAGAGTTCCCTTTTCGCTATCTCGGCTGCGATGCGTGTAAAGCATTTCTGCACTTCCTCCAACATGTAAGCCCAATCAGTATGGACGTGCGGCCAAGTCAACTGGACGCCGCTTTGGGGAGTCCATTCGGCGGGTAAATAATATCCTTTCATTTTTCGCTTTTGGGTTTTCTGTCAAAAAACGGATTCTTGGATGAAGCGCTTACCGGGATGGCCAGCACCATTTTGCTTCCTTGGGGTAACATACCCAGACGTTGCGCCGCCAGTCCGGCCGAGAACATCACGCGGGTGTCCACCCGTAGGTCAGCGGCCGTGGCACATGCCGAACCTACGGCTATGCCTACATCGACCGTGTTCAGCGCACAAGGCACACCGGCGGTGCGCCCCGCGCATGTTGGAAATCCGCAATGTCCGCAATTCAGGCCCTGCGGCTGTTCGCGCGTACCTATCAGCACCACGCATTCGGCTTGCAGGATGTTGTCCGCGTCGCGCAGGAAAAATTTCATGTCCGTCTCGTCCGATATATGGCGCATCTCGTCTGCCAGACGAGGCAGGTCATTGTCCGTCACCAACGCGATCTCTATCACATCAATGCCCTTGCCTTTAGGGGCTGTACGGGCGGCGGTCATCATTTGGCGTGCCACATTCAGCACCTGCCCGTGGCGCAAGTCTCGTTCATTTTCTATCATAATCAAGTCTCTTTAGAATGAATTGGTCGGACAAAGATACGTAAAACAAGGAAAATATAGGAATTTAGCGTATGATATCTTTTCTTTTTTCGTATCTTTGCACCCAAATTCTCATTATACATATGAAGATAAAGGAGATTGTAAGCGCCCTTGAACGGTTCGCGCCTCTGCCTTTGCAAGACGGATTCGACAATGCCGGCCTGCAAATAGGATTGACAGATGCGGAAGTTACAGGGGCTTTGTTGTGTCTGGACGTGACGGAAGCCGTACTGGACGAAGCCATCGCATTGGGTTATAACTTGGTGATAGCCCACCATCCGCTCATCTTCAAGGGATATAAGTCCCTGACGGGGCGCGACTATGTGGAGCGTTGTATCCTGAAGGCGGTGAAGAATGATATTGTGGTGTATGCCGCACATACGAATCTGGACAACGCTCCGGGAGGCGTGAATTTCAAAATGGCCGAAAAATTGGGTCTGAAGAATATCCGCATTTTGGAGCCCAAAGGAGGCGAGTGGGGGATGGAAGCCGGTTCGGGCATTATAGGCGAGCTGAGCGAGCCGGAGACCGAGACGGACTTTCTGCATCGGGTAAAAAAACTTTTTGAGGTGGAGTGCCTGCAACACAACAAGTTGAGCGGACGCGAGATTCAGCAAGTGGCTTTGTGCGGAGGGACGGGTGCCTTTCTCATACCCGAGGCCATCCGCCAGCGGGCAGACGTGTTCCTGACCGGAGAGATAAAGTATCACGAGTTTTTCGGGCACGAAAACGAGATTCTCCTGGCCGCTATCGGACATTATGAGAGCGAACAATATACGAAAGAATTATTTTACACACTAATTCGGGAAATGTATCCAGACCTGGAGATGAAACAGACACGGGTAAATACAAATCCCATAAAATACATGTAACAAAATGGCTAAAGAAGCAAAAAAGGATCCGCAGGAATTAACTGTAGAACAAAAATTGAAGACATTGTATCAGTTGCAAACCACACTTTCTAAGATTGATGAAATCAAGACTCTGAGAGGTGAACTTCCTCTGGAAGTGCAGGACTTAGAGGATGAGATTGCCGGTTTGAACACTCGCGTGGAGCGTATTAAGTCAGAAATAGCTGAACTGAAGTCATCTATTGCTACCAAGAAAGTGGAAATAGAAACTGCCAAGGCTTCGGTAGCGAAATATAAAGACCAGCAGGAAAACGTGCGCAACAATCGTGAGTACGACTTTCTGAGTAAGGAAATTGAGTTTCAGACTTTGGAAATAGAATTATGCGAAAAGCGCATCCGCGAGTTTACTGAGCAGGAAGAAGCCAAGGTGAAGGAGGTTGAAAATTGTACCCATGAACTGGAGGAGCGGGAGAAAGATCTGGAAGTAAAGAAGAAAGAGCTGGACGAGATTATTTCCGAGACCAAGCAGGAAGAAGAAAAGCTCAGAGACAAAGCCAAAGATTTGGAAACGAAGATTGAACCGCGTCTGCTCCAGTCGTTCAAGCGCATCCGCAAAAACTCACGTAACGGTTTAGGTATCGTCTACGTACAGCGTGATGCTTGTGGAGGTTGTTTCAACAAAATTCCGCCCCAGCGTCAGTTAGACATTCGCTCACGTAAGAAAATCATTGTTTGCGAATATTGCGGCCGTATCATGATTGACCCTGAGTTGGCGGGTGTGTCTACAGAGCCTAAAGCGGAACCTAAGGAACGGCCAAGCAGAAGAAGACGTACGGCTTCGGCTGATGCGGATTGATTTTTCGGATTAACCTGAGTTCGATTTTAAATTCATGTGAATGAAAGTGATGTGATAGGGAAGAATGAAGTGTCCTCCAGAAGTTGGACATCATCTGATTATAGAAAAGAGTCTGGTGTTCTACCGGGCTCTTTTTTTTAGCCGGCTCTTAAATTCTTTTATTGTTGTGGTATTTTCATCCGGGGTACATGGTTGTACATTTGCTGTTTGGCTTTGCTTATTTTAGTTTTTCCATTCATTTTTTGTTCTTTTTCATATAATCTGCTACCTTTGCCGCCGATTTGTTTCTATGTAAGTGTGCACTTTCATAGGTTGAAAGTTACACTGACGCAAGAGCTGTTTGGAAAAAGCCACGACGAGGAGTCTGTCAGGGGCTTTCCATTCAGCGAATAACGAAAGCCGTTTCTGCTTGTGAGAAAGAAAAACGGCAGGCAGTAAAGAATCGTTTTAATAAAATTATAGAGAATGTCTATGAAAAAGAGTTTTGACGAGTGTGGGGAAACCCCCGAACCTCTGTTGACTGACATTAAGAAAGTGCTTATCGCCAACCGGGGAGAAATTGCCATCCGCATCATGCGTTCGTGTCGCGAAATGGGCATTGCTTCGGTAGCGGTTTTCTCGGAAGCCGATCGCACTTCCCACCATGTAATGTATGCGGACGAGGCCTATCTGATTGGTCCCGCCGCCGCAAAGGATAGCTATCTGAGCATTGATAAAATTATCGAAGTGGCCAAGCAATGCAAGGCCAACGCCATTCATCCGGGATATGGTTTCCTGTCGGAGAACGCCGACTTTGCACGGCGTTGCAAGGAGGAAGGCATTATCTTTATCGGCCCGTCGGCTGAAACCATGGAAGCCATGGGCGACAAAATCAAGGCGCGTATCCGTATGATGGAGGCCGGTGTGCCTGTGGTGCCCGGCACTACACAACCCTTGCAGAGTGCCGAAGAGGCAGTCAGGATATGCAATGAAATAGGTTATCCTGTCATGCTGAAAGCCTCGATGGGCGGAGGCGGAAAAGGCATGCGCCTGATACATGAGGAGTCTGAAGTCATGGAGGCGTACAACGCGGCCCGTTCGGAATCGCTTTCGTCATTCGGTGATGATACCGTATACCTTGAAAAGTTTGTCGAGGAACCTCATCATATCGAGTTCCAGATTTTGGGCGATAATTACGGCAATGTGATTCACCTGTTCGACCGCGAATGCTCTGTGCAACGTCGTAATCAGAAAATCGTAGAAGAAAGCCCTTCTCCTTTCCTGACCCCTGAGCTGCGTCGCGAAATGGGTGAAAAGGCGGTAGCCGCCGCCAAAGCCGTCGGGTATTCCGGCGCGGGCACCATTGAATTCCTGGTAGACAAATACCGCCATTTCTATTTCCTGGAGATGAATACCCGCTTGCAGGTGGAGCACCCCATTACGGAAGAGGTAGTGGGCGTTGACCTGGTGAAGGAACAAATCCGTGTGGCCAGAGGTGAAAAGCTGCATCTGAAGCAGGAAGATTTGTCGCAGCGCGGGCATGCCATCGAATGCCGCATCTGCGCCGAAGATACCGAAAATAACTTTATGCCCTCGCCGGGTGTCATCCATCAGATTGTCCACCCCAACGGAATCGGTGTGCGTGTAGACAGCTACGTTTATGAAGGATATGAGATTCCCGTTTACTATGACCCCATGATAGGTAAACTGATTGTCTGGGCTACTACCCGGCAATATGCTATCGAACGCATGCGGAGGGTGCTTTACGAGTATAAGATTACCGGACTGAAAACAAACATCAACTATCTGCGCCGTATCATGTACGTGCCTGATTTTGTAAAAGGCACTTACAATACTTCTTTCATTTCCAAGAATGCGCGTATGCTGATACGTCACAATACCGATAATGAAAAGCTGGAAAACATGGCGTTGATAGCTTCTTACATAGATTACCTGATGAATCTGGAAGAGAACAAGAATCCTAACCAAACCGATAACCGCCCCATCAGTCGGTGGAAGGAATTTGGTTTGCAGAAAGGTGTGTTAAGAATTTAGGAGAGAACGATTATGGAAATACGTATAGGAAACCGCACGGCAGAAATATCCCTGGTGAGCAAAGTAGGCAATAAGGTCCAGGTGATGATTGACGACAAGTGTTACGATGTGGACGTGGTGATGGCCGAAAACGGCAGTTGCTCCATCCTTCACGAGGGTTTGTCATACGATGCCCAACTGATACGTGAGGAAGATGGCAAGCACTATGATGTGACCATGGCTTACCGCTCGTATCAAGTGGACATTATCGATACACAGGCCAAATACTTGCGCATGAAGCGGGGTGGAGAAGAGCGGCAGGAAGATCAGATTACGGCCCCGATGCCCGGCAAGGTTATCAAACTGATGGCTCAGGAGGGTGACAAGCTGGCGGCGGGTGACATTGTACTGGTCATCGAGGCCATGAAGATGCAAAGCAACTTCAAGGTGTCGGCCGACTGCGTGGTAGAGTCTATTCTCGTGCAGGAAGGCGATTCGGTAAATGCGGGCCAGGTATTGGTGAAACTGCAACTGATAGATAAACAAAGTGAGTAAACGACTTAAAAGTATGACAAGAGAAGAAATATATGCCCGCTTTGAAGAAACGGACAAGAACGCTTCGCTGGGAGGCGGCGTTGACAAGATAGAGAAACAACATGCACAGGGCAAGAAGACGGCCCGCGAGCGGATTGAAGTGTTGCTGGACAAAGGCACGTTCAACGAGTTGGACAAGCTGGTCACTCAGCGTTGCACGGACTTTGGCATGGAGAAGAAAAAAGTGGCGGGAGACGGTATGGTGACCGGATATGGAAGAATTGACGGCCGATTGGTCTTTGTATATGCCTATGACTTCACTGCGTTTGGCGGATCGCTGAGCGAAACCAATGCCGCCAAGATTGTAAAAGTGCAGCAACTGGCGTTGAAGAATGGCGCGCCTGTCATTGCGCTGAACGATTCGGGAGGTGCCCGCATCCAGGAGGGAGTGAGCAGTCTGGCCGGATATGCCTCCATTTTTTATCAGAATACCATCGCGTCGGGTGTCATTCCGCAGATATCCGCCATTTTGGGACCTTGTGCCGGAGGCGCCTGCTACTCTCCCGCGCTGACCGATTTTATTTTTATGGTGAAAGAGCAAAGCCACATGTTTATCACCGGCCCCGATGTCGTGAAGACGGTTACGAATGAAGTGGTGGACAAGGAAGAATTGGGAGGCGCTTACGTACACAGCGGAAAGAGCGGCGTCACGCATTTTGTCTGCAATGATGAAGACGAGACTTTGATGACCATACGTGAGCTGTTGAGTTTCCTGCCGTCCAACAACATGGAGGATGCCCCGAAGGTTGCCTGTACGGATGACATCCATCGCACGGTGGAGGCCTTGCAGACGGTCATTCCGGAGGACCCCAACATTCCTTATGACATAAAAGACATCATCGAACCGGTGTTGGATAACCAATACTTCTTTGAGGTAATGCCGCACTTCGCTAAGAATGTGGTGATCGGTTTCGGGCGTCTCAATGGCCGTACGGTAGGTATTGTGGCCAACCAGCCGGCTTTCTTGGCGGGTGTGCTTGATATTGATGCCAGTGATAAGGCCGCCCGCTTTATCCGTTTTTGCGATTGCTTCAACATCCCGTTGGTTACGTTTGAAGATGTGCCCGGATTTTTGCCTGGCACGCAGCAGGAGCACAATGGCATTATCCGCCATGGGGCTAAAATCGTATATGCCTATGCGGAAGCCACAGTCCCCAAAGTGACGCTTATCACCCGTAAGGCCTACGGAGGCGCTTACATTGTCATGTCGAGCAAGCCTACCGGAGCGGACATTAACCTGGCTTATCCGCAAGCGGAAATTGCGGTGATGGGAGCGGCGGGTGCCGTAAACATCCTCTACCGGAATGCTTCGCCGGAAGAAAAAACGGAGATTGTGCGCAGTTATGAGGAAAAGTTCTCCAATCCCTATCGGGCAGCGGAACGTGGCCTGATAGACGAAGTGATCATGCCGCGTGACACTCGCTACAAACTGATTCAGGCGTTGGAGATGTGTCAGAACAAGAGTCAGTCCAATCCGCCTAAGAAGCACGGCAATATGCCGCTTTAAACCTCCTGGAGGACTTCGGTCCCTGACCATTCAGAAAAAGAAGGCTGCTCTTTCGGGGCAGCCTTCTTTTTCTGAGAGTATGTGTACGCTTTTAGTAGGCAAACAACGGGTAGTCGGCCATGGTCTTGTTGACACGGGCACGTACTTCGCCAATCACTTGTTCGTTGTCTACGTTGGAAAGTACGGTCTCTATCATTTCTGCGATTTCAATCATCAGGTCTTCTTTGGCGCCACGGGTAGTGATGGCTGGTGTACCCAGGCGGATTCCGGAAGTCTGGAAAGCAGAGCGGGTATCGAAGGGTACCATGTTCTTGTTGACGGTGATGTCGGCCGAAACCAATGCTTTCTCAGCGACTTTACCGGTCAGGTCAGGATACTTCGAGCGCAAATCTACCAGCATGGAGTGATTGTCCGTACCGCCGCTGACAATGGTGAAACCGCGGTCCATTAAAGCTTGTGCCAGGGTAGCGGCGTTTTTCTTCACCTGCAGTGCATATTCTTTCCACTCAGGTTGCAGAATTTCGTTGAAGGCTACAGCCTTGGCGGCGATGACATGTTCCAACGGGCCTCCTTGTATGCCGGGGAATACGGCCGAGTCGAGCAGTTGGGACATCATCTTGATTTCGCCCTTCGGAGTCTTCTTGCCCCAGGGGTTGGGGAAGTCCTTACCCATCAGGATGATACCGCCACGAGGTCCGCGCAAAGTCTTGTGCGTGGTGGAGGTGACGATGTGGGCATACTTCACGGGGTTGTCCAGCAGGCCGGCGGCAATAAGTCCGGCAGGGTGGGCCATGTCAATCATCAGGATGGCGCCCACCTTGTCGGCAATCTCACGCATGCGTTTGTAGTCCCATTCACGGGAGTAGGCCGAGCCGCCGCCGATAATCAGTTTCGGTTGTTCGCGCAAAGCGATTTCTTCCATTTGGTCATAGTCCACGCGACCTGTATCCTTGTTCAGGTTGTATTCGCAAGGGTGGTAGATAATGCCGGACGTGTTGACCGATGAGCCGTGTGACAGGTGTCCGCCGTGGGCCAGGTTCAGGCCCATGAATTTATCACCCGGATTCAACACTGCCAGGAATACGGCTGCGTTGGCTTGTGCGCCGGAATGGGGTTGCACGTTGGCCCATTCGGCATCGAAGATTTTCTTGATGCGGTCGATGGCGAGTTGTTCGCTTTGGTCTACTACCTCACATCCGCCATAATAGCGTTTGCCAGGATAGCCCTCGGCGTATTTGTTGGTGAGGCAGGAGCCCATGGCCTGCATGACTTCATCACTTACAAAGTTTTCAGAAGCAATCAACTCGATGCCTTTCAGTTGGCGCTGATGCTCTTTTTCGATGATGTCGAAAATCAAATCGTCTCTTTTCATGCGCTTATTAGTGTTATATAAATAAATAATGTTTTCTATGAATTCACAAAAGTAAGGCAAATAAATGAGATAATGGTCTTCTTGCTTTAAAAAAACACGCCGAATGAGAAACTCAGCACATTGTCTCTTCGCCGGAAACGCACTTCGTTGTCGGGTATTTCTTCGCCGGGTGCGGGCGTAAGTTCGGGTGGTGTATAAGTTATCTTTTTCGAGATATTGTGCAGGCCGATGTCGTAGCGGCAGTCGAAAAAAATGCGGGAGATGGTGACGGCCACTCCCAATGTCAGGTTCAGGTTGAAGGGATATAGTTCCTCTTCTATGTTTTCCAGGTTGAAGTTCTCGAACGTGATTTCGCTCTTACGGTCCCAGATGTAGCGTATCTTAGGCCCGGCAAATACAGCCAGGCCGTAGGGTCCGTCCTTGATGATGTTGTAACCGTAGGTGACAGGGATGTCGATGCTGTGGATGGAAGACGTGATGGAGGCCTGTTCGAGGGGAATGTCTTCCGGGGCGCCTTCGGCTTGCGGTTTGTCAAAGAGGATGTTGCAACGGTTGACGTTATAGGATATTTCCGGTTGGATGAAATGACGTCCGAAGTTTATCCGCATGAATACCGAAGCAAAGTAACCTATTTTATAGTTGTTCTGCACCTCTTTGATTTCCTGACCGTTGATTCTGAAGTCCGACACTAAAAACAGGGAGGCCGTAAATCCACCTTTGGCACCGAAGTTCACGATACGGTCATGCGGGTGACGGACTTTTTCCGTCTCGGGCAGTCCTACGATGGAAGCGGGGAGGGTATCGGTGCGCACGACTGTTTCCGCCCACACGGATGCGGGCAGGCAGAAGAGGCTCAGACACTCCACGAGAAAAAGCTTCCATCCTTTCATGACCTATTCTTGCGTTTGTTTCTTTTCTACGGACCAGCCGAATTTTCCTATCTTTCCGCCTAATTCGTAATAACCGCCATGAACATAAACCAAAGGGTTGGCTTCAGCCAATTCAAATTTCCCGTTTTGGGGATTGAGATGTCTCTTGTCTGCACGTACGTTTACCACATCGGCTATGAACATGTCGTGCGAGCCCAAGGAGAGAATTTCCTTCACCCGGCATTCGATGCACAAGGGAGATTCCTCGATAAGGGGCGCACGGACGATGCTGCACTTGCCCGGTGTGAGGTTCATTTCCTTGAACTTGTTGTAGTCCCGTCCCGAACGCACGCCACACCAGTCGGTGGCACGCGCCATCTCTTTCGTTGTCAGATTGATGACAAACTCCATGTTGCGCCGGATGATGTCGTACGAGTGGCGTTCGGGGCGCATGGAGATGTAGCACATGGGCGGATTGGTACAAATGGTTCCCGTCCAGGCTACGGTCAGTATGTTGTATTTTTCCGGTGTACTCCCGCAACTCACCAATACGGCGGGCAGGGGATATATCATCGTTCCCGGTTTCCAGTCTTCTTTCATAAATGATAATTTAGCGGGCTGTTTAGAAGGCACACAGATGACACAGATTGAACAAGATGACCACAGACCCTTTTCGTCATGCTGAACGGAGTGAAGCATCTCCCTGTGCGTGAGCGTAGCTAATGACAAACGCATGTTGGCGAAGCCTTTTAAAATCTGTGTAAATCCGTCTTATTTGTGTCATCTGTGTGCCAATTAATTTACAGTATCGTAATATTCTCTCTTGTCTGTTCCTTCTCGCAATAGTGGCATTTGATGATGCATTTGTCCTTATCCACCACATGGAAGAAGGTTGGCATGGGTTCATTGTTGGTGATGCACTTGGGGTTGGCGCATTTCACGATGCCGTGCAGTTCGTCAGGCAGTCGCAGTTCGCGCTTCTCCACCACTTCGTAATTGCGGATGATGTTCAGTTTTACGTTGGGAGCCACTACCGCAATGCGGTTTATCTCGTCATCGCAGAAAAACTTGTCCGCTATCTTGATGATGCCTTTTTTGCCCAGCTTCTTGCTGTTCAGGTTGAAGCCGATGGTGATGTTGTTGCTCATGTACTTCAAGCCGAGGAGAGACACTACGGTAAACAGTTTTTCAGCGGGGATATGGTCGATGACGGTGCCGTTTTCCAAAGCGGCTACTTGCAGTTCTTTCTTATCGTTGGTCATGATTCTTATTTTGCTTTACATAATATATATAATAATGGTGTCACTCGCTTTGCTTCACTTCGTCCAGCGTGATGCCAAGCACATCGCAGAGGATGGCTTCGCGGGCGTAGAGGCCGTTTTGAGCCTGCTGAAAATAATAAGCCTTCGGACTGTCATCCACGTCATAGGCTATCTCGTTGACGCGGGGCAGAGGATGCAGGATACGCAGGTTGGGGCGTGTATGTTCCAACATCCTGGCCCGTAAGATGTAAACGTTCTTCACCCGCTCATATTCCATCAGGTCTGTGAAGCGTTCGCGTTGCACGCGTGTCATGTAGAGAATATCCGCATCGGCTATCTCTTCTTCGGTGAAGTCCGAGTGTTCGATATAGCGTATGTTGTGCTCCCGGCAGTAGATCTTATACTCTTCGGGCATCTTCAGTTCTTCGGGGGCGATGAAGTGGAATGTCGGGTTGAAGTGGCGCATGGCCATCAGCAGGGAGTGCACGGTACGTCCGTACTTCAGGTCGCCTACCAGGTAGATGTTCAGGTTCTCCAGCGTGCCTTG
>CALUOV010000008.1 GCA_944322275.1 uncultured Bacteroides sp. | reverse complement strand
CTATGCCTTCCAGATAGAGATGAAGTTCACCGCCTATAAGTGCGGTTTCCGGGTAAAAGAAGTGCCCGTCATCTTTATCAATCGCGAATTGGGCACCTCGAAGATGAATTCGAGTATTTTTGGCGAAGCCGTATTCGGTGTCATCCGCTTAAAGTGGGACAGCTGGTTTAAGAAATATCCCAAGAATCAAGAATTAAGAATGAAGAATTAAGAATGAAACGTACACTTATACACAACGCCCTCATCGTCAACGAAAACGTCACGACACAAGGTTCTGTGGTCATCACCGGCCAAGGTAGCATTGCCGAAGTATTGACCCACGGCAAGCCTCTCTCTGCCCCGTGTGATGAAACGATAGATGCTACAGGGTGCTATCTGCTTCCCGGAGTCATCGATGACCATGTGCATTTCCGCGACCCGGGCCTGACCTATAAAGCCGATATCCTGAGTGAAAGTCGGGCAGCAGCCGCAGGTGGTGTGACCAGCATCATGGATATGCCCAACACCGTACCCCAAACCACAACTATTGAAGCGTTGGAACAAAAACTTGCCTTGCTCGATGAACGGTGCATCGTAAACCACTCTTGTTACTATGGAGCCACAAACGACAACAGTGCCGACTTTGCCCATCTGGACAAGATACTTGTATGCGGTATCAAACTGTTCATGGGTTCCAGTACCGGTAACATGCTGGTAGACCGTCTAGACAGCCTGCACGCTGTTTTTGGTGGCACTGACCTGCCCATAGCCGCCCATTGCGAGGATACGGCTATCATCCGTAAAAATATGGAGAAATACAAAGCCCAATATGCTGATGAGGAAGATGTGCCTGTAGGCAAGCATCCCAATATCCGTTCTTCAGCTGCTTGCTATGCATCGTCACACTTAGCCGTTCAGTTGGCCCGCGAAACCGGGGCACGCCTGCACCTACTCCATCTCTCCACCGCCCGCGAAACGAGTTTATTAGAAGCCGGTCTTGTGGAAAACAAACGCATCACGGGCGAAGTCTGCATAGCCCACTTGGTATTCAGCCAAGCGGATTACCGTACGTTGGGCACTCTCATCAAGTGCAACCCTGCCGTGAAGAGCAAAGCCGACCGAGAAGCCCTGCGTAAAGCAGTCAATGAGGATGTGATAGACGTCATCGCTACCGACCATGCCCCGCACCTGATTACTGAAAAAAAAGGCGGTGCGCTGAAAGCCATGTCGGGCATGCCCATGGTGCAATTCTCGCTCGTGAGTATGCTCCAGTTAGTTAGCGAAGGGGTCTTCACCATCGAGAAGGTAGTAGAAAAGATGTGCCATGCTCCCGCCCGGCTCTTCAATATCCATCAACGAGGCTTCATCCGCGAAGGCTATCGGGCCGACCTGGTATTGGTACGTCCTGATGCACCTTGGACACTGGACAATAGCCTCATCCTGAGCAAATGTGGTTGGAGCCCGCTGGAAGGGCGTACGTTCGATTGGCGTGTAGAACGCACCCTTATTAACGGACAAACCGTATATGACGGGCACGATGTGGACGAAGCCTATCGAGGAGAAGCCCTCAGGTTTGAACGATGAACCGTTTTACTTATTCTGTCCAAGAAGTGACGCCCTACATCAACTGGATTTATTTTTTCCACGCGTGGGGTTTCAAGCCAACCGCCATCCATACGCCCGAAGCGGAAGAACTGCGGGCAGACGCCTTGACACAGCTGAACCGATTGGAAGGACAGTTACGCATACAGAGCTTGTGCCGCCTGTGCCAAGCCTATGCGAAGGGAGACGACCTGTTGTTGGACGGGACTGTCTTCCCCCTGCTGCGCCAGCAAATGCCCCGAACCGATGGAGAGCCTCACCTCTGCCTGAGTGATTTTGTACGCCCGTTCACCTCTGGTAAACCCGATACGGTGGGGGTGTTCGCCTCGTCCGTATCCAACGCTTCCAAACCAAGTGATGACCCTTACCGAAATCTGTTGACACAAACTTTGACCGACCGCTTGGCCGAAGCTGCCACAGAGAAGATGCACCAATACGTGCGCCGTACACTTTGGGGATATGCACCCGATGAAAAATTAGACATACCCTCCCTGTTGACAGAGAAATTTCAAGGCATACGTCCGGCAGTGGGCTATCCTTCGCTACCCGACCAGTCGGTTAATTTCCTGATAGACCACCTGCTCAATCTGAAACAAATAGGTATTACTCTGACCGAAAACGGAGCCATGCACCCCGCCTCCTCCGTCAGCGGACTGATGCTGAGCCATCCAGCCGCACGCTATTTCGCCATCGGCCCCATCGGACGCGACCAGTTGGAGGACTATGCCCGACGTCGGGGAATGCCCGTTGAACAAATGGAAAAGTTCTTGGGAGCTAACTTAAAAAAACAATCAAATTAATAAAAACAACTTATGCACCGAATCACACTCATCCTCATCCTGTTCTTGTTCTTGCCGGACATTTACATCTACTTTGTCCACCTCGTGCGCAAAACGAAACATCGCTGGCTGCTATGGGTTTATTGGGTACCTACCCTCCTGCTTGCAGCCGCTTACGTCCACTACCTCTATTTAGGTGGTGCCAACGCCCTTTCACACAACGCGCAGGCCATCGGTATTCTGGCCATCCTCACCCTACTATTGGCCGCCCCCAAGACACTCTTCATGCTCTGCTCCCTGGTTGGCATGGGAGTGCGTTTAGTCTTTCGCCGTTGTCCTACAACCCCCTTCACACTTGTGGGACTTGTCTTGGCCCTTGTCAGTTTCGGCAATATTCTCTACGGCTCCACTGAAGGCATCCGTCACTTCCAAGTTAAAGAGGTGACTTACGAATCGGCACGCCTGCCTCAAGGATTCGATGGTTACCGTATTGTACAATTGTCAGACATACACATCGGCAGTTGGAAAGACAGAGAAACCGACATCGAACGGATGGTAAACCTGACCAACGCCCAAGAAGCCGATCTGATCGTCTTCACCGGTGATTTGGTAAACCAGCAGAGCCATGAGCTGGACGGATTTGCCTCCATTCTTTCCCGCCTTCAAGCTCCCGACGGGGTGTACTCCATCTTGGGTAACCACGACTATGGCACCTACTACCGCTGGGCTAACGCCAAAGAAGAAGCCGAAAATCTGCAACGCCTCAAAGACCTGCAACAGGACATGGGCTGGCGGTTGCTGAACAACGACCACACCATCCTGCACCACCGGGGTGACAGCATCGCCCTCATCGGTGTGGAAAACGATGGAGAGCCACCTTTCTCCCAGCATGCCGACCTGGCACACGCCACCCGCAACACACACGGAATGTTCAGCATCCTGCTGAGCCACAATCCCACGCATTGGCGCCGCCAAGTATTACCGGAGTCGGACATCGACCTCATGCTTTCCGGCCACACGCACGCCATGCAGATGAGCCTCTTCGGCCGCTCGCTCGCTTCATTGAAATACCCCGAATGGTCAGGATTCTATTACGAGGGTACCCGTGCTCTCTATGTCAATGTAGGCATCGGATACGTGGGCTTGCCCTTCCGCTTCGGTGCCTGGCCAGAAATTACAGTGATTACACTTAGAAAAAGTTAACACAAAAAAATACGGAAGCATAGAGAATCTCATAAAAAGCTCTATACTTCCGCATTTCTATTTATTTTTCACGGATCAAGAACCTATAAAATGATAATGGTTTCACCTGCTTTTAAACGTATCGATTTTGAACCTTTGTTGTAGTAAATGCGTGTTTTTCCACCTTGACGAGCGGTCACTTTTAAAGAAGTCACACGTGAATCTTTCCATTCCATATCTACCACAAAACCACCCCGAGCGCAAATACCCCGCACGCAACCATCTTTCCATTCTTCGGGAAGAGCCGGAAGCAGGGTAATAGAGGTCTCAGTACTCTGCATTAACATTTCAATCACACCTGCACAGCCACCAAAATTTCCATCTATCTGGAAAGGCGAATGAGCATCAAGCAGATTAGGATAGGTACCTCCACCCCGACGCGCATCTTCACCTTTGTAAGCATCAGGACTTACATATTTCAACAAACGACGATAAATGCGATAAGCCCCTTTGTCATCGTGCAAACGGGCATAAAGATTCACGCGCCAACCTGTACTCCATCCTGTAGTTTCATCACCTTTGATTTCAAGTGTACGAGCACATGCCTTGGCCAACTCAGGTGTAGCAGTCACGGAAAGATGATGACCAGGATAAAGTCCGAAAAGATGGGACTGGTGGCGGTGTTGAGGATCCTGATCCGGCCAATCGTAAAACCACTCCTGCAGGTTTCCATCCTTGCCCACTTGGTAAGGGTGAAGACGTTTTAAAGTTTTTTGAGCCTCTTTACGGAAATCCGAATCTACTTTCAACACTTCGGCAGCACGAATGGCATCCAAAAGACACTCGCGAATCATGGCCAAGTCAGAAGTACAACCATAGGAAGTTGCCCCGGCATACCCATCCGGCGTAAGAAATTTATTTTCAGGCGAAGTACCTGGTGAAGTCAGCAACACCCCATCTTTTTCAATTAACCAGTTTAAGCAGAAATTGGCCGCACCTTTCAACAATGGATAATATTGACGCAAGAAGTCCTTGTCCTGCGTAAACAGATAACGCTCCCAAATGTGAGTGCTAAGCCAAGCGCCTCCCATCGTCCAACAAGCCCACGAGGGATCTCCATCATGCAAACCTACCGGATTAGTCATAGCCCAAATATCTGTGTTCTGACCCAAGCACCAACCTTCGTCTACATTGTAATAGGCTTTAGCGGAAGCTCCACCCGTATAACTTAAGTTGGCGATGAAATCCATCAATGGCTGATGCATCTCGCTTAAATTACCCGTCTCGGCCGCCCAATAATTCTCTTCCAGATTGATGTTACTAGTATAGTTACTACTCCAAGGCGGAAGTAAGCGTTCATTCCACAAACCTTGCAGGTTGGCGGGCACACCGGGCGTACGAGAACTGGAGATAAGCAGATAACGCCCATATTGAAAATAAAGCACCTCCAATTCAGGATTGCGTTGATGCCTGTCTGTATATTGCAAAAGTTGCTGATCAGTAGGCAAAGCGGATATGTCTGCATCAGTTTTACCTAAATCCAACTCTACGCGGTCGAAAAATTTCGTATAATCAGCTATATGCGTCTCACGCAACGCCTCATAAGTTTTTTTCGAAGCATGCTCCATACGTCGCGCCACTAGATTCCGATAGTCCCGACCTTCCTTTACCGGGTCTTTATCGAAACCATTAAAACTTGTAACGTTAGCTATAAGGATAAGAGCCTCTTTGGCACCGTCAATCTTAAGCTCACCCGAAGGATAGCTCTTCACATGTGCAGCGTCCGATGTAAGCACTCGAATGAGAGTTCGAAAATGAATGCCACGCTCAGGATCATAGAGATGCTTCTTCTTAACCAAATCAAAATAAACCGGATAAGAATGATAGGCGGCATAACCTTCGGATATGATTTCGTTTCCTCGCGCTAAGGTGGCATGGGGAAGTTGTGAATCGAAACTCAGCAACGCCTGTATACCTTCAGGACTATCACTTTGGAGGCGAACCACAATCACTGAGTCGGGAGCGGAAGCAAAATAATCCGTTTGCATCCGCACACCTTTCTTGAAATACTCCGTACGGGCGGTGGCATCACTTATATTCAACCAACGCCGATAGGACGTTACAGGAGTTTCCTCCCCTACATAGCTCAAGGTAAGGGTGCCTAAGGGCTGATAGTTTTCACTATAGTGCCCCTGCACTTTGCGTTGTTCACGATCCGCCCCCCGATAATCCTCTTTATCCAACAAATCCCGTATCACGGGAATAGACTTATAAGCATCAGGAGTAGTGACAGTTCGGTCAGGCTCACCGGTCCACAAAGTAAGATCATTGAGCGAGAGAACATCCCGCTCAGTACCTCCGTAAATAATAGCCCCCATCGTTCCATTACCAATCACCAAGGCTTCTTCAAAATACTCGGCCGGACGGTTATAGTGCAACACCAGATCCGATGTTTTCTCTTGGGCTTGAAGTAGGCACACTCCTCCTCCGAAATATGCACATAAAGCGGCACACAGGATGTTCTTCAAAATTCGATAATACTTCTTCATGGTATACATTTTAGAAATAGAAGCCTAGTTTTACAACATTGCCAATAGAATCATCTGTCCTGCTATGATACGTAGAAACATGGACAAAGGGTATACCGTAGAATAGCCTACAGAAGGAGCGTCATTGCCCGACACCTGATTGGCATAAGCCAATGCGGGAGGATCAGTATTGCTACCGGCTATAAGCCCCATCAACGTGAAATAATTCACTTTGTAATACCAACGCGCGAAAATACCTACCAACAACAAGGGGATGATGGTTATCAGGAAGCCATAACCCACGTAAAACAATCCGTCACCCTCTACGACCGTCTGCACAAAACTTCCTCCAGCCTCAATTCCTACACTAGCTAAGAAAAGCACAATACCTATCTCACGCAACATCATGTTGGCACTCATGGTTGTATAGGTCACCAAGTGAACTTTATATCCGAAACGTCCTATTAAAATGGCCACTACCAGCGGGCCACCTGCCAGACCCAACTTTACGGGAGTAGGCATGCCGGGGAAAGCAATGGGCAGGCTTCCAAGGAAAATACCCAAAAAGATACCCACGAAGATAGTCACAATATTCGGCGCGTCCAAACGTTTCAATTGGTTACCCAAGACACTGGCCACACGCTCTACAGCATCCTGTTGACCTACTACCATTACGCGGTCGCCTACTTGAAGCACCAGATTGGGATCGGCAAAAAGGTCCATACCCGAACGGTTGACGCGAGTCACGTTTACACCATACATGCTCCGGAAATGCATACTACCCAATTTCTTTCCGTTTATTTCCGATTGTGTTACCAAAATGCGGCGCGAAACCATCGGCATGTCTTGCTTTTCCCAATCAACCTGGACTTCTTTACCTATAAAAGCGACGATGGCCTCAGCATCCTCTTCCGAGCAAACTATAAATAGTTGATCACCAATATAAAAGATGGTATCTTGATTCGGAATAGTCACATGTCCTTCGTGACGGATGCGCGAACATACGAATGAGCGTCCCAAAAAATTCTTCACTTGAATCAGTGTCTTGCCATTGATGGATTCGTTACGGACTTCCAAATGCATGATGTGAGGTTTATGCTTCAAGTCAGCGTCCTGCGACTTCAATTGCCCTTCTTCTTTTGGGAAAGACACACGGAAGATGTAGCGGATGATAATCATGGAGAGAATGATACCGATAACACCTAACGGGTAAGCACAGGCATAACCCAAAGCAATGGGATCGCCCGTATAATGCAACTGATTCAAGGCTTCCTGCGCGGCACCCAAACCCGGCGTGTTGGTCACGGCACCGTACATGATACCAACCATCATCGGAAGTCCTACTTGTCCGTTAGCAATGAAATAAATGGCTAGCATGACCACAATGTTAAGCACCACAATCAGCGTTGCCAGCAGGTTCAGCGTCATGCCTCCCTTCTTAAACGAAGAAAAGAAAGACGGGCCCACCTGCAAACCGATACAAAACACGAACAAAATCAAGCCGAAATCACGCAAAAAATGCAGGATATGAGACTCGGCCGTAAAACCGAAATGCCCCATCAGGATGCCGGCGAACAACACGAACGTCACACCCAATGATACACCGAAGAATTTGATTTTACCCAATAACACTCCCACTGAGATCACAAACGCATACAGGCAGACGATATGTGCTACCGATGACGGATCCCACAACAAACTCTCAAACCAATTCATATCATAATTTTTTCAGTCAACTATTTTTTTTTTTTTGCAAAGGTAGTCAATACCCCGCATGTGACAAAACGTTTATCCCGAATTTTATAAAATGGGAAAGCAGAAAAATCATTTTTAGAAACTATTTTGAAATCATCGTATACAGGCACGAAAAACTTTTTATAGAAATTCAAAACAAATTCTTACCACTCAATGAATAAAGGCGTACTTGACTCAAGCCTCAAAAGTAACGCCCCAGCTTCCACAAGAAAATGTGGGAATCAGCGCCAGAGAGCCCCCAAGCGACATTTTTTCCCGAAAAAGAATTAACTTTCAATTGATTTCACTATATTTGCAAGTCTATTGACATGATAACAAGGATAAACTTACATCTTTATTAATTTAATAAACTATGGCAGACAGTAAAGAAAAACTCTTCTCGGACTTCTCACCCGTCTCTACGGAGTTATGGATGGAGAAGGTCACGGCGGACTTGAAAGGCGCTGACTTTGAGAAGAAACTCGTTTGGAGAACAAACGAAGGATTTAAAGTGAAACCGTTCTACCGCAAGGAGGACCTGGAAGGACTGAAGACTACCGAAGCCCTGCCCGGAGAATTCCCTTACCTGCGGGGTAACCGGAAGAACAACAATGAGTGGCTGGTGCGTCAGGACATCCGGGTGGACAATGTCCGCGAGGCCAACGCCAAGGCATTGGACATCCTCAACAAGGGGATTGATTCTTTAGGATTTAGCATCCGCGGCAAGGAGGTGAGTGCCGAACTGGTGGAAACGTTGCTGGAAGGCATCTGTGCCGATTGCGTAGAGCTGAACTTCACCACATGCCAAGGACATGTCGTAGAACTTGCCCAAATTTTGACGGCCTATTTCCAAAAGAAAGGCTATGACTTGTCCAAACTTAAAGGCTCCATCAACTATGACTATCTGAACACGATGCTCGCCAAAGGCAAGGAAAAGGGTAACTTGGCAGAGACCGGTAAGGCGCTGATAGAAGCTACGGAAGCCTTGCCCGGATATCGGGTCATCGGAGTGAACGCTCTGTCACTCAACAATGCAGGCGCTTATATCTATCAGGAATTAGGCTATGCGTTAGCATGGGGCAATGAATATCTCCACCAACTGACCGAAGCCGGCGTACCTGCCGCTAAAGTGGCCAAGAAAATGAAATTCAACTTCGGTGTCGGTTCCAATTACTTTATGGAGATTGCCAAATTCCGTGCCGCACGTATGTTGTGGGCGGACATAGTGGCTCAATATCTGAAAGAAGACGATTGCAAGTGTGCGGCTCAGATGCACGTGCATGCCGAGACTTCCACGTTCAACCTCACAGTGTTCGATGCTTACGTTAACCTGCTCCGGACACAGACCGAAGCCATGAGCGCTGCTTTGGGAGGTGTTGATTCCATGACGGTGACTCCGTTCGACAAGGCGTACGAGACACCCGATGACTTCTCCGAGCGTCTGGCACGCAACCAGCAACTGCTGCTCAAGGAAGAGTCTCACTTTGACAAGGTAGTAGACCCCGCTGCCGGCTCCTATTATATAGAAAATCTCACCGCATCCATCTCCCAACAGGCTTGGGACTTGTTCCTCGCCGTGGAGGATGAAGGCGGATTCTACACATCCGTCAAAGCGGGCAAGGTACAGGAAACCGTCAACGCCAGCAATAAGGCACGCCATAAAGCCGTGGCACGCCGCAAGGAAATCCTGTTAGGCACCAACCAATACCCTAACTTCACCGAACAGGCCGGAGACAAACGCCCGCTGGAAGCTGTGTGCTGCTGTGGAGGAGGCCATCACGAGACATGCGAGAAAAGCGTAGCTACGCTGACCTTTGACCGTGCCGCGAGCGAGTTCGAGGCCTTGCGTCTCCAGACCGAAACGCGCGGTAAGCGTCCCACGGCATTCATGCTCACCATTGGCAATCTGGCCATGCGTCAGGCACGTGCCCAGTTCTCTTGCAACTTCCTGGCTTGCGCCGGATACGAAGTCATCGACAACCTGGGTTTCGCTACGGTAGAAGAGGGTGTAGAAGCCGCCATGGCCGCCAAGGCAGACATCGTAGTGCTCTGCTCGAGCGATGACGAATATGCCCAGTATGCCATCCCCGCTTACCAGGCTTTGAACGGTCGTGCCATGTTCATCGTGGCCGGTGCTCCCGCCTGCATGGACGAGCTGAAGGCAGCCGGCATCGAGAACTTCATCCATGTACGTGTCAATGTGTTGGAGACCTTGAAAGAGTATAACGCTAAATTATTGAAGTAAGATGAGAAAAGATTTCAAAAACATAAATATATATGCCGACTTCAAGCCCGTCAATGGGGCAGAGTGGCAAAAGGCTAACGGCATCCAGCCCAACTGGAAAACGCCCGAGCACATCGAAGTGAAGCCTGTTTATACCAAAGAGGATTTGGAAGGCATGGAGCATTTGGAGTATGCCGCCGGTGTGCCTCCTTATCTGCGTGGCCCGTACTCCACCATGTATGTGATGCGTCCCTGGACCATCCGTCAGTATGCCGGATTCTCCACGGCCGAAGAGTCTAATGCATTCTATCGCCGTAATCTGGCCAGTGGACAAAAAGGCCTTTCCGTAGCCTTCGACCTTCCCACTCATCGCGGTTACGATCCCGATAATGAACGTGTGGTAGGTGATGTCGGCAAAGCCGGTGTGTCTATCTGCTCGTTAGAGAACATGAAGGTGCTTTTCGACGGCATACCTTTGAACAAGATGTCCGTATCCATGACCATGAACGGTGCCGTGTTGCCCGTAATGGCTTTCTATATCAATGCAGGTTTGGAACAGGGAGCCAAGTTGGAAGAAATGGCCGGCACTATCCAAAACGATATTCTGAAGGAATTCATGGTGCGCAACACCTATATCTATCCGCCCGCATTCTCCATGAAGATTATTTCCGACATCTTTGAATATACTTCCCAAAAGATGCCGAAGTTCAACTCCATCTCCATTTCCGGTTACCACATGCAGGAAGCCGGTGCTACGGCCGACATTGAGCTGGCTTATACATTGGCCGATGGATTGGAATATCTCCGTGCCGGTGTGAAAGCCGGACTGGACATCGATGCCTTTGCGCCCCGCTTATCTTTCTTCTGGGCCATCGGCACCAACCACTTCATGGAAATAGCCAAAATGCGTGCGGCTCGTATGCTTTGGGCGAAGATTGTGAAGCAGTTCAATCCGAAGAATCCCAAGTCGCTGGCTTTGCGTACGCACTCTCAGACGTCCGGTTGGTCTTTGACTGAGCAAGATCCCTTTAACAATGTAGGGCGTACTTGCATCGAGGCCATGGCCGCCGCATTGGGACACACGCAATCCCTCCACACGAACGCATTGGACGAAGCGATTGCCCTCCCGACAGATTTCTCCGCACGTATTGCGCGTAACACGCAGATTTACATTCAGGAAGAAACCAACATCTGCAAGAGTGTAGACCCGTGGGGTGGTTCTTACTATGTAGAGTCGCTCACCAACGAAATCGCCCACAAGGCATGGGAGCACATCCAGGAAATCGAGAAACTGGGCGGTATGGCCAAGGCTATTGAGACCGGCATTCCCAAAATGCGTATCGAGGAAGCTGCCGCACGTACCCAGGCCCGTATCGACAGTGGCGCGCAGACCATTGTGGGTGTCAACAAGTATCGCTTGGAGAAAGAAGCTCCTATTGATATCTTGGAGATTGACAATACCGCGGTACGCAACGAACAAGTAGAGCACCTGAAGCAATTGCGCACCACCCGCAACCAGGCCGAGGTAGACAAGGCTTTGGATGCCATCACCGAGTGTGTGAAGACGGGTAAGGGCAATCTGCTGGAGTTGGCCGTAGAAGCCGCCCGCGTACGTGCCACATTGGGTGAAATCTCATATGCATGCGAGAAAGTAGTAGGACGTTATAAAGCAATCATTAGAACGATATCAGGCGTGTATTCATCAGAAAGCAAAAACGATCCGGACTTCGATAAGGCCTGCAAGATGACCGAGGAGTTCGCCAAGAAGGAAGGTCGACAGCCCCGCATCATGATAGCCAAGATGGGGCAGGACGGACACGACCGCGGTGCCAAGGTGGTAGCTACAGGTTATGCCGACTGTGGTTTCGATGTAGACATGGGTCCGCTTTTCCAGACCCCGGCCGAAGCAGCCCGCGAAGCAGTAGAAAACGACGTACATGCGGTAGGTGTATCTTCGCTGGCCGCCGGTCACAAGACACTCATTCCCCAGCTTATTGAGGAATTGAAGAAATTGGGCCGCGAGGACATTGTGGTGTTTGCCGGAGGTGTTATTCCTCCGCAGGACTATGACTACCTCTACCAGGCAGGCGTGGCTGCCATCTTCGGTCCCGGTACACCTGTGGCCAAGGCTGCTTGCCAGATACTGGACATCCTAATGGACGAGGAATAAGGCTTTCACTGATTTTATAGCAAAGAGGCGGTTGTGCAAAAGCACTTCCGCCTTTTTACTTAGTTCTGTGATCATTTATTCAGGGAACCACTCCGCTTTCCGTCAATATTACCCCATCCATCATCCGGACAATGCGACCGGCCTCGCGGGCATTCTCTTCAGAGTGGGTCACCATGACAATCGTAGCGCCTTCGGCATTCAGTTCCTTCAGCAGGGACATCACTTCGGCACCGGTGGCGGAATCAAGATTACCTGTCGGCTCGTCAGCCAGAATGATATGCGGGTTGGTAACAATGGCGCGGGCAATGGCTACACGCTGTTGCTGACCGCCACTGAGTTGTTGGGGATAATGCTCCGACCGATGGGCTATCTGCATATGGTCCAACGCACGGTTGACACGTTCCTCCCGCTCGCGGGCACCAACTCCGGCGTAGAGCAGGGGTAACTCTACATTCTCGTAGACAGTCAGTTCGTCTATCAGGTTAAAACTCTGGAACACAAAGCCCAGGTTGCCGTTGCGTAAGTCGGTGCGGTCGTTCTCTTTCCAGCGGGACACTTCCTGCCCCATGAACCACAGTTCGCCCGACGTAGGATTATCCAGCAGGCCGATGACGTTGAGCAACGTGGACTTGCCACAGCCCGAAGGTCCCATGATGGCCACAAACTCGCCCGGATGTATCTCCAGATTTATTTCGTTCAACGCGGTTGTCTGCACGCTCTCCGTGCGGAATATTTTGGTCAGGCCCACAGCCTTGATGATAGGATTGCTTTCCATATGATTATTTTCCATTCTTAATTCTTCATTCTTAGTTCTTCATTCATCATTTACTCATATCGCAACGACTCCACCGGATTTCGCGAGGCCTTGTGCCACGTCTGTCCGATAACGGTCAGCAGCGTAATAATCGCCATCAGTATGCCTGCCAACAGGAAGAGCCACCAACTGACGGAGGTCTGATAGGCAAAAGCACCAAGCCAACGGGCGGCCAAAACATATCCTAACGGACAAGCCACCGCAAAGGCGATACCTACCCACATTAAGTATTCGCGGCAGAACATGCGTACGATACGGTCACTGTGCGCCCCGTTCACCTTGCGGATGCCTATCTCCTTGGTACGCTGCTCGGTGGAGAGGGATACCAGGCCGAACACGCCCATCAAGGCAATGACAATAGCCAGCACAGTGAAGAACAGCAGCATCCGGCTCTGCTGACGTTCGCGGGCATAGTTCTGGTTCAGTTTGTCGGAGAAGAACTGGTAATTGAAATCCTTAATGAACGTATTGTCACGTTGGGAGAATTCCTCAAACTTCTCTTTAATGAAAGCGAGAGTTTGTTGCTTGCGCTCCGGTGCAATCTTTATGTAAAGGTATTGCAACGCTTCCGGATTATACCAAATGTAGGCAGGTTTTATCTTCTCGCGCATGGACTGGAAATTGAAGTCCTTCACCACACCCGCAATACGCATCGGAGTTCCCCATTCCGAACGGATTTCCATGCCGATAGGGTCGGCTACCTTCATAGCCCGCCACGCCGCCTCGTTGATAACGGCGGTCTTGGCCTTACCAGAATCCCAATAATCGTCAAAGCCCGCATCCATCAGCTTGCCTTTCACCAGCTTCATGCCGAATGTCTTTACAAAATCGCCGTCCGCCCATAGTTGTACCATGCGCAGGGAGTCAGCACGTCCGTCCATGTCGGTCCACTCCACCATGTTTCCGTCCTTGTAATCGGTATCCTCACCAAAACGCTCAATGGGCGCGGACATGGAAACGCCCTTGATGTCGGGATTGCGGAGCAGTTCTTGTTTAAACTCACCCACGTTGTACCACAAGCTGGTGTAGATGGACACAATGTTCTCCTTATCCAATCCCATGTCCTTGTTCTGCATGTAGCGCAGTTGCTTGAACACAACACCTGTCACCAACATCAACGTCAGGGCGATAACGAACTGCACGCATACCAGTCCACGGATAAGCCCGCCTTTACGCCCCGTCTTCCGTCCGCCCTTGAAAGCCAGCAACGGATTGACGGACGAAAGATAGAAGGCCGGATAGCTGCCCGCCAGGCAACCTACACCCACGATGCCGAACACGATAAAAAACACGACGCTCCAACTGAACGAAAGAGTCAGTTCGGTGTCCATCAGCCGGTTGAACAAAGGCAACGTCAGCTCCGTCAGCGACAATGCCAGTAAAAGCGAGATGCCCGCCTGCACCATGCCCTCGGAGAGGAACTGCCCGATAAGTGTCCGACGCTTGGCTCCCGTCACCTTACGCACGCCTATTTCCTTATAGCGCAACGAAGCTCGGGCTGTGGAAAGCGTAGTGAAGTTGAACGCCCCCATAAAGATGATAAGCACCGACAAAGCGATAAACAAGTAGACCGTTGCCATATTGCCATGGTTCTTCACGCAAGGGTCGGGAAACGTGGTATGCAGGTGAATGTCGTGCAAGGGCTGGAAGTTGAGACGTACATCCGTTTCACCCCGGTCGGCCAACAGGCGGCTCATCGCCTGTGCCTTGCTGCGGGACAGGGTTGCCCCTTCACGCATCTTGACATACACATGAAGTTTCTCCACAAGGATATCCCAATTGAGGTTCGTCATGCCACTGCCATACGCCTCCATCGGCTTGACCAGCTCAAAATGGATATGGCTCTTGCGGGGCATATCCACCACAGCTACTACGGTATAAACCTCACGCACATAGGCACCGAACGAAAAGGTCAGCTTTTGTCCGACAGCCGAAGAGGAACCGAAGAACTTACGGGCCAAATCATCGGAGATAACCACATTCCCAAGGTCATCATTCATGCGCCTCGGATCGCCCTCCACCACGGGGAAGGAGAAAAAACGGAAGAAGGTGCTGTCTACATAGGTCGCCTCGACCGAAATCGTTGTCCCGCTTTCCGCTTCCATCGACTGCTCATCGTCGTACTTGATGGCCGTAGCGTCCTCCACCTCCGGAAAACTCCGTCGGAAGTCCATTGCCAGTGTACGCGGCAGGTTGGGTGACTCCTTGATTTCGCCACTTGCCTCCCGCCTCAGTTCCGTCACACGATAGATGCGGCTTCCGTCCCGGAAACAATCGTCATACGTCAGTTCGTCCACCACCCACAGGTAGATGAGGAAAGCCGCCGTCAGCCCGATGACAAACCCCAAGATGTTGAGTGAGGAGAACAACAGGCTCCGCCTGATAAGCCGGAGCGCCACTTTCAGATAATGTTTCAGCATAATTCAGTCTATATTTGATCTACCATAAATACACTTCATACGTCACTTGATGCACATTAAACCGTCACTTGTCTGCCTCTACTGACGGACTTGAGGAGGAATCATGTAGGATGATTGTGGGAATCATGTAGGATGATTGTAGGAATCATGTAACATGATTCTATGTCAAGTCAGTCAGTCAACGTCCTCTTCTCCGGCTTTCAAGCGTGTCGAGAGCGGCGGGCAAGCTCACAGAAGAATGCGCAAGAAGTGTACCAAAGTTATATATCGTTGTCGGACAGTCATTTAAGAAAAACAGGAGGAAAGAAAAACGTACGAAATCGTACACCTGTCGCACACTTTCGCCCAAGGTTTATTCGGGAAGAATGCGTACCTTTGTCCGCATGAAACAAGGAAAGATACTCATCGTAGACGATAACCCGGACATCCTCTTTACGCTGAAGATGTTGCTCCGGCATTTGGGTCAGATAACGACCCTCAGCGACCCGCGCGAGATGCTTCCGCTGCTTTCCCGCACGCGCCACGACGTCATCCTGCTGGACATGAACTTCCGGCACGATGCGGTGAGCGGGCGCGAAGGTTTCGCCTGGCTGGAGGAGATACTGAAGCTGGATGCGCAGGCCACCGTCATCTTCATCACCGCTTATGGCGACATGGAAAAAGCGGTGCAGGCCATCAAGCGGGGCGCCACGGACTTCATCCCCAAACCTTGGGACAACGAAAAACTGATAGCCACCGTGTCTGCCGCCCTGCAACTGAGCCAGGACAAGCAAAAGGCGCAAACGAGCGGACAGCCCGAGACACAGGCGGAAAAGCCCGCTTCCAAACAGTCCTTGGACAAGCCGGAGACTGTTGTCCTTGGCGAATCGCCCGCCTTCCTTGCGCTCTTGCGCATGCTGCGCCAATGTTCGGACACCGATGCCAACCTGCTCCTCCTGGGCGAGAACGGTACGGGCAAGGACCTGCTGGCCCGCTACACCTGCGGGCTGTCTTCCCGACGGGATAAAGCCTACGTTTCCATCGACTTAGGGAGTATTCCCGACACGTTGTTCGAGAGTGAACTGTTCGGGTACGAGCGGGGTGCCTTCACCGATGCCCGCCGCGGCAAGCCCGGACGGCTGGAGTCTGCACAAGGCGGCACACTCTTTCTGAACGAAATAGGCAACCTCAGCCTGCCCCTGCAAGCCAAACTGCTCTCCGTCATCGAGC
Organism: uncultured Bacteroides sp.; assembly: GCA_944322275.1. Classification (GTDB taxonomy): domain Bacteria; phylum Bacteroidota; class Bacteroidia; order Bacteroidales; family Bacteroidaceae; genus Bacteroides. The sequence continues at coordinate 18,414 of CALUOV010000008.1, read as the reverse complement.
AACGGCGGGCTTCGCGTTTAGGCTCCACATCAAGCCATCCCGTGGACGTGCGTCTTATCTGTGCCACGAACACCGACCTTTATGCCGCTGTCGAACGCCGGGAGTTCCGCCAGGATTTGCTCTATCGCATCAACACCATCGAAGTGCGGATTCCTCCTTTACGCGAACGGGGCGACGACCTCTTCCTGCTGGCCGACGCTTTCCTTGCCCGCTATCGCGAAAAGTATCATAAAGAGGTGAAAGGCTTCACCCGCGAAGCGCGCCGCCAGATGCAGCTCTATCCCTGGCTGGGCAATGTACGCGAACTGGAGCATGCCGTGGAGCGGGCAGTCATCCTCTCTTCCGGTCCCCAACTGACGGCGCAGGACTTTTCGTTCCTCACCCGCCACCAGCCCGAAGCGATGCACGTCAAGGAGCGTTACAACTTGGAACGCATCGAGCGGGACAACATCGAAGAAGTGTTGCGCCTCTGCCAAGGCAACATCACCCTGGCGGCCGAGATGCTGGGCATTACCCGCACCTCGCTCTACCGCCGCATCGAGAAGTTCGGACTATGAAAAAGAAAAGAAACCTTACGCCTCTGCTGCTGACCGCCGTCCTGCTCGCCACTTGCCTGGCCGCATCGGCGTGTGCCGTGAAGGGCTACTACCTCACCGCAGGTATCGCCCTTTTGGCAACGGCGGGGTGTGTCTGGAGCATTTACAGCTTCCTCAACCGGAGTTCCTGCCGGATGAAACAGTTTATCCGTGCCGTGCGCTACTCCGAGTTTCCCGACGCTTTCGACCCGCACGACACCCGCGGCATCGCTCCCGAACTGATAAACGAGATGCAGACGGCTCTCTCCGCCTATCGCAATGACCTGCAAAAGCGGGAAAGCCGCCTGCAATATTTCCGGGCGTTGGCCGAACACGTCGACACCGCCATCCTGGTCTATACGTCAGACGGCTCCTTGGAGTGGATGAACCGCTCAGCTACCCGGCTCGTCTCATCGGCCATCGATGAAAACCGTCCTGAGACTAATGCTCTACGCGCTCCCAAGACCATCGCCGACTTGCGTTACCTGCATCCAGACCTACCCGAACGCCTGCGGCAACTCACACCCGGACAACTGGACATCGTACAAATCGACCACCGGCAAGAAGAGCCTACCCAACTGGCTCTGTCGGGCATGACTTTCGTCTTGCAGGGACATCGCTTGCGGGTGGCCAGCCTAAAGAACATCTACAGCGCATTGAACAGTCAGGAGACCGAATCCTGGCAGAAGTTGCTGCGGGTACTGACGCATGAAATGATGAATTCCCTCACCCCCATCATTTCCCTGGCCGAACTGCTGGACACACAGATAGAACAATGGGAAGGCCCCACAGGAGACAAGGCGGACATGCGGCAAATGCTTCAGACCATCGCCCGCCGCGGAAAGTCACTCACCCATTTCGTCAACAGCTATCGGGAAATAACGCACCTGCCTTTGCCCCAACTCCAACTGCACAACGCCGCCGACTTGCTGAACGACATCGCCCGCCTGATGCAGGCGTCCGTTTCCATCCGTTCAGTTAATCCCTCCGTTCCCCTTAAGCTCATCGCAGACAAAGGACAAATAGAACAGGTGTTGATAAACCTCGTAAAAAATGCGGTGGAGAACAACGCCCGGCACATCACTCTATCGGCAGGTGTCACCACCGGAGGCCGCCCTTACCTGCGTTGCGAGGATGACGGCACAGGCATTGAACCGGATGTGTTGCAGCACATCTTCGTTCCCTTCTTCACTACCAAGCCGAACGGTTCGGGCATCGGCCTCACACTGGCCCGCCAAATCATGCACCTGCATCGCGGCAGCATCGATGCGCAATCTGCCTCCGGCAAAGGAAGCACGTTCACGCTGTTGTTTCCTTATCCGTAAAAGGACGATAATTAAAATCCCCCGGCAGAAGCGCTTCCGATGGAAATCCTGAAAGGTTAGAAACATAGACGCCGAATGTTTCTAACCTTCCCCGCTTATGTTAGAAACCTCCGTCCCTTTGCATCAGTAGCCCCCGGACGAATCTTGCGAAAGGAAACGGATTTGCCCTTAGGACGGAAACTTCTTTTGCAGAGTGAGGCGTATTTCCATCCTTATTTGTAACTTTGCAAGCTCAAAAAGACAAAAACGAATGATAGTTTGCATAGCCGAAAAACCCTCCGTGGCACGCGACATAGCCGATGTGCTGGGAGCCAGAGAGAAAAAAGACGGATACATTGAAGGAAACGGATACCAGGTGACCTGGACGTTCGGACACTTGTGCACGTTGAAGGAACCGCACGAATATACACCGGAATGGAAATCGTGGCGTTTGAATTACTTGCCCATGATTCCGCCTCGCTTTGGCATCAAACTGATTAGCAATCCTACGTACGAACGCCAGTTTCATATCATAGAAACGCTGATGCAAAAGGCAGATATGATTATCAATTGCGGGGATGCGGGACAGGAGGGAGAGCTTATCCAGCGATGGGTGATGCAGAAAGCCGGCGCGCGTTGTCCGGTAAAACGCCTATGGATTTCCTCGCTTACCGAGGAATCCATCCGCGAGGGTTTCGCCCACCTGCATGAGGCGTCCGAATACCAGCCCCTCTACGAAGCGGGATTGAGCCGTGCCATCGGCGACTGGCTCTTAGGCATGAACGCCACGCGCCTTTACACCATGAAGTATGGGCAAAACCGTCAGGTGCTTTCCATCGGACGGGTGCAGACTCCCACGTTGGCTCTTATCGTCAACCGCCAGTTGGAGATTCAAAACTTTGTCCCCCGTCAATACTGGGTGCTGAACACAGTCTATCGCGACACGCTCTTCACCGCCTTAGTGCGTAAAAGCGAAGAAGAGCTCATCCTGGAAGCGGAAAAAGCAAAGGACACTCCCGCCAAGAAAGCCAAGAAGCCGGAGGAAAACCGGGGTATCGACCCCATCACAGACCGTGCAAGGGGGGAAGAATTACTGAACCGAATAAAGGAGATGCCTTTCAGCGTGACCTCTGTCGCTAAGAAAGAAGGACGGGAAGCGCCGCCCCGCCTTTTCGACCTGACTTCCCTGCAAGTGGAATGTAATAAGAAGTTTGCCTTTTCCGCCGATGACACTTTGAAGCTTATTCAGTCTCTTTACGAGAAAAAGGTGGCGACTTATCCTCGCGTTGACACGACCTATCTAAGCGATGATATCTACCCCAAGTGCCCCGGTATCCTGAAAGGTTTGCGCGGATATGAAACATTGACCTCTCCGTTAGAGGGACAAACTTTGGTAAAGTCGAAGAAAGTATTCGACAACTCCAAGGTGACCGACCACCATGCCATCATTCCTACCGGTCAGTCTCCCATTAATTTGACCGACCGCGAGCGCATGGTATTCGACCTTATAGCCCGGCGTTTCATCGCTGTGTTCTACCCCGATTGCCGTTTCTCCACCACGACCGTAGAAGGAGAGGCGGACGGCATTGAGTTCAAAACCTCCGGCAAACAGATTCTGGAGCCGGGTTGGCGGGTAGTGTTCAGCTCTAACGCCACTACTCAGACTCCCGAAGACAAGGATGGCAAAGAAACAGACGAAGAGAAAGTACTGCCTGCTTTTATGAAAGGGGAGAGCGGACCGCATATGCCCGAGCTGGTCGAAAAATGGACCCAGCCGCCCCGTCCCTACACCGAAGCGACTCTGCTTCGCGCTATGGAGACAGCCGGCAAACTGGTGGACAATGACGAATTGCGTGATGCCTTAAAAGAAAATGGTATAGGCCGTCCGTCTACCCGTGCCGCCATCATCGAGACCTTATTCAAACGTAATTATATCCGTAAAGAGAAGAAGAATCTGATAGCAACTCCTACGGGTATTGAGCTGATACAGATAATTAATGAAGAGCTTTTGAAAAGTGCCGAACTGACCGGCATTTGGGAAAAGAAGTTGCGGGAAATAGAGCGTCGCACATATAACGCCAACCAGTTCCTGGAAGAATTGAAGCAGATGGTGTCTGCCATCGTAGCTAATGTATTGGCCGATCACAGTAACCGTTATGTCCCTGTGCAATCCACACCACTTCACTCGGTTGCTTCAGATTCTCCGAAAGTTAAGAAGGAGGAGGTATCCAAGAAAGCGGCTACGCCTAAGAAACGTGCTCCGCGAAAAAAGAAAGTGGAAGTGCCTGCCGTACTAACGGATGAGTGGATAGGTAAATCTTGCCCTCTCTGTGGTAAGGGTACCATCATCAAGGGTAAGACAGCTTACGGTTGCTCGGAATGGCGCAATGGATGCACTTTCCGTAAAACTTTTGGAGAATAAGTTATTCAATTACAAGAGTTTATCTTCAATTTCGTTTTATAAAATTCCTTAGATTTGCCAAAGCATAGGATGAAAAGTAAAGTAAGTAAGCTTCTATGGGCATTTCATCTGGCTTCTATGGCCATTTCATTTGGCTTCTATGGCAGTTGAAGCATAGCTTCATTCGAAAACGTTATTTGGTAGGATACGGACATTCAATTTTCGTATTAATTTCTTTCTTCAAACTTTCCCCAAACTCATAGCCTACTTCCGTTTTTAGTTTGTTTACAATGACCAACATCCTTTGCAATCTTTCCAGTTTTTTTCCCATAACGTTGCATTTTTATGTTCTTAGCTTACAAAGATGACGGAGTTTGATGGTAAGCGGTCATTATAGAACCGTTTCCCTCTAAGAGGCTACTCTTTTTAATATTGCTTCAGATCTTCACCCCATACGCCGACGGTGGCAGGTTGCCATTTGTGGACAAGCAGGTTCACCCATCCCTGGCTGTATTCTTAATCCGACGGAACACCTCGCATAAGTATTCTACAGGGTCCAGTTTATGAGCCCAGATGTTTGCAAAGTAGGACATAAGACGGGTAAAGCGGATATCAGCAGCCGGACTGCCTGCGAAGAAGCTGTTGTTACGGTATTTTGCGATACGCCGGATCTGTCTTTCGCATACGTTATTCGAGAGGTCTATGCGGCCATCCTCCAAGCAGCGGAGCATGCAGGGATATTCTTTTAGGACATAATCCACCGCCTTGAGAAGTTCGGGTTCTTCTTCCTCCTCGAGGTCCTTGACCTGTTTATCTTCATGGAAGATATAATCAAAGACCTTCAATATCGCCTTGGTGTGTTCAGAAACATCCTTCAACTTGAAGGACGGACTTCGCATATGAACCATACAGGCTATCCGTTGTATCAATTCTCCTACATCGCAGCACTTATAGATATTGGCACCATCAGTGTATAAAAGTATGCGTTCAATCACTTCTTTAAAAGATTCATTGACAGCTTCATGTGTCTACCGTCCCCAGCCATGAAAAACGAACTGGGTCAGGCTATACAGGAGAGAGTAATAGCAGAAAATCCAACGTTTGAAGTAGTGAAGGCCGGCTTCAACATTCTCTTCTTTTTCATCTTTACCCAGCAAACACCGGTCCTTGCACTTCAACGTACTTTTATCGGCATGGGCCTCGCCTGATGAGATGATTTCTTAGCGAAGAGACACGTCCAAAGACGAGAGTATGTCCGAACCGATCTCTATCCAATTCATCAGAGCAAGTTGATTGAAAATCCGACTTCTGTTGCTCAAGCTGTTTGATTCTCGATGCCTGCCCTACCGGCGTAAGAGGAACGGCATCTTCAGAAGATGAGAGAGAAGGAGAACTTTCTTTCCCTCCTTTCGGTTTCTAGCCTTTGAGCCGGGACATTTCATTGTCCTTGGCGGCAAGCTTTCGTGCAAAAGCCTCCATCAGTTCGCGTTTCTGTTGCTCGAACCTTTCACGTATGGAGCCGATGAGTTCACCCTTCAATGCGGAAGAAAGGGTATGGGGCCTTTGCTCAAAAGCATCGCTTTCATCTGGTGGAACATATCATCGATTTTGGCACTTTTGGACTCTATCAGGGGCTCAAGGGAAGATATCCTTTCCAAGAGAGAAGATATGAAAACCTTGTCATCGCGGGATTGTTTTTCGGCGGCGCAACGGGCACGTTTTTCTGCATTCAGCTGCGAAACCAGGATCTCAAAGTCGTGTTCCTCTGATTTTAACATGCTACAACCATCGAATGAACTTGACAGTTGTCTCTAATTATACAAGGCCCTCAAAGTAAATCTCCTACAAGTAACACTGAACCAATATATGTATTAAACTCATCAAAATACTCACTTTCTGGTATCACCCTACTATTTTCCTGATAAAACTCACTCTTTTCAAAACGCCGATTATCTGGCCGAATAACAACGACATGCTTTCCATATTCTAATGTTTCAAACAAACAATAATTTACTCTATTCCGATCTGCGCAATATTTATCAAACCTACGTACATAGAAAGGTCTATTATTATCTATTTCTACAGAAATTCCACCTGATGAAGGACCAATTAAATCAAAAACACCTATGCGATTCCCTTCAAAACAAATTTCTATGGAATCTTTAGGATTGGAAGATTCCCAAATAGGCTGTAATTCATTGGAGCTCCCTTGAAAATGAGTAAAGGCCTTATCTGATTCTAGTAAGATTCTCCAACCGTTAGAATGAGAAAGATTTGCGACAGGTATCATTTTAGCTTTTTCGTAATTTCCTGGATATAAAGCTATCCTTAATGGATGGGCTTTTTGTTGGGCTTTATTCATTTGTAGCAAAGCATGACTTAGGGTCTTTGTGTAGATTGGATGTCCACCCTCATATGTCGGGTGAGTTCCGTCATTCGTAAATACTATTTTATCTCCATAATCTTTCTTTGCATCCCCTTTAAAGATTAATTTTCCCTTTTCCATTAATGCCATTACATCGTCTGCAAAATTTACAGAAGGAATATCATAATAATCTGCAATTCGTTCCATATATCTGACGGAACGATATTTTTTCCCAGCTTTTAAGTCATCTAACATCGTTTCGTTCAGTGTATACAGGAAACAAATATCTGTATATGGGTTTTGAGTCCAGATTTTTCTTACAATTCCTTCCATGGAATGGCATATAAGCAGCGAATCACTCTTGGCATCGTTTACGGCAAATTCTATAAAAACCAAATCAGGATGGTGACTTAATACATCCCTATCGGTTCGGAATACTCCTAAATCAGATCCTGTACCTCCGATGCCGGAATTAATGGTCTTAAATCTGATGCCTTTATATTGTGTTTTTAACCAGTCGGAAATTTGTACTCTATAGCCTTTATGGTTGGTTATACTACCTCCCAAAAAGACAATGGACAAGGAATCTTCTTGTTGAATCTTGTAATTAAAATTAGGTAATCCATTACGGGTCTGCAAACCATTTGTTTCATGGGAAGTCGTGCAGCCAGTGCAAAAAAACAGTCCACAAATTATTGCTGCGAAAAAAAACATCTGTTTCATAAACTATTTATATTCTTTAGTTAAACGTGAAAAATTTGCGATTCAAATCTACTGGAGATACTCCTTTAAACGGAAGTTTTCCAGTTAAGACTTTTAGTAAAGCTGAATGAGTGGATGCATCGTTAGAATAAGTATTTATATATGTCTTAACACGTTCAAAGTATTCATTCCCAATATATGGACTTCCTAACGAAATAACTATCACTTTACTTTTGTCCATTGAATTAGCTGCCCAAACAGATTGCGCTTCATCGTCCCATAATTGAAGTGGTCCAAATGGAGTGTGAGTATTTCTGGCTACGAGGAAAATCACCTTGTCGTATACATCTGTGGCATTATCTTGCCATCCTTGATTTTCATACAGAATATTACGTTGAAAATCGACATTAAATCCACTTTTTATAAATTCATTGCGTAAATTTAGCAGCCGTTTAAAGTCTCTGTCATCTCCTTTATGAGCAATAGGCGTTACAGCAACCAAAAGTATTTTTTTATCTTTCTCTATAGACAGTGGCAATTTCTGATCTTCGTCTCGAATTAAAGTAATTGAACGTTCTGTTATTTCTTTAGAGGCTTCTGTTATCTTCTGTTTTTCATTGTCTGTTAACGGTCTGATAAGTTCACGGTCTTTTTTTAATAAGCCAAAACGTTCTTTCATTGCCCATACGCGTTGCACAGCATCGTCCAATCGTTCCATTGGAATTTCACCGCGTCTGATGCGAACTTCAACACTATCCATATATTCATAAGATGGCCATAATAAGACATCCACACCTGCTAAAAAACTAGCTATTTGTCCCTCTAAATCATTTTCATACCAACCGCGAAAACCGCCCATTGTCATTGCATCAGAAACAATGACTCCTTTAAAGCCCATCTCCTTTTTTAATAGATCCGTCAATAACTCATGCGATAAAGTTGCGGGAGGAAAGAATCCATTCAGCTTCTCGTGTTGATATGCAGGCAATGTAATGTGTCCCGGCATAATGCATGCAACTCCCTTTTTAATTAATTCGGTAAAAACTTTCCCATGATATTGTTTCCATGCCGCCAAAGAAAGAGAATTTGCGGTTGTCATTAAGTGCTGATCGCGATAGTCTACCCCATCACCAGGAAAATGCTTTATTGTAGCTGCGATGTCATTGTCTTGTAATCCTCTTATCTGCTCGGATAGTAACTCCACTGCTTTCTGCGGATTATCGGAGATTCCTCTGGTATTAACAATAGGATTGAGCGGATTGATATTGAGATCCGCTACAGGGTGAAGCACCCAATTGATGCCTAAAGAGCGGCATTCTAAAGCTACGCTTTTACCATATTTATATGCCAAATCCGTAGAATTAGTTGCCCCCAAGGCCATTTCTTTAGGGAAAGGTGTCATGCCTTGAAGTCCTACTCCCGATTCGTAGTCTTGTTGGAATAATAAAGGTAGTCTTGAGGCTTGTTGATATTCAAACACAGACTTTTGAACGAATTCTACACGTTCTTCTTCCGGAATGCCTATAAATAGTTTCCATCCCATAAAAAAACCAGTTACCGGATAACGTTCAAAGTATCGCTCTAAAGAACCCTCTCCCAATTTTAATTCTAACTCCCGATCGGGGAGCATAAGCATGGTTTGACCTATCTTTTCTCGCAAGCTTAAAGACCTCCAAGAAGTATCAGCCGCTTGGAAACTACAAGCTGTAGACTTTGTACTTTTCCCGTTCTTCGCATCCGTACAAGAAAAAGTGGAGACGGCTATCGCCACCATTGCTATTAAAGAAATTTTTCGCATGACTTTATTCTATTATTAATTAACGGAGCAAAAATAATATTCTTTATTTTTATTCAATCAACACATTCGTTTCAATCTATCCTATCTATGTATCTTTATACTGACGGTGGTTACATTTATATCACTCATGTTACATCTGGACTTTTCACCTGCTAAAATATTTGTTTGTTGCATTCAAACTGATTATATTTGCTTCAATAAATACATCGCAATAACCATGAAATACATTATTGTAATTTTTCTGTTATACTTAATTCCGGCTGTGTATGCCCAAGACACCAATATCTTATTCCAAAATTATAATGTAAGTAACGGTCTTTCACAAAATACGGTAATACGTAGTTTAGAGGATAGTGAAGGGTTTATGTGGTTTTGTACAAGAGATGGACTGAATAGGTTCGATGGTACTGAATTTGAAATATTAAGGGCTGATGGTCAAAAGAATTCATTATCAAGTAGCGATATTACAACCATTGTAGAAGAGAAACCTGGCATTTTATGGATAGGAAGTCATTATGGACTAAATCGCTATGACGTAGCTAAGCGCACATTTACTCAATATTTTCATAATCCGACAGATCCGCATAGTATTTCTGACAATTGCATTAAACATTTGTTATGCGATAATGCCAAAAGGATTTGGGTAGGGAATATGAAAGGACTCAATTTATATAATAAGGAAACCAATGATTTCATTCCTATTTCTACCAGCGGATCGGTATTTTGGTTAATGCAAAATAGTAAAAACGAAATTTGCTATCTCATTAATAATACGTTGTGTATTATGAATCCGGAAACGTTTGTAACCGAACGTTTCCAGTTCGGTGAGCAAGACAAAATATACTTTTTATATGAAGATAGTGATGAACGTTTATGGGTAGGCATGTGGGATACAGGCCTAAAGTGGTTTGACCGTGAAGAACGGAGATTAGTATGTGCGAATCTTGCTATGGAGGATGGAAAAGTTTTTAATAATTCACAAGTCAATTATATTGTAGAAACAGCGGAGGGAAATCTTATGCTTGCAACTCGTGACGGAGTGTTAATTTACGATAAACGGCATGACAAGTTGCTGAATTATTATCAAAAAGAGCATAGCTGCGGACTGAGTGAGAACACTATTATTTCTTTATATCGGGATAGAGCAGACAATATTTGGGTAGGTACTTATGGTGGAGGTGTTAATCTATATACTCCATATAGCAATTTTTTCATTCCTCATGAGCCCGAATATAAACTTCAGAGAAGCATAGGTAATATCAATGCCATGGTTGAGTATAAAGGGAATTTATGGCTTGGTACAGATGAGGGATTGATAATTTATAATCCTTCAAAAGATAATTATGAATACTGTCCGCTTCATTTGCCGGGATTAAAAACTAATAATGAAATCAAGTATATACAAAGAGAAGGGAAAAATTTGTTGTGGATTAGTGTTTATTATTGTGGATTGTATCTCTATGATATGGAAACACGTCGAGTAATTAAAGAAATCCCCAAATTCCCCTATAATCAAGTGAGACGCATTGCGAAAACTTGTGATGGTGTGTATTGGATTGCGTTAGGTGTGGATAGTCCAGTGCTACGCTATCATATGGATAAGGATTTGTTACAGGAGACTTTTCCCGTAAAAGGTCGGATGACCGATTTTCAGGTTATCAATGTGCAAGATATAAAGGCTGTCGGTTCCTATATTTGGATGGCTACTCGTGCCGCAGGCTTATATCGCTATGACATATTGACATACGAACTTAAGCATTATGGACGTAAAGAAAATAATTCTAGCCAATTTATCCCAAGTGATCATGTTAGTACATTATTTATAGATACTTTGGGAAATCTATGGATCGGCACGTATGGTGGAGGCATCGGAAGATATGATAGCGTGGAAGAAAGTTTCGTTATGTATGATAGAAAGAACGGACTTTTGAATAATGCCATTAATAGCATTGAAGCTGATGATACGGGAAATTTGTGGGTGTCGACATTGAAAGGCATGTCTTGTTTTAATCCAGAAACAGAAACTTTCACTAATTGGAGTAATCGTAATGGATATACTTTATTGGAAACAAATCTGCATTCGTGTTTAAAAATTTCCAGTGGAACATTCTATGTAGGTGGGAATAATCGTTTTTTGTCATTTCAACCGAAAATGCTAAAACGAAATGGATTCATTCCACCTGTAAAGATTACAAAAATAAAACTTTGGGATGATTGCTCCGAAGGCGATACTACGACTCAATGGGTAGATATCACCATGCCAAAAATCAAATTAGGATACAACCAAACTTCTTTTTCCATCAGGTTTTCAGCGCTTAGTTATGTTTTTGCCTCTAACAATAGATTCTCGTACTTGCTTGAAGGGTTCGATAAAAATTGGTCAGAACCAACTTTTGATCCGAGTGCCAATTACACAAATATACCGCCTGGCGAGTACACTTTTAAAGTAAAAGCTTGTAATAATGATGGAATTTGGAGTCGAAACAATGCGTCATTAACCATAATAATTACTCCTCCATTATGGGAAACATGGTATGCTTATACTTTCTATATTATATTCATTATTAGTATGATTACTCTTTTTGTGAGGTATCGGATGCGTGAAGCGAGGCTAAAAATGGATCTCCATCTTAAACAGATGGAAAAACAAAATATGGAACTTAGCCATAAAATGGGAGTAGAGATGTTTACTAATTTCTCGCATGAGTTACGTACTCCATTAACTTTGATTATTGCCCCATTGGCTGATTTGTTGCGGTGTAGAGATATGCCACAGGCGTGTTATCAATCATTGGAACTTATTAATCGAAATTCCCAAAGGCTACTGTGGCTTGTAAACCGTTTGATGGATTTTCATAAGTTAGAGGCTGGGAAAATGAAACTTCATGTGAGTTGCTACAACATGGGTACTTACATTCCAGAAATCATTAATCTATTTTCTTCTATTGCTGAAAAGAAGAATATATCTATAGAATTTAACGATGCGACTTCTTCAACTGAAGTATGGTTCGATGCAATTCTCATTGAGAAAGTTTTTTTTAATCTTATATCCAATTCCTTAAAACATACTCCAAATGGTGGCTATATCATTATATCTACCATGATAGTCAATACAGAAGATCTTGTTAAACCGGATAATCTACTCCTTCCATCAGGAAAGGTCCTTTTAGCTAAAGTCGAAGATAGTGGGTCTGGAGTCCCAGCGGAAATGATGCCACGTATTTTTGAAGCATTTTTTCAGGCTAATGACAAAGTACAAGGGAGTGGAATTGGATTAAACTTGACAAAAAGTATTATAAAACTACACGGAGGATATATTTGGGTTGAAAGTAAAGAAGGTCATGGATTAACAGTCTATTTTACTCTTCCTTTGGGTAAAGAAAACTATTCAGAAGAACAAATTCTCAGGAAAGATAAAGTCGTAAAAACATCTCATATCCCATATTCAGAAACAGAGGTTCTTATCGCATCGGATATAAATCTTTGTGAACTGTCGCAAGTCAATACTTCTCCTAAGGAGTATTCTTTACTGATTATTGAAGATAATGAAGATGTACGTAACTATTTGACTTCATTATTAAGTAAACAATATAATATTCATACAGCCGAGAATTGCAAAGAAGGTTATGAAATAGAACAGAAATTAATGCCGGATTTGGTTGTTAGTGATATTATGACTCCTTATATGAATGGCCTTGATTTTACAAAACTATCAAAGAGTAATATGGTAACATCGCATATTCCAATCATTTTACTTACAGCACGAACTACAACCTCGCAGGTCAAAGAAGGCTATGAGTCATTAGCGGATGAATATATAATGAAACCATTTGATCCGGAATTGTTATTAGCCCGTATCTCTAACATTCTAGCAAACCGAAAAAAACTGGCGGCATGCTATGCTTCCAAGTTAACATTGTCCGACAAGTTAGAACAACAGGATAAAGATGTTTCTGTTTATAGCGCGATTGAGGAGCGTTTTATGAAGAAAGTTATGGAGATTATAAATAAAAATATAGAAAACCCAACCTATTCTATAGATCAGTTTAGTGAAGAAATTGGTATGAGCCGTGTACAGGTATATCGCAAGATAAAATCTATTACAGGTATGTCGCCTAGCAAGTTAATATTGGACATTCGTTTGAAACATGCTGTTGATTTATTGAAACACACGGATCTTACAGTAACTGAGATATCTTATCGGTGCGGATTTAATGAAATCTCTTATTTCGGAAAATGTTTCAAGACGGAATATGGCATGCCGCCTTCAGAGTTTATAAAGAAGTATAGAAAATAAAAGGACTTTGAATAAGTAGCAAAGTATCCAAGAAGGTTTGGACAAGCAAGTATCCAATCTGGGGCAAGCTATCAATACTAAGAAGATTGTCCATAAATTGCTCCAAGTTGTCTTGTCTTCATTACAATCGGACTTTCTGATTGTATTTTTATCAGTGTTTGTTTCTTGTGAACGAAAAAAAGAAGGTGCATCGTGCATTACGACACACCCTCCCTTATTTTTTACAATTTATTTACTATACTAACTGTCAGTATTTCTATTCAATAATAGAATTAGCCATTTATTTATGTATTTATGGCTGTTGATATGTGCCTGAATATAAATATTCGATGGAAGGCAACGGAACATACATGTCGCTATACGGAGGAGTCATTGCAGGGATGGGATCACCATCCGTGTTTGGATTCTCATAGACCGCACCCGGATTCCGCTTTTGTCCGTCAATCGTTTTCTGCATAGCCACGAGATACAGAAGTCTGTCTCCATTTTCAAAACCGAGTTCTTTAATTCTTTCTTTTTCGATATCTTCTTCTGTTACATTACTCAAAGAAGGAAGTCCTGCTCGTGTCCGTATTACATTCACATCCGCTAAAGCCTGAGCCGGTTGTTGTGCGAGGCTTAGGGTGGCACGGGTAAGATATGCTTCGGCCAAACGTATTAAAGGAACTTGAGAATATTTTCCGTATGGTGCACGATAGTATTTGTCATTCCAAAAAGCGTTCCATTTTGTTTGATTATATGCCATTTCATGAACAGTTTTGTCTCCACCTTCTACATAGTTCCTCAAGAAATAGTGCAATTGGACAAAACGTTTGTCAGATAAGGCTTCCTCACTTGGAACATAATTAGCAAGATCCATACAGTCATCTGTCTGTGCCCATCCTATATATTTAATAAGATGAGGGTTCCAGTAAGCACAAGCCCATCCGCCATGTTGCCAGTTTTGTTCACCTCTGGCTCCGTCAACCCAAAGTTTGTTATTGGCGTCAAATACGGTTGACTTGAAATTATAAATACCTGTTTTGCACATGCGAGCCAATGGTATAGCTACATTGTTTCCTTGATTACTTTCCGTGAAAGCGCATTCAAAAATAACTTCTTTGGCAATCGGGTCTGCTGTATATTGTGATTCTGCATTGCGGTTGAATGCAACTATCGGGTCTTCTGTCAAATCGAAAGGAGCAACTCCTGATTCTGCTTTATTAATTACATAGTTTGCTTCTTCCAAGGCTCCCGTTTCATCTCCCATGAGCCATTTTACACGCATTAGCATCATGGATGCTGCATATTTATTAGCTCGTCCACGTTCGAAATAATCTTCCGGCATTAATTCTTTTGCTTTGGTAAAATCAGAAAGCATTAAATCATATACTTCTTGAACCGTCCCCATGTAAGGATTGCGGGCGGATTCTTGTGAATAATACAATTTATTAATTAATGGAATAAACTTACGATTGTTTCCTTCCCCTCCATTGGGATCGTAAGGAGCAACAAATGCACGGCTGATCAGCCAATATGTATAGCCACGCATAAAGTAAAGTTCACCGGTTTGGCGAGCCAGTGTTTTTCTGTCATTTTCCGTCATGTTGGCGAAAACGGCTTCTCCATTTGCTTCTTTTTCTTCAATAAACGTAAGAGGAGAGGTTGCACCTGTGACAGCTCTATATAGAATTGAGAAGGTTTTCTCAAATTGTTGTCCTGTTACATCAAAAGTGGACATCTGCCTTGGATACCAATAAAGGGCTTCCTGTTCATAGGCTCCTTGAGGATTAACGGTGGACAAGTCCGCTACTAATTCTTGATAATAGGGAATTATACCTATAGGAGCTTGCCAATTGGGATTCTGAAACAATGTATTATATGGATCTGCGACAGAATATTCTAAATCGTTTACAGACAGCCATGGGTTGGACTCTGGGCGCTTTAGCTCAAAATAATTATCCATGTCGCAGGATGCTAAAATCGCAATGCTTGATAAGGCTATTATTTTCTTTATTGTTTTCATATGTCAATTCGATTAAAATTTGAAATTAATACCTGCGGAGAAAATTCGTGTCTGGGGCATTTCACTACCGGTAAATATAGCGCCTTGTGCATTAGCTCCAGTCTGATTTTTTACTCTAACTTCGGGGTCGTAACCGTTGAAAGAAGTTATTGTGAATAAGTTAACGGCAGACAGATATATTCTTAATGCATCAATATTTATCTTGGAACAGATTTTTTGCGGGAGTGTATAGCCTATTGTTAAATTTCGTAAACGTAAATACGAACTATTCTCCAAATATCTGGTATGTCCTGCATCATGTTTTATATAAGTTACATTTTGTTTTTCATTTCCGTTATCATCATAATTATATTTATCTTGCCATCTGAGTTGTGGATATTCGACTATATCACCGGGTTGCTTCCATGATTTTTCATACATTTCCGCTGTAATATTGTTACGTCCATCACCTACAAACGACTTCGTGTAACCATGATAGTTGAATGTATAACTACCTAAAGATAAATAGAACATGAATGACAAATCAAAGTCTTTGTATTTAAAGTTGTTAGTCCACCCCATATATACTTTAGGAAGAGCGGTTTTCCCTTCTTGGATAATTCTGTGCTTGTTTACATTCGACTGGGTTGCAGGAATCAATCTGCCGGTTTTCACAGTTTCGCCCGTTTTGTTATAACGGTCCAAATCTATTTCGTAAATCATTCCAATACCTTTCTCTGGATCTACGCCTGCCCATTCAGCCATGAAATAAGTACCTAATGCCAGTCCTTTCTTGGTAATCGCTCCTGGGCGTGTATTGATTATACCTGTTCCTTTTGAGTCAACACTTGCGTCAAGTGCTGTAACTTTGTTCATGTTTGTTGTCAGGTTATAATTCATATTCCATTCGAAATCTTTTCTAACGAGAGTTGTGTTTATATCAAATTCAAATCCTTGATTATACATGGAACCTACATTGGACCACATTGAATTATTTTCAGCGTTGCCACCACTGTTGGTAATACCTGCGGATGCTGGTAACTGGACTCTCATCAGCATATCACTTGTCGTGCGGCGATAATAGGCGATAGAACCGTTGATTTTATTGTCAAACAAGGCATAGTCAAGCCCCACATCAATGCTTTTATTCTTTTCCCATTTTGCTGTTTTGTTGGCAATATTCCACAGATACATATTTTGCATATTGTTGTAATATTGTTTACTCTTAATAGCATATGAGTTTATCGTTACTTCTGACGGAATATTCTGATTACCAGTTTCGCCATAACTTCCACGTAGTTTCAATAAGGAAATAAAAGAAGCGTTACGCATGAAAGTCTCATCGGAAATAATCCATCCGCCAGAAACCGAATAGAAATTGCCAAAACGATTCTTCTTCACAAATTTGGAAGAACCTTCGCGTACAAATGATGCACCAATCAAATATCGTTGCTTGAACTTGTAATCCAAACGGTTGAAGAAGCTGAATGTATAACTTTCTCCGCCAATATAGGCACTATTATTACCTAACATCGTGCCAATGATTTTAGGCTCTTGAAATTCACCACTTAAATTTTTACCAGCCACTACAGAGTTGTCGGTATATGTTCGGTTGGCTTCAATACCTGTTACGATGTCCACACCATGTTCCGCCCATTCACGTTTGTAAGTGGCGAAGGCATGATATTGTTGTGATTTAGTTGTTGTTTTACTTTTATTTCCTTGATTTCCGTCAACGTTTCCTGTGTTGTTGATTAGAGCTGATAACCAATAATCGCTTTGTGCCAATCCGTATCCATAGCTTGCGTCTGCTCTGGCAGATAATCCTTTCACCCATTTGAAATTAATATCCAAATAAAGAGTCGTACGGAAACTAAAATTCTCACCGGTACTTAATTGGTAATTACGATCTAAAGTTGCAGTCGGATGCCCATCTGCCATTTGGGGATTCCAATAACCTGTCGGATCATCCGGGTTATATACTTTGCGCCAAGGAAATTTGTCAGAAACTACAGCCCATTTATTAGTAGAATTTTTCCGGTCATATTTTAAAAATGATTGTGTCCCCACAGTAACAATTCCTTTTTTAAATTCATTATTAAGGCGTGCACTGGCAGAGTTCATGCTGAGGCCCTTTAAACTGGATTCATCCGAGCGGTAATTAACGGAAGCGTAAGTAGTAGAATTTTCTCCTCCTTGATTTAGTGAAACATTGATATCGTGGAAACTTCCTAAACGGCTGACCAAATCGACCCAATCCATATTAGTATTCATTGCTTCTTCACGAGTAATGGGTGTTACCCAATTGGAATAGTATGGTTCAATAATATCTTTTTGAGGATCAAGTGGAGATAAACCTACATTGGCGCGGGCTTCATCCATTATTTTAAAATATGTCTCTGTGTCAGCCAATCCCAAATCTGTGTTTGTAATAGGGGTTATACCGCCTTCATAGTGAACATCAAATTTCAATTCTCCTTTTCGCCCCTTCTTTGTGGTGACAATGATAACGCCGTTTGCTCCTCGCGACCCATAAATAGCCGTAGCTGCAGCGTCTTTTAATATTTCAATGGACTCAATATCGTTTGAGTTTACCATGGTAGATCCACCGCCTACGATGCCGTCAACAACCCATAATGGATCACTGCCTGAAGCGATTGAACCAATACCACGTATTTTTATCTGCGGAGTACTTCCGGGCATGCCATCATTTACGACTTGTATGCCGGATGCCAAGCCTTGCAGTGAGTTTTCAAAACGTCCTCCTTGCATTAATGACATTTCATCGCTCTTTATTTTTGAGACAGATCCAATCATATCGCGGCGCTTTTTGGTTCCATAAGCAATTACGATTACATCGTCCACCATTACAGAACTTTCTTTCATCGCAATATTAAGCACGCGCATTTTCTCTGGAATAATTTCCTGCTCATCATATCCGATATAACTGAATCTTAACGGAGTAGCAGTATTGGATACGACAATACT
>CALUOV010000007.1 GCA_944322275.1 uncultured Bacteroides sp. | reverse complement strand
TATATACAACCACATCTTTCTAATGGCGGTCATTAGAAATAGTGCTAACTCCGTCTCTAATGACCGATTTGGGTTTATGCTATTTACTGAATATCCCTATGGAACTTCCGTTCATGTCGGTTTCTATATTTCAGAATGAAAACTTATCTTCACCCCACATCAGAAACCATCCAAAGGAATATAAATCGTAGGCACCAACAAAATCGCCCCCAGAATAATAAAAACAAGCAAAAATTTCCAGAACCATTTTATCCATATCTCATAAGGAACGCGGGCAAGCCCCAAAGCCCCCATTAAGACTCCTGACGTAGGAGTAATCATGTTGGTAAAACCATCGCCGAACTGGTATGCCAAGACAGTGGCTTGACGTGAAATAGCTATCACATCCGAGAACGGAGCCATGATAGGCATGGTCAAAGCGGCTTTGGCTGTTCCTGAGGGGATCATGAGGTTTATGATGGTCTGAATCAGATACATCGCCTCCAACGCTATAACCCGGCTCGTTTCGCCCATCAGCGTTGCCAGGCCGTGCAGGATGGGATCGATGATGTGACCGTCCTGCAGAATCTGAATGATGCCACCCGCCAACGCTACCACTAATGCCGGCGAAAGCATGTCTTTGGCACCAATCAAGAACTGGTTGATAAGCTGATCCGTATTATCGGAATTGGCATAACCCGACAGAATGCCCATTGCTAAGAATATGGCTGAGATTTCAGTGAGATACCAGCCGTAGCCCAAGACTCCGATTACAAGAAATACAACCGTATATCCCAACAAGTTCAATATGAAAAATTGATTCGACTTTCTCAGTCCCAGAAAACCGGTCAAGGCAAACAGGATGGAGAAAACCGGAACCGCCGCAAACCGGAAGGCCTTCTCGCCCACCTCAAAAACCGTCATCGGATAGATGACCGAAAAACAAGCCAAAGCCGCCAGCAACAGGATATAGACAATCCACGCCGATCGTGTGTTTTTTCCCTGCAAGTCTATCTCAATGCCTTTCCCACTTTTCTCCCTCCAGTGACAGTCCTGTTGATACATCAACGATGACTCCGGATTCTTCTTAACTTTGGCGGCATAGCGTAACACGAAAACAATCAGCAGGAAGGTCAACAGGGCCCAACAGAAAATGCGGTATCCGAAACCGGAAAACAAAGGCAGACCGGACAGACCTTGGGCAATACCGATTGTAAACGGATTCAATATGGCCCCAGAGAAACCGACATGCGCCGCCACATAAACCATGCACAATCCCGTTATGGAATCATAGCCCATTGATATGGCAAGAGGGACAATAATCACGACAAAAGCCAGTGACTCCTCGCTCATTCCGAAAATGGCACCAAACAAACTGAATACGATAATCACACACGTAATCACCACATTGTTCATTCCCAAATATCGGAAGAAAGCATATTTCTCCAACGACAACGATTGCTTGAGGAATGACATAATTCCGACGTCAATGGCTCTGCTGTTGTTCATAATCTGAAACGAACCGCCTATAATCAAAAGAAACGCAATAATTCCACCCTGTGCTTGAAATCCATCTAGCAAAACGCCAAAGACTTCCCAACTTTGAGGAGCAGCGTCAACGGCATGAAAAGAATTGTCGACAATGACCGTACGCTCGATCCCGTTTACCATCCGGACTTCACGGGAATACTCGCCCGCAGGGATAATCCACGAAAGGAGCGCACACACCAATATAACAACATATATTATGGTGTAAGTATGTGGCATTTTAGCAATCTTCATGACACCATTCTATTTTAATTGATACGTATCGCCTGCCGTCAGAATCCTGATATTCAATGAACCGGTCTTCATATAGCCGTCTGCGGTGGTCGCCACCGGAGCTTTAGGCTCAAACACCATCACCTGACTTTGCCCTGCCACCTTGAACGAGTGGTCGGGGTTCACAATAATTGCCGTAGCTTCATCAATACCTATACCTACTAGATCCGGTTGTTGCAAAACCAAGCTAAGCAGACGGTTTTCCCGTTTCCTGATAATAAAATGCTGGTCGATAATAGCGCTCTCCACGAAACCAAATCCTTCCGCTGTCTGCACCGTCCCTCGTTTGATGTAAGAAAAATCACCTTCTCTCCTTTCGGGAACGTTTTTTTCTTCACCGGTCAACATAATCTTACTCATCACAGCAGCTCCAGCACTAGTTCCGCCAACGACTCCGCCCTCCCGATAAATCTCTTTAATTTTCTCAAGGAATTTGGTGCCCAATAACATGTCTGTCAATCTGTTCTGATCGCCTCCGGAGAAAAAGACCGCGGTAACGCCCTCCAGTTTGTCCAAAGCCTCTTTGGTTTCTATGTCTTCCTTGGACACCGAAATGTATTCAACGGAAGTACAACCCATGCGTTTGAAACCGTCCCGCTGGTATTGTCCTGTATCGTGTATGTCACCGCTGGCATAAGGCACAATCAAGATTTTAGCGTCTTTTCCTCCACCCAACTCCACAAAATGAGTCATCAGGGAATCTGGACGCTCTCCACCGCCGATAATGAAGAGATGGCCTTTTACGTCATCTCCCGCCAAACAGACATTACCATAGCCCCATAACACCGTAAACAATAATACAATTAATTTTCTCATAACTCTATTCCTTCAAAATTCTTGTTTATCAGATTTCTGTCATCAACTTCAGTGCCATCCGAGCAGCTGTCTGAAGGTCTTCATATAAAATAAACTCATCCGTACTATGCGGATTCTCTGCACCAACTCCCAAATTTATTGTGGGAATGCCCTTGGCGTTCATGTTATTGGCGTCACTGCCTCCCATTGATTTGACTCCCTCCATTTTCAGATTCAATGTGTCACACAGTTTCACCATTCTGTTATACGGCTCTTGTCCAGCAGACACGCGGTAAGGCTTAAAATCCCAATGCCAAACACATTCGGCACTTCCGCCTTTCTCAACCGCACCTCTCTCAAAATCGGTTATGACCCGCCGCATAAGTTCCTCGCCTTCGTCCTGCGTGTCCGAACGGATTTCACCTTCAAGTTCCACCATATCGGGCACAACATTCGTAGCCGTACCTCCGTTGATGATACCTATATTGGTGGTAGCCGAAGCGCTGATACGACCAAAAGGGAAATGCCTGAGTCCCTCGGTCGCCAACTGAATGGCATTAATGCCCTTTTCGGGAGCGACTCCGGCATGCGAGCTTTTTCCTTTAATCTTGAACTTGAAAGCAATAGCTCCACAAGTCTCGGAAACAAAGCAACCAGGAGACAGATGAGAATCGAACACAAATCCGTGCGTGATTTGAGGACTCGACCGAAAAGCACAAGAACCTGCCAAAGAGGTCTCTTCACAAACCGTAAACAATAGCGTACATGGTTTCAGCGGCATCAAATGTTCTACCGCATACCTCAAAGCCCACAGAATGGCAGAAATCCCTCCGCGATCGTCCACACCCAATATGGTGGTATGGTCGGAGGTAATCCTATCTTCCAACAACAACGGATTAACCCCTTTTGTGGAACAGGGAGTATCCATGTGAGCCATCAACAGGAAGTCTCCCCCACCCAAAACCGGAACCACTACATTCCCAGTATTTCCGCCGGACAAGACATGAGCATCATCCACATGAGCCTCGAAACCTAAATTCCGCACATAATCACAAATAAAATCGGCCACCGGCTTTTCAGAACCGGACACGGCATCTATCTTTACCAGTGAAAGGAATAAATCGACCAAACTAGTATCTGCTTCCATAATCTATATCATATATATGAATATCCGCATTCATTCCACCTATCAATATCCAAAAACCGTCACATTTCTAATTATTAAAGACTCCATATCAGCGCAGTCGCCATGAACGAAACCTATATAGAAACTCTTTCCTTCATAACCGGTCAGGTCAATCTGCTCAAGCTGGAAGGTTTCGTTCCGATAAGCGTCTGTCAATTCCGTATAATCGCGCAGGATCTCGGCATCCTCACAATTATCCAGCGTCAGAGGAGTTTCGGACAAAACCACCTTATATTTTTCCTGATAAGCACTATTGGCAGAAGCGGCCAGTTCAAAAGTCAAAGCA
The DNA here is from genome assembly GCA_944322275.1 of uncultured Bacteroides sp. Lineage (GTDB taxonomy): Bacteria > Bacteroidota > Bacteroidia > Bacteroidales > Bacteroidaceae > Bacteroides. Next base: position 31,790 of record CALUOV010000007.1, on the reverse strand, counting down.
GGCTCGGAAATACCGGCAGGCAACGTAATCAACGGAGTGATCAGATAATTCTCCGGGTTGAGCGCACGATCCGACTCATCACCCACACCATAATAATACGAATCGGAAATAACCATGCCCCAATCTTCGTAGTAATACCAGCCCAGTCCATCACCGTCCTTATCCAGCAAACTCCACGATTCGGGTATGCCATCGTTCAGCGGAGCCTCAAAATAGACAGTCTTCTCCGCGCTCAACTTTAAGTTCAGAATAGAAGTAGGCTTGTTAGCCTTCGCGTTCTCGGAATCTATCAAAACGATGTAGGCCGAATGCCCATTACGCTTCAGCACATTAATCGGTATGTAGCCGAACATCTCTCCTTCGGGAATAATGATTGTTCCCACACCGGTGCTTTCATTGTAATCGACAGCCATGTCAGTGCCTCCAAAACTGTAATCTACGCCATATACGGCCGTATTCGCATAGATGTCATACTCATTGTCAGTCAATGTCGGTTTGTCTACCATATATTCCGCCGTACTGCGAATATAATACAACTGGTCTACCACCTTAAACTTTACGGAAACTGCAAAACCGGCCAGTTTCACCAACTGGACACAAATCTGATTCTCGCCTATTTTGTCCGCTTCCTTCACAAAGAGATTGGACGAAAGAGCCTGTCCGCACTCCACCGGACTGTACTCATAATATAAAGGCCCCTGATAAGTCCGGTCTTCCTGTTCACACGAAGCCATCAACAAAACAGTCAACAACATTCCTATAATATGCAACTTATTTTCCTTCATAATTTTATATTGCTTTTAATCAATTAATATCCCGGATTGTTTACCAGATTTTTATTTGCATCCATCTGTGTATCAGATATGCGTGCCACAACCCTAAAGTCCGTATAAGGAACCATCGTACGTCCCGCCGGTTTAGTGATGTCTTGTCCACGGCGTTTCAAGTCGAAGAAGCGATGTCCTTCTTGAGCCAGCTCCAACCGGCGTTGCAACAAGATCTCATCCAGCAATTCAGTACCAAAAAGCGTCACTTCATCCAGTCCGCGTTTGATACGGAGTTCGTTCACATCCGCCATGGCGTTATTGTCATTGCCCAATTCCGCTTCAGCTTCCGCCCTGTTCAGCAGAACTTCCGACATCCGGATGATAGGAATATTGTCCAGCCCAAACGCTCCTTGCCAACCATTGAACTTGGAAGTCCACCACACTTTGGAACCATTGATTTTCCCCTTACGCAAAATCTTGAAACGTACGTCTTTCTCTTGGTCAAAAAGCGAGACCAACTCTTCCGCCACGCAAAGGTCAGCATCGCCCACACCCTTGCCAATGTCATATCCTTCCTCATCTGTTTCGGAGGAAGTCATGCTATTCACCGACTGTATGGAACTGGAGCCCAAATTCTCAGAGGTAGTAAACACGAGATAGAACAAAGTTTCTTCACCATTGGAGAATATATCCGTATAGTTACCGTCGTAAACGCCAAAAGGAGCGTTTTCCATGACGTAATTCGCAGCATCCACACATTCCTGCCACTTACTTTCATACAAATAGACACGAGACAGAACAGCCTTTGCCGCCAAGCTGTTCATCCTTACCGGCATTAAATCGTTATCGTTGTGTTCCAGCAATTCGAATCCGTTCGTCAGGTCTGTTTCAATTTGCGCCCAAACCTCATCGATGGTAGCGCGTGCCGGATAGACTTCATCGTCAATAGGACCTCCGTCGTAAAAGAAAGCGTCCAATATCAACGGAACACATAAATCGAATCCATCAACTAGATGTCCGGGCTCACGACCATAGACTCTTGCCAGGTTGAAATAGGTCAAGCCTCTCAAGGCGTAAGCCTCCCCCAAGATGGCCTTTGACTTGGCGGTTTCGGGCAATGCTTCCGCATATTCTATCGCCTCATTCAGAAGGGCGATAATCTCGTACGCCTCCACCCAAATGTCCAAGTGCGAACCGATACGGTTATCCTCCTGTCCTTTATAACGGGACGCCACAGGCGAAAGACGTGAATTATCCGCCAAGACTTCCGGAATGGTCAATATATCACGGCCATAAAACACGGCATCCTGCAATAAATCATACACCCCGATTAGCATTGACTCACACCCTGATTCTGTCTGAATCATGTCTTGTGACAATAATGTTTTTGACTTCGTATCCAATAAACTATCACATCCTGAAAACAACAACAGGCTGCACACTCCTACAATATATAATTTAGTTTTCATTTCTACCATCTTTTAAAAATCAAGTTTTAAGCCAACCGTGTAATTACGAGACTGGGGATAGGCTCCCACATCGCTGCCTGTAAACTCCGGATCGTGGCCCGGATAAGTTGTCGAAATCCACAGATTATAGGCACTTACGTACAGTTGCAGATTTGACAACCCCATCTTCTTAACCCATTGGGTCGGAAAATTATAGCTTAAACTTATGTTTTTCAATTTAATAAAGTCAGTCTTTTCATAGCAGAGCGTGGAATACTCCGATATCTGCCGCGGATTGCCGGGATAGGATCCTTGGTAAGAAGGTTTGGGAACCCAAGTCACATCACCCGGTTTACTCCAATGTTTATAATACATATCGCTCAACAGATTCGTATCGCCTTCATAAGCCGTAAGCACCAGCTTGTCACTCCACAGGCTCACGGCTCCCCGCTGGAATTGGAAGAATACAGAAAGCGTCAAGCCTTTCCAAGTGAAATCATTCGTGAAGCCTCCGTAGAACGTCGGGTCTGCCGGCTTAATCCACACACGGTCTTCAACCTTGGGCACATAAGTGATGTAACCGTCCTTGTCGTAATACATCGGTCTGCCATCCGCCGAGTTGACACCTGCCCACTGATAAGTAGGCAATGAAGAAATCGGTTCACCGACTTTATAATCGCCCAACACCTCCAGACCATCCTGAAGCTCAGTAATCTCATTCTTCGTGAACGACAGGTTCAAAGAAGAACGCCATTCAAAGTTCCTCAACTTAACATTGACTGTATTCAACAGAATATCAACGCCTTTGTTTCGTACGCCTCCCATATTCGAAGGAATCACCGTAAAGCCGGTTGTTGCCGGAATAGTGCGATCGTACAACAAGTCCTTCGTATCATTCAGGTAGAAATCCGTCTCTAACGATATTCTGTCTTGGAAAAGTCCGATAGTCAGACCCACATTCCGTGAATGATTCTTCTCCCACGTCAGATAAGGATTCCCGATTCTAGAAGGAATAATAGCAGGCGTGTCATTGTAAGCTCCGCTACTTGAATACCAACGACGTGCCGTATAGTCACCAATATCGGAATTACCCGTCACACCATAACTGGCACGCAATTTCAAGTCACTCATCCACGACCTGACAGAAGTCATGAACGGTTCTTCAATGATTCGCCATGCGGCAGAGAAAGAAGGGAATAATCCCCATTTATTGTTCTCGCCAAAACGGGAAGAACCATCCCGACGAATTGTTCCCGTAAAAATATACCGATCTTTCAACGTATAATTGACACGGGCAAACAAACTCGCCATTTTCCACTCGGAGAAACTTCCGGTCACTTCTTTGGCAACAGCGGTCGTACCCAACAAATGCAAAGACGGATCGGAAACACCTGTTCCGGTTGCACCGTGCGAAGTATACCGTTCATGGCGATACGAGAAACCGGCAACAGCCGACAGACGGTGAATTTCATTAAATACATTGGAATAGGACGCTACTTGCTCGGTCTGAAAATTCACGATACGGCTTGTCACTGTTGTCACCGAACCATTCTCTTTCGAGCCTTCACGGGTACGAGGGTCTATAAAATTATGCTCATCAATAGTGGTCAGATCCGCATTATAACTCGACTTGAAAGTCAGTCCTTTCAAAATCTTAAAGTCCAACGAATTGGCGGTTATCAACTTGTCGGTACGTCCCCGATATTCATTCAACTTCAGCATCTGCAACGAATTGTGCTGATAGTATCCATACGGCAAATTCTGTACAAAATCTCCGTTTTCGTCATATGGCGAGTTAGCGGGATAAACCAGAATCGCTACACGGCTCGGATTGGCGGAACGTACGCTACTATATTGACTCTGATCCATGACGCTGTAATTGTTGTTTGTGGTAACACTTAACCACGGCGTCAATTCCTGAGTCAGATTGACACGGAATGCACCACGCCTAAAACCGGTTTCCTTCACAATACCGTCCGTCTTATTATATGCGGCAGACAGGTAATATTTCGTGTTCTCCGTACCTCCGTTCGCGCTGATCTGCACATTCGAAGTATAAGCTGTCCGGTAAATTACGTCATACCAATCGGTAGTAGGAGCTTGGGAATAACCGTCATCTCCCCATCCGTACCCCTGATTTTGTTCCAGACGGCCCAGATATTCAGAACTGTTCTCGCCATAACGGTTTTTCCATGCCAGCAAATCAAGTTCAGCGACTTGTGAAGCGTTCAGCAAACTAAGCTTATGACTGATTTGCTGCATGCCTCCAGACAGATTAACCGATATCTGAGGTTTACCCAAACGGCCTTTCTTAGTTGTTATGATTACAACACCATTGGCGGCCTGAGCGCCATAGATGGAAGCAGAAGCACCGTCCTTCAAAATATCAATGGATTCTATCTCATCCGGATTTAAAGTAGACAACACATCCGTGCTCTTTATGATGCCAGTCGATTGGTCACCGGTCACAATCTGAACCCCGTCCACTATATATAAGGGCGACGTTCCACCGCTAAAAGTACTCCGCCCACGAATCGTCACAGAAACACCTCCACCGGGCGCACCATTGGCTGTTGTAATCTGTACGCCCGAAACCTTTCCTTGCAATGCTTTCTGCAAGCTCTCGACAGATGTCTTTACCAGTTCTTCACCGCTTACATTAGAAACAGCTCCCGCCACATTTTTCTTCTTCTCCGTACCATAACCGATTACAACCACATCCGACAATGTAGTGACATCTTCCACCATTGTAACTTTTAAAGGAGAACCCACATGAACCATGACCTCTTGCGTCACCATACCGATATAACTGATTTTCAGTCTCACCCTTCTGACATTATCCGAAAATGCCAGTGAGAATCGGCCATTTTCATCCGTCACGGTTCCACCAGTTTGACCAATTCGTTGAACCGTAGCCCCGATAACAGGTTCGCCGTTCAAATCAAGAACAACTCCCTCTACCGTTTGTCGCTGATTTACTTCCATGACCGATGTATCCGCACATATTCCAGTAATAGGTACACCACCGACAAGGCAACAACAAACAAAACATTTAAATAGAGGTAACCTCCATAAAACCCTCTTTGTCTTCATCACATATTTATTTTTAGCTAATTCGACAACTTGTTATTATAAAACAAAGCAAATTTATAAAAAACAACTTTAACAACAAAAAAATGCATGAAAATAACGAGATTAAAATCAAAATAAAACAATACAGCACGTATTTTGAACAAAAAGACATTCACAACTTGACCATGCCCTGCATCTCTAAAGAACATTTTTGGAGAAAGCAAGAATAAATCGTACCTTAGCACACACTTTATTTATCCATCAATTCATAGCTTATGCATATAGTAGTATTAGACGGCTATGCCGCCAATCCCGGAGACCTTTCCTGGGACGAAATGAAGCAATTGGGCGAATGCGTCATTTATGACCGTACCTCGCCTGCCGAAGTATTGGAGCGCTCGCAAGGAGCCGAAATACTCCTCACCAACAAAACGGTGCTTGATGCCAAAACTATCAACGCACTGTCCGACCTGCGCTACATCGGCGTACTGGCCACAGGTTATAACATCGTTGATACAGACACGGCTAAGGAACGGGGCATAATCGTAACCAACATCCCGGCTTATAGTACTGACTCCGTGGCACAAATGGTCTTCGCCCATCTGCTGAACATCTGCCAGCAGGTGCAATACCATGCTGAGGAAGTACGCAAAGGTCGTTGGAGCGCCTGTCCCGACTTCTGCTTCTGGGACACACCGCTTATCGAGCTTCGGGGCAAAAAGATAGGTATTGTGGGACTGGGTCACACCGGATCGCGCACGGCACGCATTGCCATTGCCTTTGGTATGGAAGTTTATGCCTGTACCTCCAAATCCTATTTCCAACTTCCTCACGAAATCAAGAAAATGAAGTTGGACGAATTGTTTGCCGAGTGCGATGTCATCAGCCTGCATTGCCCGCTCACTCCGGATACCCGTGAAATGGTCAACGCCCGCCGACTGTCCCTGATGAAGCCCACAGCCATCCTCATCAACACCGGACGCGGCCCCTTGGTGAACGAACAAGATTTGGCCGATGCCTTGAATACAGGCCGCATTTACGCCGCCGGTCTGGATGTGCTGAGTCAGGAGCCTCCCCTTGCGGACAATCCTCTGCTCACTGCCCGCAACTGTTACATCACTCCACACATAGCTTGGGCCAGCACCGCCGCCCGCGAACGGCTGATGCGTATAGCCGTGGATAACGTAAAAGCCTATGCGGAAGGAAAGGCAATAAATGTGGTTAACAAGTAAACGAAAAATTAGCGGGGCTTTGCCCCGCAATTGACAATTAACAACGACCGTTCACCCGATTGGAACTTATATAGTACCCCCCGTCTTGAGTAAACTCGTCTGGTAACGGATATCCTTTTGCTCTGTCATCCTAAACAGGGCTTTGTGTCTTGATTCGCAAGCTTCCTTTCAAAACGGGAACAGCAATGGAAGCACCACCACCATTACCAATCCCATAATGACCTGTAAAGGCAAGCCTACCTTGATGTAATCGGCAAACGAATATTGTCCTGCAGGCATCACCAAGGCATTAGGCGGAGTGGAAAAGGGGGAGGCAAAACACATGCTCGCGCCCACGGTTACAGCAAACAGAAAGGGAACCGGACTGACTCCCGTCTGAATGGCACTTTGTAGAGCGATGGGAGCCATCAATACCGCGGTAACGGTGTTGCTGATAAACATTGTCATGAGCGAAGTGGTAAAATACACCCCCGCCAACAATACCATAGGTCCGTATTCCCCCATGCTCCCCGCCAGCATGTCAGCCAGGTGTTGCGAGACACCCGTCTTTTCCAACGCCAAAGACATAGGCAGCATGGCGCCAAACAACACGATCGTTTCCCAGTTGATTGTCTTATAGGCAGCTTCCACACTGCGCAGGCATCCTGTCAGCACCATCAGCACGGCCGCTATCATTACAGCCGTAACAGGTGCCACCGGTATGAAGTCGAACACCATCATAGCCACCATCAGCACCATAATAGCCGCTGCCACAGGAGCCTTATAATCCAGCGTGACCTTAGCCGCTTCGGCCAGAGGCTGACCCAGTACGACCCAATTGTCCTCGTCATTCGACAGGCAGGCAATGTCCTCCCAGCGTCCCTGCACCAGCAGTACATCGCCGTTATGCATCTTCTCGCTCCCCAAGTGCTGACGCAAATACTCTTTCTTTCGACGTATGGCCAGCACATTAACGTGGAACGTACGCCTGAAATCCACCTCCTTTATGGTACGTCCTATCATGCGCGATGAAGGCATCAACACGATTTCCGCAATGCCGATGTCATAAAAGGCCAGTCCGGCTTTCCCTTGCTCATTGGAGACATCGGGCATGCTCAGAGCAAAGTCCGCTGACAGGCGTTCCACTTGTACACGCTCACCGACGACGTACAGCATGTCCCCTTCTTCAAGCACCGTGTCCGACGCGGATAACTGAGCGACCGAGTGCAGGAAACGGGCCTGTGAATTCTTCTCCCTGCGCACTTCCAGGATGTCCACCCCGTAAGTGCGGCGCAAGTCCATTTCCGCTATCGTACGTCCTATCACCCCTGATGCCGCCTCCACCCGCAGGCGGAACAGATTGTCCGTCAAATCGTATTCCTTGGCCAACTGTCCCAGCGACTTGTTGCGCGAACCTTCCTCCGACTCTCCGACCTTTTTCTTGTCCGAAAGGAACCATTTAGTGGCAGGAAGAAGCACTACGATACCCACACCCAAACAGACCAGTCCTACCGGCAAAAACGAAAAAAAGGAAAGAGGCTCATACCCCGCACCCGTCAGTACATCCTGTATGATGAGGTTGGGAGGCGTACCGATAAGCGTCATCATGCCTCCCATGCTGCTGGCAAAGGCAAGCGGCATGAGCAGCCGGCGGGAATTGGTACCTGTACTGACGGCCATACTTACTACAATGGGCAACATTAAGGCCACCGTACCCGTATTGCTTACAAAAGCTCCTATAAATGCCGTGGCAAGCATCACTAGCAGAAAAAGGCGCAACTCGCTGCGACCGGACAGTTTCAGCAACCGGCTGCTTATCATTTTGGCCAATCCGGTCTGGAAGATAGCACCTCCCACTACGAACAAGCCTATCATCATGATTACCACCGAATTGGAGAATCCTGACAATCCCTCCTCCGGTGTCAAGACATGAAATATGAGTAACAACAGCAGCGAGCACACCGCCACCAGATCTGAACGTACTTTACCGCTCATGAAAAAGACAGCCGCAAGGGCCAGCACGGAAATCGTAATCCACATGAAGTACAATAGTTTTATTTGAACTGATTAACTATGCGCAAAGATACGGATATTCCGCCACTTTTACCAATATTTGTCAGAGCAATTCGCCCGAAGAACATCAAAAAGACAGATTTACCGAGTTTCATGTTTACTTTTGCCATGCCAATAAAACATTTATAGCAAGTAATCCATGGGAAAGACAGCCGTCTTGAGCGAACTCGTCTGGTAACAAAGTTACCAAGCCCAATCCGCTTCACTCCACGCGCTTTCTACCTCGTCCTCTACCGTATCGGGCAGATTACAGAAGAAATCCAGCCCCGTGTTCTTTTCCAGCTCGTCAATACTTAGGGCATATTTCTTCATCACATCCGAAGGCGCAAATTCATCGTATTCATACCCGTAATCATCCCGATGCTCCATCCAGAAGCCTATGGCATAGAAATCATTACCCTTCTGAGCCAGTACTGCTATAAAATAATATTTCGGACAAGCCAACCCGCGAATGGTCAATCCATTTTCATCTGTTTTTGGAAGCACTCCGTCATTTCCGTTTCGCGTACCGGTAAAACTCACTAACAGTTGGTCCAGCGTTCCGCCCTTGGTCACATACATCTTGTCAAATGCTTCCGAACGGCCCCAATCCTGTACCAATATCTCGAACGAAGCCCAGAAACCACCATTGAACGAACTCATCATCGGGCTCATGTTGCTGTAGTAATAAGTCTGTTCATTGGCTTCCGCAGAAAACTTCCGGTCGTTGGAAGCACACAAGTGCCCTTTGTCGAAACCATCGCTCTTATGGTCAGCCTCCGTAGGGCAGGTACCTTCCGGCACCAACGGATCGGTAGTCCATTCCTCATTCCTCCCGGTCGTGTTTTGCTTTGTAACGTCATCGAAGCTGAATGCTATCCAGGCGGCATGACGCTTCTCCGCATTCCATTCCAAAGCATAATTCAGCATCTGTGTATTATTGTAGTCAACAGTATGCTCCACGTAAGTATTCTCTGAATTGAGATGAGGCACGGAATAGTCAGTGACAAACGCTTGGCCTTCCACAGGCAGATTGGCATTGGCGTTTTCCGCTGTAGGGTCACGTTCCTCCGTACTGTCGATAATATACTCCACTCCCACATTGTTACCCTCTATGTAGGCAATGCGCAACTTCAAATAGGTATAAAGCAGCGAAGAGGTATGACGCACCCAGTAGCACTTGCTTTCCACAATAGCGGCGGTAGCCGTCCAACTATTTTCCCCAGGTTGAGCAGCCATTCCATCAAGACGCGAAGCGTTATCTGCGGCAAAATGATAGGAACCACCGACCAACTGCCCGTCCTGAATGTAAATAGGGTCATTCAGATTACCGGGTTTCAAAGTAGTAAATCCATCAGCGGCATTCTCATACCCTTGCAACACATCGAATGTAGAGCCGTCAATCGTAGCCTCCGGCACATCTATGGGAGAGACATTGGTACTGTTATCATCACCACAAGCCACTATGAACAACAACCCGAACAAGGATATAAAATAATAAAAATTCTTCATATTAATTAGTTATCAGAGATTAAAAAAAGAGGATACACCTTTTATGTAAGGCGTACCCTCTTTATTGAGTTTAATATATTATTCTTGGATAGACAAATTCTTGACTTCAGCCGTAACGGCAGATTCAGCATCACTCTTGTAGTGGAAACTCAGATAAATCTTTTGTCCTACATATGCACTCATATCGATATTCTCGATGGTGACGAAAGTCCAAGAATTGCCTTCCGGCCATCCAGTGATAGACAACGTCTCCCAAGTTGCGGTAGTGGCGTCTCCGCTGTAATCGGTCGAAATGTTTACACTGAAATAATCGTCCACCGTATTAGCGTTCAGGTAGTTGATGGCTACATCGAACTTCATGACCGGAGCCACAGCTTTACTCAAATCTATCTGTGGAGATACCAACCAACTGTCGGTAATTTTATTGCCACCAGAATAACCGGAAGCTTTCCAGCCATAAGAATTATCAAGCGTCCAAATATAACTTAAACCATCCAATGCAACGTCTTGCGCTACGAAGCCACCGCTTTCACCATCCAACAAAGTAGACGAATAATAAACTTTAGCCTCCAACCATTCGCCTTCCGTTTTCAAAAATACGATAGAAGTTTGTTGCGAAACAGTGGTAATTGTCCAGTTGGCTCCATCATAAATGAATTCACTAACCGCAATATTACCATCATTATTGGTATAAACTACCGCTACCACATCATCGGCTCCCGCATACGGATAGGCCTGCTTCAAGTAAATAGGCAACGTTTCTTCCGGATAACGGATGGTGGTGTAACCTATTTTATCATAGTCAGCCGGTTGCAGCACAGCTATTTCAGCATCACTTGCAGAATAAGCTTCCCAGTCACTACCATTAAAGCGATATACAGCCGACGCATTCGGAGACACAGCCGCACGGGTATTAGCAGCCATCGTCATAGCAACCGGCTGATAATTGGTAACAACCCACATGGTCAGACTTTCCGGAGAGCCATGATTAATGGCTTCATCAATCGTGAAGTAAGGCAAAGTAGCATCGGCAGCCACTTCAAAAGCGGGCGATACGATATAAGATTCCGTCTCACGGGCACTGCCCACATAGGCGCTGGCTTTCCATCCGTATTGTTCATCAAGCGTCCACACATAGGAAAGGCCACCGGTATTCACATCGTATGTGGTAAATCCACCATCTTCACCTATCAAAGAGCTTGCAGTGTAAACGTTATCGTTCACTTTATCCGCCGCATACGAACCGAATGAGTAAGAAGCCTCTCCTTCTCCGTTAACATAGTAGTTCAGCTTGACACTCTTATTTTTCTCCACATTCGTGATAGTGAAGAGATTAGCACCACCGGCTGATTCAATCGTCCAATCAAATCCTGTTCCCTCAATGGCATCGGCCACATTGAAACTATCATAGTTACCAGACATATAAAGATATTTACCAATGGCATTCTTCAACGAATAACCGTTAGCAGTAGCCTCTATGGTTATCACGTAGTAAGCGGCATCGCCCGCACTGATAACCCCGTCACTCACAGCAATAGGATCAGGATACATGTAGCCATACGTATAACTGTCACCCGACAAACGACCGAACGGATAATAATTGCCATCCACACCCAAGGAAGCAATTACATAATCTCCCGCTCCGGCAAAGTCACGTGAGCCAGTTGCCTGCTTGAACGAACCATCGTCCTGCTTGGCAAACAGGTAAACATCCAAATAAGGAACCGACAATGCCTTGAAGTTCTTCAACTCCCATGTAGCGGCGGCACTTGTCGTACTGGTGTATTTAAAGGCAACGTTAATGGTCTGTCCCACATAAGCGGACAAGTCTACCGGACCTACGTTTACAAAATTCCAACTATTTCCTGCGGCACGTACCGGAACGGAAGCGATTTGCGTCCAAGTTGGTTCAACAGGTTCTTCACCTCCTCCGCCTATACTCGGTTCCGTATCAGAGTAAGCATAATTCACCAAAAGCATGTCACCTTCCTTCGCATCGGGATTAGCTTCGCTCAGAATGGTCGGTATCTGCCTCACCGTAGTAGGTGATAAATAATTAGCAGTCACTCTATCACCCCATACCAACTTATAATCATCCGTATCCAAGCTATAGCTTTTGACACCATTGAAGTCGTTCAGATAAGCCGGCATGTCCTCATATTCATTATAATAAATGGTTACTTTAGAACCATCATCATAGTAAGGAAATTTTTGCTCAATATATGCGGGCAAATACCAAACTGCCTGAGCATTCTCGGTGAAATATCCATTGTTGCCTACAGCTTGCAAGGCTTTTACGAAAGTGGAGTCTTCGGGATCCATGGCGGCGGCTATGTTCAAATTAGCCTCCATGCCAGCAATGGTTTTGTAATCTGAAGCAATCAAGTTCAACGTATCGTTGCCAATGTCGGTAGGCTGAGCCAGTTCGTCGAAACCAGGGAAGTGCTCTTCGTTGTAGTCACAACTTGCCACGGTCAACACGGCAGTCGCGAGTAAACTGTATAATAAGTATTTTGTTCTCATAATCTCTATCCATTAAGTTTAGAAGTTGAATTTCAATCTTACGGAGTACGTGCGTCCCCAACCGTAGATTACACGTTCCACGTCTTCCCAGGAGCTTCCGTCCCACGCGTCGGCAATGTATTCCTGATCGAACAGGTTGTTGACATTACCACTCAGTGTAGCACGCACCTTGCCAAAGTCGAAAGTATAGCCGGCGTTAAGGTCGAACACATGGTAAGAAGGTACTTCCCAAGGTTTGCCTACTACATATTCTTCACCGACCTTGGCGTTACCAGCCTCGATATCATAGTCCGCGAACAAACGGGCGGCAAAGTTCCAGTCAAGACCTATACGTAAACCTTTCATCGGACGTACTGTCACGCCCAAAGCAGCCGTAGTTTGTGCGGATCCACCTACGGAAACATTATCCATACGGATTTGATAACGATACTTCGCAGCTTCATTCATATCTGCAATAGGATCCTGACCTGCCGCAGGAACAATCTGTCCAGCTGAGTTGAACATATAGCCGGTTGCCAAACCGTCCCAACGCCAATCGCCCCACGAGAACATACCGTTGATGCTCATCCAACGAGTAGGACGTGCCTCAAAATCCAATTCTATACCCATGTGCTTGGCATTAGCACCGGTCATGTTCAACGTGTAACGCTCACCTGTACGCGAATCTGTCGAACTGTCATAAAGGCTCTTATCTATCCACTTCGTATAATAAGCGTTCACATTAGCGGCTATGTATTGGTTGCGGAAACCATAACCGATTTCGAACGACATCACTTTTTCGTTCAGTGCATCCGGATTGCGTTCGTGCGAGGTCTGAGAATTAATAAACGAAGTATCGAACATCGGAGCGCGACTGATGAAACCGGCATTGAAGAACACGTTATGCTGATCCGTCAAATTATAGTTGGCACCTCCCTTAATGTTGCCGCCCAAATAATTCTTTTTGCCACTCTTGGCATGGACCTCGTCATAATAAAAACGGTCATAACGCCAATAGCCTGTATTGGACAAACCGCCTGAAACAAACGCGCTCAACTTGTCACGGTTATATTCCAACTGGGCAAACGCTCCTTCGGACATCACAAAACCGTCATAGTCGCGATAGATAATATCGCCCACTCCCAATTTTTGGTTCACAAAGTTAGGGTCAGAAGCGGCTGCATTATTTGCAGCCAACACATTGCCACGATTATAGCTGTCTACGAAATAAGCGCCACTGAACAAATCGGTAATCTTATTCTGGTGCAATCCCTTGTAATAACGCAAATCGATGCCTCCGTAGAAGTCGAAGTATTCACCGAACTTAGTCGTATAAGTGGAAAGCAAACCATACCACATGTGATTATTGGACTGCTCGCCCATCACCATCTTGGAACCGGTCGTACTATTGGCATTCAGTTCATCCACTGCGTCATAGTTAAAAGTACCATCCGGATGACGGAAATACCAGTTCAGACTTCCGTTCGAAGCGCCATACCACTTATTACGATTCTCGCTATCACCTGTCGTATAGCTACCTCCACCACGACCGATGGAAACATAAAGTGCCGTACTCAGACTGGACTTATGGTCTATCTGCCACAAATGGTTCAGCGATATTTGCGGTTTATGATACCAGTTGTAGTTGGACACATATGCCTGTCCCTTACGATAACCGAAAGTCGCATTATATTTGTAAGGACTGTCATCGCCCATATATTGTTTCACTTGCTGCCAGCCCTTGATACTCAAGGCATTCTGATTGTTACGTTGGTTGTGCGTTTGCGGAGCACCGAAAGCCGACAAAGTCAGTTGATGATTATCATTGAAACGCTTGGCAATACTGACAAAGTAATTATATCCTTCAGACTCTGTACCTTGAATATATCCGTCGCGCCAGTCCTTACCACCCAACAAAGTAAATGCCCAGCCATCCTTGGTCAAACCGGAAGAAACACTGAACAATATCTTGTTGAAACCATCATTACCCATCGCATAGGAAATGAATCCGCCCTTCTTGGCATCAGTACTCTTGGTGATGATGTTGATAGAACCTCCTACAGCCGGAGAAGCTACCTTGGAAGCACCTAAACCGCGTTGAACCTGAATAGAACTGGTCACATCAGACAATCCTGCCCAGTTGGACCAATACACCTTCTGGTTCTCCATGCCGTTCATAGGCACACCGTTAATCATCATGGCCACGTTCTCGCTCTCGAAACCGCGGATACGGGTATTGGCATCACCGAAGCCACCACCGTCTTTCGTCACATACACGCCCGGAGTGGCTTTCAATATCTCCGGGAATTCCTGTGTTCCCAATTTTTCTTCTATAAATACCGGGTTCACTGAAGATACAGCTACCGGTGTCTTGCGTGCAATAGCAATGGATGAAGTAATCACCACGTCCTTCAACAGCACCGCATCCGGCTGCATTTCAATGACGCCCATGTCTACGGAAGCGCCCTTCCGCGGAACCTGCTTCTTCAGGTCCTTGTAGCCCACATACTTGAAGAGCAACGTGGCGTTCGCAGCAACTCTTTGCTCGAAGTAACCGTCTACGTTAGTCACAGAACCCTGCGTGGTGCCTTCCACCATGACGGCGGCACCCACCAGCGGTTCACCTGTCTCAGCGTCTACAAGCTGACCTCTTACCGCAATGTTCTGCGCCAGCGCATACGTGCTGCACAAGGACAGGACGGCAAGGAACAGGAATTGAATCAGACTTCTTTTCATAATTCAGTCATTTAGTTAATAGATAAGTGTTAATTGAACATTAATTTATGTTTCGTCTTGCAAAGATAATGAATATAATCCATATAAATATTACATTTGCACTACAAATTTTAAGGAATAAGTCTCAAATCCATCCTTTTTTAAGCCAGTCTGTTTATAACTTACTGTAGTCCTATAACTTAATCAACGTAATCTAATGAAGAATTTATCATGCGACATGAAACGTACACTAACGGCACAGCCTAATTCTTCATTTATCATTGTTCGGAATCAGAACAGTTTACATTTTCCATTAAGCTTACAATCCCGCCCAGTCCTACTTAACCAGGACTGTAGTCCTCCTTAGCAAGGACTCGAGTCCTACTTAACTAGGACTGCAGTCCTTCCTAGGGAGGACTGAGACAAAACATTTCCAAAGTCTATCCCTCATCAAACGCTGCAAGCGGACAAATCTATATACATCTCATTATCAGAATGTTAAATCTACGCATCATCACATAGTCGTATTTTCCTTTTCTTTTTGCACTAAAGGGGAATAGGGAACGCAGAAAATATCATACAAAAAAAAGAGAGCATGCATTGGCACACTCTCTTTCCTTTTTATTCAAAAGATCTATCCTCAATTGCGGAAGGCCAATCCGTCACCGACGGCATTGACATCTACCACAATCGGTGCTTCCCGATTAACTTCTTGTCCCAGAAGTTTCTTGGACAAGTCGTTCAGCATGTAATGTTGGATGGCACGCTTTACAGGACGGGCACCGAACTCAGGATCGTAACCTACACGGGCCAGGAAGTCTATGGCGGCGTTGGTCAGGTTCAGCGTGACACCATTCTCTGCCAACATCTTTTGTACGTTGCCGATTTGCAGGTTGACAATCTGCTTGATTTCCTTTTCACCCAACGGCAAGAACATGATGGTCTCATCGATACGGTTCAGGAACTCTGGCCGGATGGTCTTCTTCAGCATGTTCATCACTTCCGCCTTGGTCTCCTCGATGATGCTCGTTTTGTTAGCTTCGTTCATCTTTTCCATCTGGCTTTGGATGTAGGAGCTTCCCATGTTGCTGGTCATGATGATGATGGTGTTCTTGAAGTTCACCGTACGTCCCTTGTTGTCGGTCAGACGCCCGTCATCCAACACCTGCAACAGAATGTTGAACACATCGGGATGTGCCTTCTCTATCTCATCGAACAAGACTACCGAGTAAGGTTTCCGACGCACGGCTTCGGTCAACTGGCCGCCTTCATCGTAGCCTACGTATCCGGGAGGCGCTCCTATCAGACGCGATACGGTGTGCTTCTCCTGATACTCACTCATGTCGATACGCGTCATCATGGTCTCGTCATCGAACAAAAACTCCGCCAATGCTTTGGCCAACTCCGTCTTACCTACACCGGTCGTACCCAGAAAGAGGAACGAACCGATAGGACGTTTGGGATCTTGCAAGCCAGCACGGCTCCGACGCACGGCATCGGCCACGGCCGTAATGGCCTCGTCCTGGCCAATGACACGTTTGTGAAGCTCGTCTTCCAGATGAAGCAATTTTTCACGTTCGCTCTGTAACATCTTGCTGACCGGTATCCCCGTCCAACGCGATACCACATCGGCTATGTCCTCGGCATCCACTTCCTCCTTGATCATGGCCTTGTCACCCTGCAACTGATGAAGCTTCTGCTGTGTCTCCTCAATTTCCTTATTCAAGGCCTGCAACTTACCGTAACGTATCTCGGCCACCTTGCCATAGTCTCCTTCGCGTTCGGCTTTGTCCGCCTCAAACTTCAGATTCTCTATTTCTACTTTATTTTGCTGAATCTTGTTCACCAAAGTCTTTTCACTTTGCCATTTGGCTTTGTACGAACTTTCCTGTTCCTTCAGTTCGGCCAGTTCCTTGCCAATCTGCTCCAACTTGGTTTGGTCGTCCTCCCGCTTGATAGCCTCGCGCTCAATTTCTAACTGTTTGATTTTACGCGAAATCTCATCCAATTCTTCCGGCACGGAGTCTATCTCCATACGAAGTTTGGCGGCGGCTTCGTCCATCAAGTCGATGGCCTTGTCAGGCAAGAAACGGTCGGTGATGTACCGGTTGCTCAACTCTACAGCGGCAATGATGGCATCGTCTTTGATGCGCACGTGGTGATGGTTTTCATAACGCTCTTTCAATCCACGCAGGATGGAGATAGTGCTCAACGTGTCCGGCTCGTTCACCATAACTATCTGGAAACGGCGTTCCAAAGCTTTGTCCTTTTCGAAATACTTCTGATATTCATCCAAGGTTGTGGCACCGATGCTGCGTAACTCGCCACGCGCCAGGGCAGGCTTCAAAATGTTGGCGGCATCCATGGCTCCTTCACCCTTGCCGGCACCTACCAGCGTATGGATTTCATCAATGAAGAGGATGATGTTGCCTTCCGACTTCTTCACCTCGTTGATGACGGCCTTCAGACGTTCCTCAAACTCACCTTTATACTTGGCACCGGCCACCAATGCGCCCATGTCCAGTGAATACACTTGTTTGTTCTTCAAATTTTCGGGCACGTCTCCGCGAAGGATACGGTGTGCCAATCCTTCAACAATAGCCGTCTTACCCGTACCCGGTTCACCTATCAAGATAGGGTTGTTTTTGGTCCGTCGGCTCAGTATCTGGAGCACTCGACGTATCTCCTCGTCACGGCCGATGACCGGATCCAACTTACCGCTACGGGCAGCCTCATTCAGGTTGATGGCGTATTTTTCCAACGCCTGGTAGTTGTCCTCACTCGATTGGGAAGTCACTTTTGAGCCTTGACGCAACTCCTGTATGGCGGCACGAAGTTCTTTCTCCGTCATGCCCGCGTCTTTCAGGATATTGCCAGCCTTGCTTTTTACGGTAAGCAATGCTAAGAGCACAGGTTCCAGCGAAACGAACTCATCGCCCAACTCCTTGGAGTAGCTCACAGCTTTCTGCAACACCTCGTTTGCCTCACGGCTCAGGTAAGGTTCGCCTCCCGACACCTTGGGTAACGACTCTATCTGCTTGTCGAGCACAAGCGATACTTGCTGGGCGTTCATGCCCAACTTTTGGAAGATGAAGTTGGTGACGTTTTCACCCACCTTCATCACTCCGGCCAGCAAGTGCACGGGTTCAATAGTCTGCTGTCCCTTGGCTTGCACCAGGTTCACAGCCTCTTGCACCGCTTCTTGCGCTTTAATAGTAAAGTTGTTGAAATTCATATAATTATTCTCCTTTCTTTTTTCGTTTTATGATTCATTACGCTTCACTCGATGCAAAACACTTGCCGTAGGGAAAAATCAGCCAAAATGTCTGATTATCAATCATATCGAATGCCATTTTGGCAGGAAAGGAGAAAAATTGTCCGATTCTGAATCCTTTGTTATGTTACAGAAACTTCTTAATCCGCTCAATTAATTCCTGATACTCGGCATCGGTCAAATATACCTTACCGGGATTCATCTGGAACGTGCCGCCATAGTCTGGTCCGCCCACATACTTGGGCGCCAAATGAAAATGCAAGTGCGACAATTTGTCGGAGTAAGCCCCGTAGTTTATCTTCTCCGGATTGAACGCTTTCTGCATAGCACGCGTCACACGCACCACATCGGCCATAAAGGCATTGCGGTCTTCATCACTCAATTCGTTCAGGTCGTTCACATGGTCTTTGTAAGCCACCAGGCAACGTCCCCTGTAGGTTTGTTCCTTAAAAAGGAATACGCGCGAAACGCTCAAGGGAGCAATCTCAATCATGAGATTGTGCAACGTCTCATTGTTCTGACAATAAAGACAATCTTTCGGATCACTTTTCATAACTTGTGTTTTTTAAATTAACTCTCTGTTTTTTATTCTTCATTTAAAAAATCTTCTTCACCCATAAGCGAGTGTACATCCTTGCTCGCTCCAACAATCCACACGACATCACCCTCTAAAAAGGGCTCATGGGGATCGGGGGCATGCAGCGTGCCATCGTCACCGCGTTCCACGCCCACTATCAGGCAATGATAATTCTCACGGATGCCGGCATCTTTCAAAGTCTTTCCTAAGAAAGGCGACTGCCTGTCTATACGGAATTGACGCAACTCCATCTCGCTCTTCTCTACGATGTCTGCGTCCAAAGCCGATGTCTCTTCCATGTCCTTGCCAAATGTCGTCAGGTCCTCATCCGTAGCTATCACCTGTATCTTGTCCTGCGGAAACAAACGCATTCCCGCACCGGGTATGTTAATGCGCCGATGTCCGCGCAAGATGGAAACCACATGCACGTTGTATTTGTTGCCAAACTTCAGTTCGCCCAACGTCCGTCCTGCCCAGGGAGACTCGGAAGGTAACACATAGTCCGTCAGGTGCAAATCACGAGAAAGCAGACGGCCCGCATACTCCGGCTTCTTCTCACCCAGATATTCAGCCCGCATCTCCCGATAATTCAAATTTTGGAAGAAAGTGCGCTCTATCAGGATGGACTGCCGCTTCAGGGCCCGCGAAAGAATCATGAGCACAATCAATAGCACTGCCACACCAAATACCAAGCCGACAGACAGGTCAAACAATCCGCCGATGACAAACATCACAAAACCCACTCCGACCAACAAACGTAAAATAACGGTTGCCGCCAGCGGCGCACGGTTAGCCTGGTTTTCCTTCCACAAAGTAGTAAATTCCACTGAATGATTTTTCTTTATCATGATGGCACGCAAAAAGGGAGAAATGAACAGGATGATAACCACCGCCGCCACTAACGAACCCCATACCCCCGGCAACGCCTCACGACATAAAGGCACCAGAAAACGGAAGGCCAAAGCAATGATAGCCACGCTGACAATGGAATAAACCAGCGTAATGCGCACCAAGGAGATAATCAGCCTGTGCCACAAACCCTCATGATTCATGGTGCGCGTACCGGTAGCATAACGGCACAGCAGGTTTTTCCACTTCTCCGGCAAGTGGCTGTCCACAAAGTCAGAAGCCGGACCGGCCAGGCGTATCATATACGGAGTAAGAAAAGTCGTAATGACAGACACCGCCACCACGATGGGATAAAGGAAATGACTCGTAACGTGCAGCGAGACGCCCAGCGAAGCGATGATGAAAGCGAACTCACCTATCTGCGTCAGGCTGAATCCGCACTGCATGGCCATCTTCAACGGCTGGCCGGAAAGCAGCATGCCTAACGTGCCGAAGCAGGCTTGCCCCACAATGACGGCCACGATGATGACAAAAATGGGCAACGCATATTCCACAATCATGGCGGGGTCGACCATCATGCCCACCGACACGAAGAATACCGCCCCAAACAAATCCTTTACCGGTGTAATCAAATGCTCAATGGATTCAGCCTCGGCCGTCTCCGCCAGGATAGAACCCATGATGAAAGCTCCGAAAGCGGGAGAGAAACCCGTCTTGGCCGCCAGCACCACCATGCCGAAGCACAATCCCAACGCCACAATGAGCAACGTCTCCGGACTCATCAGTTTGCGGCAACGTTTCAGGATGCCCGGTATCAGGAAAATGCCCACCACAAACCACAGTACCAGGAAGAACGCCAGCTTGCCGATGCTCTCCGCCATCTCCACGCCCTCAAAATTATTGCTCACGGCCATAGTAGAAAGCATCACCATCAGGACAATGGCCAAAATATCTTCCAATATCAACACACTCATCACCAATCCGGCAAACTGCTTCTTCTGCAAGCCCAAATCATCAAATGCCTTATATATAATAGTGGTAGAAGACATGGCAATCATACCGCCCAGGAATAGACTGTCCATCCGGCTCCAACCGAAACCCGTACCTACCGACACACCCAGCAAAATCATGCAAAAGATAACCGTACAAGCCGCAATGATGGCCGCCCCACCCACTTTTGCAATCTTTTTTACGCTAAACTCCAGTCCCAGAGCGAAAAGCAGGAAAATGACACCGATATCCGCCCACGTCTGTATGCTGGCCGTATCTATCACTGAAGGCGTGTGAGCCAAGTGCGGACTGGCCAGAAAGCCCGCCACGATATATCCCAACACCAGCGGTTGCTTCAGTTTCTTGAAGAGCAATGTCATCAAGCCGGCGCATATCAGTATCAACGCTAAATCACTTATCAAAGGAGCCAAATGTGACATAATCAATGAATCGTATCTGTTTTGATTGACAAAATTAGACATTTAAACTGAAAAACGCTACCTTTGTCTGCAAGAAACAATAAAAAAAGAGACACACTCATGCCCGTTATCGAAATTGACTCCCTCTCCCACCCCGGTGTGGAAATATTCAGCACACTCACCGAAACCCAACTACGCAACCGCCTGGAGCCGGACAAAGGTGTGTTCATTGCCGAAAGCCCCAAAGTAATCCGTGTGGCATTGGATGCCGGTTACAAGCCTTTGGCTTTACTTTGCGAACAGAAACACATCGAGGGAGATGCCGCCGACATCATCCGGCGCTGTGCCGACCTGCCTGTCTATACGGGTGAACGTAAGCTTTTGGCCCAACTGACGGGCTACGTGCTGACGCGAGGCGTGCTTTGCGCCATGCATCGCCCTGCCGAACGAAGTGTAGAAGAAGTATGCCGGAACGCCCGGCGCATCGTGGTCATAGATGGAGTGGTAGATACCACCAACATCGGAGCCATCTTCCGTTCGGCAGCCGCACTGGGTATGGATGCCGTCCTGCTCACTCGCAATTCATGCGACCCGCTCAACCGGCGTGCCGTCCGTGTATCTATGGGATCGGTATTCTTAATCCCTTGGGCATGGTTGGACGCTTCCCCGTCCTCTCTGCATTCTCTCGGCTTCCGCACTGCCGCCATGGCCCTGACTGACCAATCTATTCCCTTGGATGCCCCCACCTTAAAAACTGAACCTCGTCTTGCCATCATCATGGGCACTGAAGGAGACGGCCTACCCCACAAAGTCATCCACGAAGCCGACTACGTGGTACGTATCCCTATGGCACATCATGTTGACTCTCTCAACGTGGCCGCAGCCTCTGCCGTAGCGTTCTGGGAGCTGCGTCTGCCTTCGCAAAGCCGGCCTTAATGTTTGGCAGAAGGGACGGCAATGTTTCGCAAAGAAACTCACTATGTGGTTAAACAAGGCAGTACATCCGCAACAAGTGCCATACAGCAATTAAAGTTTAGAATGAGAAGATTAGAAGAACGAATAATAACATTTGAATAAAAAGTCCCTAACATACCAGAATAAACCAAGAAATGAAATACGTTTTTAGCGGGCAAATCATATTTTATTGTATTTTTTAATAAGATAAGCCGCAGTTCGGCATGAAAAACAAACGAGTTTGTTTTGTCCTGCGCTCAGTTTGCATTATCTTTGCCCCCTGATTATGAAACGGATTCTACTTACATATATATTTTTGCTGGTAGCCGGATGGATATGCGTGCAGGCGCAAATCAATCCTACGACCTTGCGTGACCAGTACGGCAATCAGATTGACCCGTCCACGCAACCCGATAATCTGCAGGACTCTACTGATGTGGAGATAGAAAGCATTCCACCCAAGCTATACATGTGGCAACTGGATGAGCTGTTGGGTGAACGAACCATTATCCCGGCAGATACGGCTAACCTGAATTTCCAGAACACAAACCTGGTGGAAGGCATGTACGGACACTATAACTACACGGGCAATCTGGGAGCACCCCGCCAGTCACGCCTGTTCTTTGAGCGGCAGAGCAAGGCACATACCCTGTTTCTCGAACCCATGTCGAGTTTTTACTTCACGCCCGGTGATTTTAAATTCACCAACAGCAATGTGCCCTACACCAACCTCACCTACTACAAGGCAGGCAGCAAGCTCAACGGTGAGGAACGTTTCAAATCCTACTTCTCCGTGAATGCCAACAAACGGTTTGCTTTCGGCTTCAATATCGACTATTTGTACGGACGCGGATATTATCAGAACCAGGCTATTTCCCATTTCAATGCGGGTCTCTTCGCCAGCTACATCGGTGAGAAATACCAGATGCAGGCCATGTACAACAACTTCTACATGAAGATGAACGAGAATGGCGGTATCACGGATGACCGATACATCACCCGCCCGGAACAGATGGCACAAGAGGGACATACATTTGATGCCAGCAGTATCCCGGTCTACTTGGACCAGACCTCGAACCGTAACCATGATTTTTACATCTACCTGACCCACCGCTACCGCATGGGCTTTACCCGCGAGACAGTGAAGATAGAAGAAAGGAAAGACGGGAACAAACCTCTTAAAGCCGCCAATGACACCACCTCCACCGTACCGATGGATACCATCGTAACGGAGGAATATGTGCCTGTGACCAGTATCATCCATACTTTTAAGATAGAACGATCCAGACGTCATTTCCGTTCAGGAGCCGAACCTACCGGGGAAAACTCGCTGTACGAAAACACCTACTTGCAGGAAGGCTCCAGCAGCGACAGCACCGTAGCCATAAGCATCAAGAACACCGTGGGTATCGCTCTGCTCGAAGGGTTCAACAAATATGCCAAAGCCGGACTGACGGCCTACGTGTCCCACAAAATGAGCAAATACACCCTGATGAATCTGGACACCACACTGGCCCAACGCCCTTCACTCAACTATACGGAACACGAATTGTTCGTAGGTGGAGAGCTGGCTAAGCGACAAGGCTCGCTGCTCCATTATCGGGTGAACGGTGAAATAGGATTGGCCGGCAAAGCCGCCGGACAGTTCCGTGTCAATGGAGGCATAGACTTGAACTTCCACCTCGGCAAGGACACCGTGAACTTCTTTGCCCGCGGCTATGTCAGCAACACATTGCCCTCGTTCTACATGCGCCACTACCACTCCAACCACTATTCGTGGGACGATGACATGAGTAAGGAGTTCCGCACACGGGTGGAAGGCGAACTGAACATCGACCGCTGGCGCACCAATCTGAAAGCAGGTATGGAGAACATCAAGAACTATACGTACTTCAACAGCCACGGTCTTCCCCAACAACATAGCGGCAGCGTTCAGGTTTTGTCTGCCGTACTGCGCCAGGACTTCAAACTGGGCATTCTGCATCTGGACAACGAAGTGGCGTGGCAGAAATCCAGCAACGAGTCGGTATTGCCGTTGCCCGACCTCTCTCTCTACCATAATTTATATATATTAGGAAAGGTTTTCAAAAAGGTACTGACCATTCAGCTGGGAGCCGATGTACGTTACTTTACCAAATACTACGCGCCCGCCTATCAACCCGCCCTCCAGCAATTCCAGCTTCAGCCCGAAGAGAACCGCGTGGAGCTGGGTGGCTATCCGATAGTCAACGTTTACGCCAACCTGCATCTGAAGCGTACCCGCATCTTTGTCATGATGTACCATGTCAACTCAGGTATGGGTAACCGCAACGCGTTTCTGGTGCCCCACCACCCCATCAACTCACGCTTGCTAAAGCTTGGCGTTTCCTGGAACTTCTACGATTAATCCGGCTTCGCCACTAAATGCCTTTTATATGATACCAGACCAGAAGAAACTACGAAGGGGACTCTATGCAGGGATATTCCTACTGGCGGCAGCACTGTTCATTCTTCTTGCCCCCCGCAAAAACCGGACGCCCCAACCCGTATTTCCTTTATACGACTATGCTGACATTGCTGCCAAAGGCGTATTGCGCACCGCATTGGAGTACAACTCCATCAGCATGTTTGTAGACAAGGATACGTTGGCCGGATTCGATTACGAACTGATTAAGGCTTTTGCCCGTGAACACGGACTACAAGTGGATATTATGCCTGAAATGAGTTTTTACAAGCGGATGAAAGACCTTTCTGCAGGAGCGTTCGATGTCGTCGCCAACGAAATTCCCGCTGTCAGTCCATTCAAAGACTCGCTACTGCTCACCACTCCCATCGTACTGAAAAAAGATGTATTGGTGCAGCGCAAAGCGACTTCACCTACCGATTCCATGTTTATCAAGAGCCAACTTTCCCTGGCCAGACGGACCTTGCATGTGGTCAAAGGCTCGCCATCCATCCTGCGTATCCGCAACCTGGGTGATGAGATTGCCGACACCATATATATAAATGAAATAGAGAAATACGGTCCCGAACAGCTGATAGCCATGGTGGCGCATGGCGACATCGACTATGCCGTATGCGATGAAGGCATTGCCCGCGCGGCTGCCGACAGCATGCCCCAGATAGACATCTCCACCGACATCAGTTTCACCCAATTCTACTCATGGGCCGTAGGCAAACACTCGCCCGTTCTGCGGGACAGCCTCAATGCCTGGATCGAACGATTCAAGCAGAGCGAAGCCTATCGCAACATTTATAAACGGTATTACGGAAGGAACGGGTGAGAAGGATGTTCCCTCTCACTCGTTCTTAATGCTCCTTACCGGGTCCTCATTGGCGATGCGCCAAGCCTTTATCACCACGACAGAGATAATAAGAATGACCACCGCCACCACCAGCAACGCATAGACTGCAACAGACTGTGACACCACATCCCTGAAGTTACTCAGCCACATTCTTCCGGCATAATAAGCGCCCACCATGCCCACTGTCACTGAAGGGACGGCTATGATACTCACGGCTTTCGAGAGCAGACGAAGGATGTCACCCGACTCCGCCCCGTTCACCTTGCGGATGGCTATCTCTTTGCTGCGCAGGCGGATTTCATCGTTCACGTAGCCCGTGATGCCCATAAGGGTAATGAAAAGAATGGCAACGGTAGCTATCAGCAGGACATTCCCATACATACGTATCCCCTTCGCTGAATCAAGCATGCGTTGTTCCATTGACTCGAACCGCAAATCGGCTTGTGGATAGACTTGCTTCATTTCCTCGTTCAACCGGCGTAAGTTCTCCTCAAAAGGTTCTTTCAGACGGACAGAAACGCATTGTGCCACTCCTTCGTACCACTCCACCATGATAGGGTCCGCATCATCCGGACCGCTGGAATAGGCGAAGCTGCCCAACAGACCTACCACCGTACCATACTCGTCCACCTGCTTGCCGATGGGACTGTCCGTCCAGCCCATTTCGCGACAGAAAGGAACATTGACCAACAACTGGCGGTCACCTGTCAGGTTGCGCCCTTCTTTCAGTTTCAACCCGATGAAAGGCACGAAGTCCTTGTCGAACCATCCGTTACGCGGATGAAACAGTTCGTTGCCTTGCGCATCGTGTATCGGCCTGTTTTGAACAAAGCCCATGCAAGACGGACCGGACGAAGCCAGCGCTTCTACATAAGGCAGGTTTCGCAGATGGGTGTACAGTTGCTCCCGGTTGACATTCGGACTGTAACTGGAAACGGAAGCTACCCGCTCGGGATTCCACCCCCGGTCACGGTAGACCACGTGCGTGTATTGCATCACCACAACGACTATCAGCCCGATGAAGAAGGCCGATCCGGCAAACTGCACCATTAGTAACGAGTTTTTCCAACCGCTGCGGCGGGCGGTAACCCGCTGAAATACCTGCGTCACCGGAATGCGTGAGAACACCATAGCCGGCAGGCAACCTCCGATGAGGAACAACAAGACAAGGGCAATGAACGGCGCATACAGATTGGACGGTGCAAACAACAACCGCAAAGGCACACCTGTCAACAGGTCAGCCTGTTCACGGAAGAGGTAAACCAGCCCCGCCGCCAATAGCAATGCCAACAGGATGACCACGGCTGTCTCCAGCATGAACATCCGGTAGATGTCGCCCGCGTTGGCTCCGTTACACTTGTGTACGCCTATCGCCTTGGCCCGTCCGGTCAGCGAAGAGATGGAAATGAGCACATAGTTCAAGCGGTGGTCAGCAGCAGAACCACACTCAGGAACAACATCGTGTAGATGTTCCGCCGCACACCGGGATTGTTGAGATGAATATCCCGGATGGGAACCAGATGAACCGAAAGTTCGAACTCGTTCTGTGGAGGCCGGTATTGGGCGATGGTGGCACTCAGCCGTTCGTTCAACCCATCAAGGTCGTCAATGCTCCGCAAGCGTACATAGCCATCAAAGTTTCCGCCACTGTTCCAGCCCGTATTCCATCCGTAATACTTCTCCACACAGGAAAAAGACACCACGGCATCGGAACGCTTGTTCAGAGAGTTGGTAAGCGGGATGTCGCGAAACACACCCCGGACCAGCATCTGCACTTTCTGTTCTCTCACATTATAGGTAATTGTTTTCCCGACAGGCGACCCCTCACCAAACAGGCGGCGTGCGGCCGTCTCGGAAAGAAACACCATGTTCGGATTGGCCAGGTCCTGCGGATTGCCTTCCAGCACCTCCAGCCCCAACGTGGCAAAATAGAGCGTATCACCCGCCACGGTATTCAATTTTATCTCCTTATCACCCAGACTGAAATTACCGCCCACAAGAGAACAACAGGCAGTGGCCGCCTGCACCTGGCCGGGAAATGCCTCGGCTATCGTGCCGGGTATACGATGAATGGTATAAGGACTTTCCGAAGCGACCGTCTTTCCATCCTTAAACCACCCGGTATATACCTTGCAGAGTTTCTCAGGTTCTTTGTAGAACTTGTCATAACTCAACTGAACGGCAATGTGGGCAAACAGATACATGGTTATCAGCAGTCCCAATGCCAGCGACACAATCTTCACAAAGTTCGCGCTTCGTCCGTGCGACAATGTCTGTAGGATATAATAAAACTGTCTCATAGCTCATTCATCGTATTCGCCACCACGCTGCCGTCGAACAGATGCACCGTGCGATTGGCAAAGCCGGCATCGTGTTGCGAGTGGGTCACCATCACTACCGTCGTGCCCTGGCGGTTGAGTTCGGTCAGCAGGTCCATCACCTCCTTGCCGTTCTTCGAGTCGAGGTTACCCGTAGGCTCGTCGGCCAGGATAAGTTTAGGATTGGTCACCACGGCACGGGCGATAGCCACACGTTGCTGCTGACCGCCGCTGAGTTGTTGCGGCAGGTGCTTGGCGCGGTGGCTGATGTTCATGCGCTGCAGCAGTTCGATCACCATGCGCTTGCGTTCGGCCGCCTTGATGCCCAGATAAGTCAAAGGCAACTCCACGTTCTCGAACACGTTCAGCTCGTCTATCAGGTTGAAGCTTTGGAACACGAAGCCTATCTTACCCTTGCGCACCCGCGTACGCTCCTTCTCCTTCAGCGTGGCCACTTCCTCTCCCAAGAGCCGGTAGCTGCCCCCGGTGGGATTGTCCAGCAGGCCCAATATATTTAATAAGGTGGACTTGCCGCAGCCCGACGGCCCCATGATGGCGACAAACTCGCCTTCTTTCACTTCCAGGTTGACGTGGTTCAATGCCACGGTTTCTACTTCCGACGTGCGGAATACTTTGCTGATGTCGTTAATCTGTATCATATTGTCAATATTAAGTGTGATATTAAATGCGTTAACTTACGGAGTCAGTAAAGTTCCCTCCGACAGGGAACTGAGTTCCCTCCGACACGGAACTGAGTTCCATCCGGCACTGAACTGAGTTCCCTCCGGCATGGAACCCGACTCACCCGCCGAGTGTTACTCGCTCTTCAGGCTACTGACGGGGTTTTCGTTGGCAATGCCCCACGTGCGCCACAGCACGCAGCCCGTGATGAGCGCCAGCAGGACAAGAGCCGTCAGCACATACATCGGCCAGCCGGCGGGCACTTGCGTGGAGAACATGTCCAGCCACAAGTGGTTGACGTAGACCGCGGCGAGGATGCCTATCAGTACGGCGGGAGCCGCCACGACAAAGATGTCGCGTCCCAACAGTTCCAATATGCCGGATGCTTCGGCGCCGTTCACCTTGCGGATGGCTATCTCCTTACTGCGACGCTGCACTTCGTCGGCGGTGTAGCCCAAGAGGCCCATCAGCATGATGACAAACATCACGAGGCCTGCCACGACGGTGGCGTTGCGGAACACGCGGACGGCGTTATACATATTGTCACGCATCTGCGGCATGGACAGGATGTCGATGGTCTTGTCGGGATACGCCTCGGCCACCGCCTTCTGCAACTTCAGCAGGTTGTCACCGAAAGGCTCTTTCAGCTTGAAGGTGGCTACATAGTTGACCCACTGGGCACCGAAGCCGATGTAGGGCATCTGCGGCGTGTAGTAGCTCTGTATCTGGAAGTCCTTCACCACACCCACCACTTTGGGAGTTATGCCCATGGTGTGTACCACCTGTCCCACGGCATTGTCCGCCGTCCAGTGCAGGCGCTTGGCAAAATCCTCGTTGATGACGACCTCGTCCCGGTTGCGGGGCATGCGGCCCTTCAGCATGGTCATGCCCATGAGGGAAGCGTAGTTCTCCGTTATCATGTCGAAGCGGGCGGAGAAGATGCTCTCGCCACTCTCGTTGTTTATCATCGTGCCGCTGTAGCCCTGCAACGGGTCGCCCATGGCACCGGCCACGTCCTCCACGTAGGGCAGGCTCTTGAAAAAGGTCACAAAGTTCTTGCTCTGCTCGTCCGAGTTGTTGCCGAGACTGGTCAGCGCTATCCGGTCGGCGGTGAAGCCCATGTCCTTGTTCATGACGTATTGGTATTGCAGTATAATCATCCCCATCAGTCCGCAGATGAAGGCCACGCCGCCGAACTGCACGAACAGCAACGGGCGCTTCCAGCCCTTCTTGCCTTCCGTATAGCGGCGGAACACCTGCGTCACGGGGATGCGGGCAAACAGCTGGCCGGGCAGCACGCCGCCCACTACAAAGAGCAGCAGCACTGTCAGTACCGGCACCCACAGGCGGTCCCACGTGAAGAGGTTGCGGAGCTTCGTAGCCGCCGTGTCCTCCACGAAGTCCTGGAAACCAACCATCAGCAAGACCATCACCACCACCGCCAACAGGACGATGACCGCTGTCTCCAGCAGGAACATACCGAACACGCCCCCGCCGCTCGCCCCGCTGCACTTGTGCACACCCACCGCCTTGGCACGGCGCGACAGGCTGGAGACACTGAGCAGGGCATAGTTCAGTGCGGCGATGAAGAGGATGCTCAAGCCCAGGACGAGCATGATGACCTTCATGCGCGCCACTTGGTCATAACTCCGGTACGTGTCGCGCAAGGGAGCCACCCGGATGCTCAGGTCGAAGCCGTCCTTCCCGCGGTCGGGCATCATTTGGGAGATGAGGTCGTCGATGCGGGCGTTCAGTGCCTCCACATCCGTGCCGGGCTTCAGACGGACGTATTGCGGGTAGGAGTCGCCCCCGTCCCACGAATAGTTCAATTGCGTTTTCGCCCATGAGGGAGGCATGGACACGATGGCGTCCGCCTTCACCGTGGTGTTGTCCGGCAAGTCGGCATACGTGCCGCGCACCGTCAGGTCACGCTCATGGTTGTAACTCACCACTTTCCCGATGGGGTCCTCGTCGCCGAACATGCGCCGTGCCAGACTCTCGCTGAGGTAGAGCACATTGGGCTGCTGGAGGTCCTGCACGGGATTGCCGCTCAGCACCTCGACGCCCATCGTGCTGAAGAACAGTGAGTCGGCGCAGAGCTTCGGCTCGTCGAAACGGACGTTGCCCTTGTACAAAGGAGCGTTCGCCAGGAAGAAGTTGGTACACGTGCCCGCCTCCACCTGGTCGGGGAAGTGCTCCAGGATGGAGCCTACCGTAGGCCCCATGTTCTGTTCCTGCCACTCCAGCTTCTCACCGTTCATGATGTAGCGCATCCACACCTGGTAGATGTCGTCATAGTCGCGGAAACACGTGTCGTAGCTCTGTTCGTAGGCCACACGGGCAAAGAGCAGCACGCTCATCGCCAACGCCAGCCCCAGCGAGCACACCTTGAAGAGGTTACTGCCCGCCGCGTGGCGCAAAGTCTGAATCACATAGTAAAGTTGCTTCATATCAAATAGTTTTTAATGAATACTGAATAATGAGGAATGAAGAATGAGACTGCGCTGTCCGTATGTACCATATATGCCGCACGGTAAATTCTTCATTCTTAATTCTTCATTTCCCTTGCCAAAACCGTGCCAAAAACGTAACGCACTCAATATCAATGTTCTGAAAAAAGTCTCCTAAAGTTCTGTGTCTAATAATTAGACACTACCGTCCAAATATTGGACACAGGCATAGCCATAAGACAGATTACCTGCCCAGGTATTATAGGTTCATCGGGAGGGTGTGTCGTAATGCACGATGCACCTTCTTTTTTCGTTAGCCATAAAATCGGTTCATGTACTATAAGCTGCGATATTTTGTGGCTTTCTCTGATTTATGTGTCCCCAACATCTGAATATAGCGGCGGCAAGCTCATAAAGCAGTTCAGTCAGCCGGCCAATACATCCTTTTTCCATCTTGGCACACATCTTTTTTATATTGAAGGCAATGGCAAAGAAGGAAAAGTCCATGAAGACCTTGTCCTTCCCAAAATGGCGGAAACGCTTGTAGTTCATGTTGTTTTTCATTTGTCCGAACACAGCTTCCGGTTCTATGCATCTCTGCCCCCTGTGTTTCAGACCTTCCTCGGAGCAGAGCAGCCCTTTGGCTTTTTGCCTGTATCTCCTGAGCCTGTGATTCAGTTCAATCGTCCTGTTCCCCTTTGCTTTAAAGCATCGG
>CALUOV010000006.1 GCA_944322275.1 uncultured Bacteroides sp. | reverse complement strand
GGGTCGGTAGGGTCGTTTTGCGTGCCGAAATAACCTTCTGAGGCGTTGTAAGTTTCCACATAGTGCATCTTGGGACTGTGTATCACTTGTTTGTATTGTTCACGATAGGGGGTAAAAGCCACTCCCCCATGGAAGAATACTTCCAGATTGGGCCACACTTCTTCCAATGTTTGCTTACCGGTCTTCTCCAGGATGTGCTTGATGAGCACCAGCATCCACGAAGGCACGCCGGAAAGGTTGGTAACATTGGCGTGGATGGTTTCGCGGGCTATTGCTTCCATCTTGGGTTCGAAATGTTCCATTAAAGCCGTCGCTTTGCTGGGCACACGGATGTAATTGACCAACGGAGGAAGGTTTTCCATTAAAATAGCCGAGAGGTCGCCCACCAGGCTATGGTTGGTGTTGAGATTGGGCGCATGGCTACCGCCAAGAATCAATCCCTTGCCGGAGAAGAAACGGCTTTCGGGGTTTTGCCCCAAATAAATGGCTACGGCATCCTGCCCGCCCCGATAATGAGTGTCGCGCAGTGATTCCTTACTAACGGGCAGGAATTTGCTCTTGTCGTTCGTGGTGCCCGACGACTTGGCAAACCAGCGTATCTCCGATGGCCATAAAAGTTTTTGCTCACCGGCACGGAGGCGTGCCACATAGGGCTTTATCTCTTCGTAAGTCTGTATGGGCAGACGGTTCTTAAAGTCTTCGTAGGTGCGGATAGAGGAGTAGTCGTATTTCTCTCCCCACTCAGTGGAGACGGCCATCCCGACCAGTCGGGTCAGGACACGTTGTTGCAGTTCTCCGGCATGACCGGCATACTGTTCTATTTCCTTCAGACGAGAATTGAAATAAATCCGATTGAGGAATCTTGTTATATTCATCTTTCTATGATAGATTTGATTTCATGCACAAAAGTACGTTTATTTCTGATTTTCCTCTATCTTTTTCCTTATTTTTTTCTATCTTTACGCCTGGATTTGTGGCCATATCGTCATATAAACGTATTACCATCATAGAATATTGGGCATATGAAAATAGGAATTTTGACTTCCGGAGGCGATTGTCCGGGCATTAACGCTACGATTCGGGGCGTATGCAAGAAGGCTATCCTACATTACGGGATGGAGGTGATAGGGATTCATAGCGGTTTCCAAGGGTTGATGACTATGGAAACGGAGCCTTTCACTATCACTTCTTTATCCGGCTTGTTGACACAAGGTGGAACCATATTGGGTACTTCACGCGAGAAACCTTTTAAACGGGGCGGACTGATGGACGGGGTAGACAAACCTGCGCTCATCGTGGAAAATATAAAGAAACTGAAATTGGACTGCTTGGTATGCATCGGGGGAAACGGCACGCAGAAAACTACGGCCCGTTTTGCCGAAATGGGCGTAAACATCGTATCCATTCCCAAGACCATTGACAATGATATTTGGGGTACAGACTTTTCCTTTGGTTTCGACACCGCCGTGACCATAGCCACTGATGCCATCGACCGGCTGCACTTTACAGCCAGTTCGCACAAACGTGTCATGGTCATAGAGGTCATGGGACATAATGCGGGTTGGATAGCACTCTATGCAGGTATGGCAGGTGGAGGTGATGTGATTTTAATACCGGAGATACCATATAATATACACAACATCGGTGAACTGATATTGAATCGTCTGAAACAAGGAAAACCTTATTCCATCGTAGTGGTAGCCGAAGGTATTCCTACGGATGGACGGAAGCGAGCGGGAGAGTACATCGCTCAGGAAATAGAATACGAAACAGGGATTGAAACGCGTGAGACTGTACTCGGATATATTCAGCGAGGTGGTTCCCCCACTCCTTTCGATCGGAATCTAGCTACACGTATGGGAGGTCACGCCGCCGACTTGATCGCTTCCGGACAGTTCGGACGTATGGTCACTTTACAAGGAAATGAAATCAGCTCTATCCCTCTAGCAGAAATAGCAGGTAAACTGAAAATAGTGACTGAGGATAACGACCTAGTAGTACAAGGACGTCAGATGGGGGTTTGCTTCGGATAAACTTCTTACTAAACTAAGAAGATTCTAGAAGAACTGAAATTGCTAACCGGAAGGTTAGCAGGCATTTTCTTCTTTCACTTGCCGAATTTTCTCCTTGACTGCTTCATTACTCTTCAGCGCCTTCAATGCCATGCTTGCCGCTATCTGCTGGGATTCTTTTTTCGAGTAGCCCTTTCCGGATCCAGCCGGTATGCCTTCAATCTGCACTTCTGTTTGGAAAACCGGATTATTGTCCCTATCAATGAATTGTTCGATAAGCTCGAAAGATACCTTGATTTTATTCTTTTGGCTCCATTCTATCAAACGGGACTTAAAGTTCATCTCCTTACGAGACATCTGTTCCAGATCAATGTAGTACTTGAAGATTTTTTTTTCAATGAATGTTTTACAACGTTCATAGCCCTGATCCAGATAAATGGCACCGATAAAAGCCTCAAAAGCATTGCCATACATGTAACTATTGTGTGAAGAAGGACGCAGGGAGTATTTTACCAACTTATCCAATCCTATTTCCACGGCCAGTTTATTCAGTGTTTCTCTCTGTACAATCTTGGCGCGTGTGTTGGTTAGGAAACCTTCCCGTTTTCCTGCAAAATGACGGAAAACAATGTCACCCACCACAGCATCCAGGATGGCATCGCCCAAGAATTCAAGCCGCTCATTATTCAAAGGCTTTCCTTCAGTTGAACGAAGCGAAGTAGACTTGTGAACCAAAGCCTGTTGGTAAACCTTAATATTATGCGGAAAGAAACCCAAGATACGGTAAAAACAAAAATAAGACTCCCGCTCCTTGTGGAACAAGAATCTTATTTTATCTATCTGATTACGCAACACGACTTTAATCTGTGTATTTCTTGAAGATTACACATGCGTTGTGACCGCCAAATCCAAAGGTGTTGGACAAGGCTACGTTCACTTCGCGTTCCTGAGCCTTGTTGAACGTAAAGTTCATGTTGTAATCGATGTTTTCATCGTTATCACCTTCTTCGTGATTGATGGTAGGAGGCACAATACCATTCTTAATGGCAAGAATACTTGCGATAGCCTCTACAGCACCTGCCGCACCCAGCAAATGACCCGTCATAGACTTCGTAGAACTGATGTTCAACTCATAAGCATGTTTACCAAATACTTCTTGGATGGCTTTTACCTCCGAAATATCACCTACGGGAGTTGAGGTACCGTGCACATTGATGTAATCTACTTCTTCAGGTTGCATGCTTGCGTCTTCCAGCGCATTCATCATCACAAGTTTAGCTCCCAAGCCCTCAGGATGTGAGGCTGTCAGGTGGTAAGCATCGGCAGACATTCCCACACCTGCCACTTCAGCATAAATCTTCGCACCGCGTGCCTTGGCATGCTCCAGCTCTTCCAACACTAAACAACCACCACCTTCACCCATGACGAAACCATCGCGGCTGGCGCTGAACGGACGTGATGCCGTTTCGGGAGAATCATTACGGGTAGAAAGCGCGTGCATCGCATTGAAACCACCCACACCACAAGCGGCAATGGCAGCTTCCGAACCACCGGTCACAATAGCATTGGCCTTACCCAAACGAATCAGATTGAACGCATCGGCTATGGCATTGGTCGAAGTGGCACAAGCCGAGCAAGTCGCATAGTTAGGACCATGGAAGCCATACAGGATAGAAATTTGTCCTGCGGCAATGTCCGAAATCATCTTGGGGATGAAGAACGGATTGAACTTAGGGCCTACTTCCTTACCATGCAAAGCATAGTTGCCGGCCTCCTCCTCGAACGTGCGTATACCACCGATACCTGCGCCGAAGATAACTCCGATTCTGTTTAAATCCTCATTTTCGACATCAAGACCCGAATCTCCTACCGCTTCCTTGGCAACGGCAATGGCGTATTGCGTATACAGGTCCATCTTGCGGGCCTCCTTGCGGTCAATGTATTTGGTAGCATCGAAACCTTTCACCTCACACGCAAACTGTGTCTTGAATAAAGATGCGTCGAAATGAGTAATGGGTCCCGCCCCACTAACCCCATTCACAAGGTTTTCCCAAAATTCGGGAACACCGTTGCCAATAGGGGTAATGGCGCCGAGACCTGTTACTACAACTCTTTTTAATTCCATGTTCAGAAAAACGGATGGATAAAATTACTTCGAATGTTCCTCGATGTAAGAGATAGCATCACCTACAGTGGCAATCTTCTCTGCCTGATCATCAGGAATAGAAATACCGAATTCCTTTTCAAATTCCATAATCAATTCTACTGTGTCAAGAGAATCTGCTCCCAGGTCATTAGTGAAGCTGGCTTCGTTAGTAACTTCAGATTCTTCTACGCCTAATTTATCGACGATGATAGCTTTCACTTTTGATGCAATTTCAGACATAACTTTAAGTTTTTAATTAATAAATTGAGTTTATTTCTTTATTTTTGCGTTGCAAAGGAATAAATATTTATCTACCTGCGCAAATATTTAAGGAATTAAATGCTGTTTTTTGCACAAAAAACATGCTTTTGTGCAAAAAACAGGCCAAAAAAGGAGGTTTTATGGGAAGAAACATCGCAATTTTCGCTTCGGGAAACGGCACGAACGCCGAAAACATCATTCGCTATTTTCAGGCGAAAGAAGGAGAAATACAAGTTACACTAGTGGTTACCAACCGCCAGGAGATTCCGGTATTCGAGCGCGCCAAGCGTTTGGACGTATCCTGTATATATATGAATAAAGATGCATGGACTACCGGGGAAGAGGTTATCCGTCTGTTGCATGAGAGGAAGATAGACTTCATCGTATTGGCGGGATTTCTGGCCCGCGTACCCGATGTCATCTTGCAGGAGTATCCGAGGCGGATAGTAAACATCCATCCTTCGCTTTTACCTAAATACGGAGGCAAAGGGATGTACGGTGACCGGGTGCATCAAGCGGTGGTAGAAGCTGGCGAGAAAGAGAGCGGCATCACCATTCAATATATTAATGAGCATTATGATGAAGGAGACATTATCACCCAATACCGTTGTCCGGTTCTTCCGGGAGATACACCGGAAGAACTGGCCAAACGAGTACATGCGTTGGAGTACGAATATTATCCGCAAGAAATAGAACGGATCATTCTAATGCAAAACTGACTTTCGACCGGATGTCCGTAGCTGAAGCGGCCACGATAGCTTCGAATTTGCCCGGCTCTGCCACCCATTCATGGCGAGCGTCATCAAAGTAGCTCAAGGCTTCTTTATCGATGGTAAAAGAGATATTACGGGTCTCTCCCGGTGCAAGTTTTACTTTTTGAAAGCCTTTCAATTCCTTAACGGGACGTGGAAGAGTGGATTTTACATCACGAATGTAGAGTTGGACGACTTCGGAACCTTCGCGCTTACCGGTATTTGTAACAGGGACGGTGAGCGTAAGTGTTTCGTTTGCTTTCATGGTTGTCTTGTCTACGGAAATTTTTCCATATTCAAAAGTGGTGTAACTCAATCCGTGCCCAAAAGCAAAGAGAGGCTTGATTTTTTCCTTGTCAGTCCAACGATAGCCCACATAAATGCTTTCGTTGTATTTCTCGTCCAGAATTTTGCTTCCATCCGTGCGGAGTATACCGGGATACTCACCTAATTTGTGTGCTCCTACGTCCTCCAAAGAGACCGGAAAAGTGAAAGGCAATTTGCCGGAAGGATTGACATCTCCCATTAGAACGGAGGCAAGAGCATTTCCGGCTTCCGATCCCAAGAACCATGCCTGCAGGATGGCAGGCACTTCTTTTACCCAAGGCATGGCGATAGCATTCCCCGAAATATTAACTACGACTAAGTTTGGATTAGCCTTTGCCAATGCGAAAATTAGTTCATCCTGTCCGTATGAGAGGTTCAACGATTTCCGGTCGGCATCCTCGCAATCTTGTCCGCGGCTCTTATTCAGTCCGCCAATAAAAATAACGCAATCCGCCGCCTTGGCCACTTCCACCGCTTCAGCTGTCAATTCTTCCGGTGTCCGATTATCTTTCAAGTCTTGCCCAGATACGACTCCGTTGTACTCTCCTGAAGGATCGCCTACATAACCACGGGCATAAATGACTTCAGCTTTATTTCCTATACGCTTACGAATACCTTCCAATGGAGACACTTCGCGTTGCACTTTCAATGAGGAACTTCCCCCACCCACAGTCATCATTTTCAGTGCATTCTCACCGATTACAGCAATACGTTTCACCTTGTTTAGATCAATCGGCAATAAACCGTTGTTGTTCTGTAGCAGGACAATGCCTTCTTCACCGATGCGTCGGGCTGCTTCATAGTGAGCTTCCGAACAGAGAGAGCCAAACGGTTTGTTACGGTTCATGCAGGTACGGAACATCAACCGAAGAATACGGCGCACTTTGTCATCCAATTCCTTAGTGCCAACTTTACCTTCTTTAATAAGTTTCAAATAAGGTTGGGCCAAATAGTAATTGTCATAAGCGTTGCTAGTGCCGTTGGAAAGTCCATTTGTCCAAGTGCCAAATTCTAAATCTAAGCCATTGGAAATAGCTTCTCCAGTGTCATGTACACCTCCCCAATCGGACACAACTACGCCATCGAATCCCCATTCGCCTTTCAAAATGTCATTCAGCAAGCGTTGATTATGGCATCCATGTTGATTCTGATAGAGATTATAAGACCCCATGATGCTCCAGGCCTTTCCCTCCTGTACCGCGGCTTTAAAGGCGGGCAGATAAATCTCATACAAAGCACGGTCATCCACAATGACGTTAGTGGTGTGTCGGTTGCTTTCCTGATTGTTGAGAGCATAGTGTTTGACACAAACGGCTACACCGTTTTTCTGCACACCTTGTACATAAGGCACCACCATGCGGGAGGCTAAATAAGGATCTTCGCCCATATACTCGAAGTTACGTCCGTTCAGTGGAGTACGGTAGATATTTACACCGGGTCCCAACAATACGTCTTTCTCACGGTAACGGGCCTCTTCGCCGATACTTTTGCCATAGAGTTGCGCCATTTCAGGATTCCATGTGGCGGCCAGGCAAGTCAATGCCGGGAAAGCCACGCAGGAGTCGTTGGTCCATCCCGCCTGGTCCCATTCGTCCCACAAGACCTCCGGACGAATTCCATGCGGTCCGTCAGTCATCCAAAGTTCCGAAATACCCAGTCGGTCTACACCAGGCGAGGAAAACTTGGACTGCGCATGAGTTATAGCTACTTTTTCTTCAAGTGTCATTCTGCTAAGCGCATCTTCCACTCTTTCCTCAATAGTTTTTGTTTCATCTAAATAGACGGGGGTGTCTTGAGCCTGTGTCAGGCTTCCTGCCAACAATAAAAACATCCCTCCTAATATTATTTTCTTCATCATAATATAGATTTATAAATAGATTTATAAATAGATTTATAAAGTAATTGAATGCCCGCATTCCACCAAATAACGCTTTCGTAAATGAAACTATACTTCAACCGTCATAGAAGCCAAATGAAATGGCCATAGAAGCCAGAAGAAATGGTCGTAGAAGCCAACTTACTTTGCCTCTCATCCTATGCTTTGGCAAATTGAGGATATTCATATATAAAATATCATTCTGCTTTCAGGTCCAAGGAACGAATATAGTCTTTTTGGATTTCGCAATTCTCCCACTTGCAATTCTCTATAAATTGGTCCATTAATCGCTTCATCGCCTCTTGATCACCGGGGCGAGCATTACGTATCTCTTTATAGGATGTGCGTGAGGCTTCCGAGAAGTTCACAATCTGTTCCCAACCTTTCGGACGATGAATACCCATAAAAGACGAACCGTCTACTTTCTTATATGGCCAGAAAGTGTATCCGATGTTGTTCTCTTTCATGGTTTGACAAAAAGCGGCTTGCCATTCGTTCGTGTTGTGACCAATCTCACCCATATACATGGGCAGATTAACACTGTCGCGGAAGTTGATGATCTCCCGAATAGCGGCTTTCGTAGGTTCTCCCCCATAACGATGGCAGGTGTACATCAATTTGTCATCGTACGTAGCATCTTTAAAAGGTTTGAAATTGCCATTCCATTGGGCGCCTCCTATGAGAATGATATGGTTGGGATCAACCTCACGGATAGCTTTCACCGCACGTTTGTGCAAAGGCTCCAGTTTGGCGTTCAGGCTGTCCATGTTATCGAAATAAGGGGCGACAGGTTCGTTTATGAGTTCATAACCTAAAATGACCGGTTCATTCTTGTAATAATCGGCAATTCGTTTCCAGATGCTGCAGAAAAGTTGTTGGCTCTCTTCGCTCTCAAATAGCCAAGGGTATCCATAGCTGTCATCGATATTGTCACCAGTCTGTCCTCCGGGTGCGTCGTGCATGTCGAGGATGAGATAAAGGCCGTTTTCACGGCACCAGTTTACGACACTGTCCACACGGGCAAACCCATCTTGGGCGGTAGTAAGTCCCATGTAGTCTTCGTCTGTGAAAAGCTTGTAATGGAAAGGCAGACGGATGGTATTTGCTCCTGTGGAGGCAATGAACTCAATATCCCGGCGTGTGATATAATTGTCTTTGAATGCTTTCCAGAATTTGGCGGTTTGGTCCGGTCCTACAAGCTGGCAAAACATTTCATGGATGAAATGGGCGGAATTGGTTTTATTAAATCCAAACATATAACCTTCGGGATTCAACCAATTGCCCAAATTGGTTCCTTTGATAAAGAGTCTGCTACCGTCCGGGCGAACGAGATTCTGTCCATCAATGCGGACAAATGCCTCTACAGCTTCCAGATTACGTTTCCTCATTAATGCTTCCAAAAAATAATAGTCGGCATATACTAAGGGAACGTCTCGTTCAAAATTCCAGGCTCCGGTACTATGCAACAGCAAGAAACCACAATCGGCATCTTGACGGGCACGATAGGTCGTGCTCAGGCTTTCAATAATGGTATCGGCCCATTTTTTATATTGTACGGCTTTCTCCGGAACATATTGCGACAACTCATACAGAGCACTAGCCATGACCGCCGCCGCCGATACGTCACGAGGTTCGTCTGGTATGCCCGGTGCGTCAAAATCCCAATAAGCGACTTTATCGAGTGGCATGCGAGGATGAGTAAACAAAAAATTGGCAATGTGTTCGGCATGTTG
The DNA here is from genome assembly GCA_944322275.1 of uncultured Bacteroides sp. Lineage (GTDB taxonomy): Bacteria > Bacteroidota > Bacteroidia > Bacteroidales > Bacteroidaceae > Bacteroides. The sequence continues at coordinate 29,225 of CALUOV010000006.1, read as the reverse complement.
CAAGAACTCCGGCAACTTAGTTTCACGGTAACACATGGTGAAACCGTATAACCCCCATGCTTGTCCGCGTGCCCAAGCCGATTCATGCCCATAACCTTGATGGTTATGTTTGTGAAGCACCTTACCAGTTTCCATGTCATAGTCTATGACATGGTAAGTGCTATAGTCTTTACGGTAATGATTCTTCATGGTAGTTCGGGCATGAGTCGTAGCTATATTATAATAGGTGGAATCACCGGTCTCGCGAAATGCCCAATAAAGCAGCTCAAGGTTCATCATATTATCAATGATAACAGGACATTGCCATTTGTCACGTCCATGATCCCACGAACGGATGCAGCCGACAGCCGGCTTGTAGCGTGTAATTAGAGTGGCCGCTGATTGAAGAAGAATGTTCCGGTAGACAGTGTCGCCCGTCAAGCGGTACCCGTTGCCAAAACTGCAATACATCTTGAACCCCATGTCGTGTGTTCCGCCATTATATTTCTGATTTTCAATAGGCGCTGTAAATTCCCGTGCTTTCTGTTTCCAAAAAGCATCTTTGGTATATTCGTACATGTACCACAATTCTCCGGGAAAGAATCCACTTGTCCAATCGCCGGGAGCTACCATGATCAGACGCCCCTCTTCCATCGTACGTGGAGAGACTAAAGATGGTTTGTCTTTTTTCACTGCGTCTATTTGCGTGAAAGCATATTTCAGTTGCTTGTCCGCAAACGTAAAATCTTCACTGATGATTTTATCCTGCGCTCCTACAGATACTGCCGTCATCAGTGACAACGTGAACAGAAATTTTTTCATGATGAATAGATTTATAAATGTTATACTTCAAGTTCTGTCCAAAGGTAATCAAAATAGCCATTCCCGGCAATTGAGAATGGCCATGAAACTTACATTTCGTCAGTCAGATGAAGTTTTTTTATTTATAAGCCAATAATAATCAAACTATTACTCACCATGTTGAGAGTAGACAGATAAAAGGTGAGAAAATTAAAAGAAAGTTCCGCCCAACTCAACCTCTCGAAAAATTCTGCAAAAACTCTGTCAGATTCTCTCCTTCTTTCAAATTCAGCTTTTTCCGTAACCGCCACCGGCTTATTTCCACTCCTCGCAACGATATATTCAACAATGGAGCTATTTCTTTAGACAACAGATTCATTTTGATGTAGGCACACAGTTGCTTTTCTTTCGAAGTCAGATTGGGATAAGCAGCTTCCAACTGCCGGAAGAAGTTATGATGCACCGAGTCAAATGAGTTTTGAAAAGCCTGCAAGTCATCATCGTGCTCCAGATTCGTATCAATTTGTCCCAACAGGCGGAAGACTTTCCGGCGTAATGACACAATATCCGTTTTCTCTTCTTTAATGGCGTGTGAGATGCCCACCACTTCTTTTCTGATATTAATCAGCATTTCGTTCTTCCGTACAATGTTCAAGGTGGTCTGTATCAACTCCTCGCTGCGATGATTCAGTTCGGTACGCAAGTTTTCCTCACGTAACAAGTCTATTTCCCGGTCTTTCTCTTCACTCTTCTCCTGAAACATCTGCTGGTCCTGCTCTTTGCTCAACAACAACCTGGATCTCCATAACCACAGACGGTAAACACCATAAGCCAATGCTACGCAAATGACGAGCATATAGCTCAAACGGAACCACCAAGAATGATACCAAGGCGGAAGTATCTCGAACGACAAGGATGTTTCCACAAACTTTCCATTATTCATGAAAGCACGTACACAGAATGTATAATATCCTTCTGGCAAAAACATATATTGTTGCTTGGCTACATGATTCGGTTGGGTCCATATTTCTTCTTTCTGGGCAGGTTTCTTCAGACAAGTAGCGTATAACTGCATGCCGTCATAATTGGTCGCTCCATAACTGATGGAAAGGGAATTATAGGAATAAGGTATCCGCAGCGGACACTCAGGCATTGGCAAATAACTGCTTCCATATACCAGACTGTCCTTGGCGCCGGAAGCATACACGCTACGCACCTGCAATGTCAAATGGGAATTTTTCTGCCCTGCATGACGGTCTACGCTTAACAGACCAAAGCCATCCTCCAATCCTACCAACGCTTTCCCTTCAACCGGCTCATAGACATCGATATGCTCAAAGTCCTCAATAAAGGTATCAGCCAGATAGATTTCACCTTCCCGCAACACATACTCGTCCTGTAACGCGTCATAATACAATATTTTCAAGACTCCGTTTGTCACATACCAAATGTTGCGCAACGCATCCTGACAAAGATACGTGTAAACGGCCGGGCCATCAGCAACTTTCTCCAACAAAGTATCCTTGACTAAAATGTCATTCCTACTGTCATATCGGAAGAGGCCTTCATGAGATGCTACGACAATTCTACCGTCCACCACTGTAATGTATACGTTATTTCCCTTAGGCAAGGCTGAAGAGTTATAGCATTTTTCGTGCAGAATGGAATCCCCATTGGATGAAAGCAATAGCCGATAAATTCCATCTTCTTTATTGGCTACCCACAAAGCATTGGTATTGGGCTCTATACAAAAGGATTTGGCAGAATATGGATTCCCTTTCACCCGTCCCGCTACCTTCCAACGTCCCGCTGTTTTCTCCAATAGATAGAAACCTATATAAGTGGCCGCTATCAACCGGTTGCAACCCTTTATTTCTTTGATGCTCCAAGTACCGGGCAACCCTTGGATAACATACATCTGCCCGTCCGGATTTATCACACCGAGTGCCTTGCTGCCCGTACAAAACAAGTCACCTTGATGCACACTGAGCGAATAAACCTGACCTGCGGTCCAAGGGGTTTGCTCAATCAAAGGAACACGCCCCAACGCCAATGGCCAATTGCTAACAAACAATCCTTGATTGGTCCCCAAATAAAGTTTGCCGTTGTAGAAGCAGGAAGTATAGCCGCTGCCGATGGAAGTACACTGGTACGGCACTGACGAATGAAAAAGTACGCAATCAATACCATTGTTCAGACCTATCCAAAGATTTCTGTCGCAGTCGAAACACAAAGATAACACCGCACTGTTTTGTAATCCGTTGTGTGTAGAAATGTGTTCTACTGTTTTTTGAGCAAGATCCACTAAGAAAACGCCGTTCTGCACAGTCCCCAAAGCCAGCAACCCGTCCGAATAAGCCGAACAAAATATATGTACGTTGTGCCCCAACCGGCTATCCGACACAAGAAAAGGCGTCCACTTCCCTTCCTCATAAAGGAACAAACCGCTTTGAGCCGTAACAATGAGTAAGTTTTCTTTACCATAAGAAAAGATGCCGACTACCCGCTTTTCCAAAGTTCCGTCTATAAACTCCGATGTATTGGGCAATTCAACAAATCCATTGCCTTCTTGCTTGAACAAACCTTTACTCGCTCCATAAAGCTGTCCGTCAATCAGCGTAGAATAAATCAGTCCCACGTCATCGAAAAGGCGCGTATGCCCTTTCTCGTAACAATAGAACACGTTATCCTCTCTGAAAAACACTTTGTCCCCGCAAACATGTACCCCCCATACGTTTTTCACCTTGTCAAGGCTATCAGATAAAGACGAGTATTGCAGCCGTCCCCGTTCATCCGGTTCGAAATAGCCGAATTCTTTTAGGCCTCCGGCATAGATGCGCCCATCTTCCCCCGCCGCTACGGCTTTTATCTTTACGCCGCGCATGGAATATACGGTCCAATTCGTTCCGTCAAATTCCAAAAGTCCTTTATTGTTAGCGAAATACATCCACCCGTTGTTTTGTTGCATAATGCCCCAGTTCTGCGAAGCTGCCTGATAGGTCTGGCGAGTGTAGTTCATTACGTTGCGCTGCCAGTCAGCCCGAGCGGAGACAGGTAACAGGATGATAGCAACGAGTATATATATAGTGGTATGTTTCATAAAATCAGTTTTAAGACCTCAAAGATACACATTTTATCGGAAACGTACTATGAAATGTTCATTTATCTCTTTTTCTGCGGGAAAGTATCCATCAATATGCAATGAATGTTACCCTTCATGTTACTAGCCCAAGAGGCTTATGTTTCTAACATAGAGGCGGAATGTTAGAAACATTCGCCCCTTAGGTTTCTAACATTCGAGAGAAGTGCTTCCAGCAATCTTTATGGAAGTCCAATCTGCAATAGAATAAACTTAATCCATGTATTATATATAAATCTGATTATAAGTGATTTATAACTTAACTGGGAAAGTTTTGATGTAGTGTAAATAACGGGTATGTAGAATTTTTGAGTAATAGGATTCCCTCTTTTCCCGCTTAACGCTCCTTATTTTTGCTTGCGGAAAATTAACGCGGACTTAGCACGCAAAGTGCGAATCTGCATATTTATTAACTTTAAAATTTTATATCATGAGAAAAAAATTTCATTCATGGAAATTGATGCAGCTATGCTTGTGTTGCTGCATGCTTCTTTTCTCTGTTGCACGGGTCAGTGCCCAGCAGCAATCCGTCAAAGGGCGGGTGATAGACGCAACCAACGGCGAACCGCTTATCGGTGTGTCCATTCAGGAAAAAGGGACCACTACGGGAGTCATTACCGACATTGACGGAAACTTTATTCTGAATGTTCCCGGTAACGCCACGCTGGTGTTTTCCTACATCGGTTATAAGACGTTGGAACTGACCGCGCAGGAAGCAAAGGGAACTATTAAAATGACGGAAGACAGCCAAACGTTGCAGGAAGTGGTTGTTGTGGGTTACGGTGTGCAAAAGAAAGTAAACCTCTCCGGCTCCGTATCAGCCATAGAAGGAGACGCGCTTGCCTCCAAACCAGCATCGGATGTGCTGACTGCCATGCAAGGCGAAATGCCCGGTGTGACAATTTTACGTTCCGGTGGTGAGCCGGGTTCGGAGACTTCGGGTATGCGCATCCGTGGTTTCTCCTCAGTAAACGATGCTGAAGCATTGGTGCTGATTGACGGCGTGGAAGGTGACTTGACCTTGCTCAATCCCAATGACATCGCATCAGTATCTGTGTTGAAAGATGCCGCCTCTTGCGCCATCTATGGTGCACGTGCCGCAGCGGGTGTCGTACTCGTCACCACCAAGAACGGTACGGAAGGTAAACCACGCGTAAGTTACAATGGTTATTATGCATTCAACACGCCGGGCAACATGCCCGAACGTCTGCCGGCTTGGGAAGAGCAGGACTGGATTAACCAAAGCCGTTTAGCCGCGTCAGGATCGGCGGAATGGAACGCAGAAAAGAGTTCGTGGGTGGGTAACCCGAACTTCAATTACCGTCCTTTGTCTAACGGACGTTGGGACTTGTTCCAGTCTACCAACTGGCTGGAGGAAGGTACCCGGGATGTCATGGGCCAGCAGAGCCACTCCGTATCCGTCAGTGGCGGTACGCAGAAGATGAACTACATGGTTTCCGGTAACTTCTACACGAAACAGGGTATCTTGAAATACGGTCCTGACAGCCAAGACCGCTACAACCTGATGGCAAAGTTTAATGCGGACATTAACAAGTATGTGACTTTGGGCGTTAATGTACAGTATCAGTCCCGCGAACGGGATGCGAATTCATACGGAGCAGGTAGTGTTCTGAGTCTGCTTTATTCGTCACGCGGACGCCAACCTATCTACAATCCGGAAGAGGATGACCAACTGTACAACGGTGACCTGCAGGCTAACGCCATTGATGTCATGAAGAATGCCGGCACACGTACCACCAAGTTTGAAAATTTCATCGGCAAGGGTACGCTGACCATCAAGGATCTGGTGAAGGGCCTGCGCATCAACCTGAGCGCTTCACGCCGTGCCGGATATTATACGGAAACACGTGAAAGACGGCATCTGGTATGGTATGACCGTCTGGGAAACAACGTACGTAACCAGGTGAACAATCCCAACTCGTTGTACAAACGGAAATACGAAGACTATCACGATGTGTTGGAAGCCACGGTGAACTATGACTTCAACCTGAAGGAAAAACATCAGTTCAACATTCTGTTGGGTACCAGCTACGAGAAATACCACAAGGACGAGATTAATGCTACGGCACAAAATTTGAACTCCAACGATTTCTTCTCTTTCAATTACTACGACACGTCAGTGCCTACTAACACCACGCTGGCTGATGACGTAGATCCTTGGGCGATGATGTCCTACTTCGGACGCATCAATTACAACTTCGCCGACAAATATCTGTTGGAAGCCAACTTCCGTTACGACGGCAGTTCCCGTCTGGCTCCCAGCAAGCGCTGGCGTGCTTTCCCTTCTGTATCCGCTGCCTGGCGTGTCAGCCAGGAAGAGTGGTTCAATATAGATTGGATCAGCAACTTGAAGGTACGTGCCTCTTGGGGACAATTGGGTAACGGTGCCGTACTGGGTCTGTACGACTACCTGCCTCTGATCAGCAAAGGCGATGACAGCTACTTGGGTGAAAACACTTATTACCAAAAAGCGCTCGCTTCTACGGACAAGACTTGGGAAGTTATCAGCAGCACGAACGTGGGTATCGATTTGGGCTTCTTCGACAACCGGTTGACCACTACTTTCGAATATTACTGGAAATACAATGATGACATGCTGGCTGCCCTGCAATTGCCGCACCTGATTGGTATCGATGTGCCCAACATGAATGTGGGACGTCTGAAAACTTGGGGATGGGATTTTGAAATCGCCTGGAAAGACCAGATAAAGGACTTCAGCTATCAAGTCGCTTTCAATCTGTCTGACAGCCAGAACCGCTTGTTAGAGTATGACGGCGCAAGCAGCATCTCGGCAGGGTCGGTAGAGCTGTTGGAAGGTTATGAACTGAATACCATCTGGGGTTATAAGACCGATGGTTACTGGAGCAGCCGTGAGGAATACTTGGCTTACAAGGAAGCGCATCCGGGTTACCAGTCGTTCAATGACGGTAACGTAAGCGGTGGTGACGTGAAATATGTGGCACAAGGCAATCCGGACCACACCATCAGTGCCGGCAGTGGTACGCCGGAAGATCCGGGTGACTTGGTTTACCTCGGCAACTCCAACGGACGTTTCCTCTACGGACTGAACCTCGCCGCACAGTGGAAGGGATTCGATGTATCGGTAATGTTCCAGGGAGTAGGAAAACGCAAAATGTTGATTGACGCAGCTGCGTTGGCTCCTTTCTATAACACTTACCAGATGCCGTGGACTATCCACCGTGATTACTGGACGGAGACCAACCAGGATGCTTACTGGCCTCGCCTGTACAACTACAATGGAAATGATTTCAACTTCGAAGCTTCTGACAAATGGGTACAAAACGCTGCTTACATCCGTTTGAAGAACGTGACGGTAGGTTATACATTGCCGGTACTGAAGAAATACATCGAACGCTTACGTATCTATGTAACAGGTGCGGACATTTGGGAACACTCCAAACTGCTGGAGGTATTCGACCCCGAAGCGGGCAACAAGGTAGGACGTTCGTACTATCCGTTCTTCCGCTCATGGACGATTGGTGTCAACCTTACTTTCTAAATCTATTAAAAAGAGAATTATCATGAAGAAAATATATACTTATCTATTCATGGCAGCCGCGCTGACTTTCACCGGCTGTAGCCTTGACATGGAGCCGGAAACCGACTTGACGGACAACGGTTTCTGGCAGTCCGCAACTGATCTGCGCGGCGCATGTAACTATCTGTATATTGACCTGCCCGGCTTCTCGCACGACTTGCGTTCCGAGGAACTGGTAGGACCCAACCAGAACAGTATTTCCAGCGGTAACCGTACCACACCCAACACTTCCAGTGACTGGACGAATCCTTATGACAAAATAGGACGTTGCAACAACATCCTGGCTAAGGGAGCTACCATGGACTTGAACGAGGAGGAAAAGAACCGCTGGTTGGCCGAGGCTCACTTCTTCCGTGCCTACCACTATTTCGATCTGGTAAAGAAATATGGTGACGTGCCTCTTATTCTGAAAGTATTTACTACGACAAACGACCCGGACATCATGAAGGGACGTGACTCCCGCGAGAGTGTCATCCAACAATGCTATCAGGACCTGGCGTTTGCCGCACAGTGGCTGCCGGACATTGATGAAACAGACAACGATACGGATTGGGGACGTGTATCCCGTTCCGCTGCATTGGCCATGATAGTCCGTATAGGCCTGTATGAAGGTACTTACATCAAGTATCACAGTCTGACGGAAGGCGATGCCAATGAGCATTTACGGAGAGCCGTCAACGCTGCCGATACCATTATTAATATAGAAAAGAAACACGACCTGTATCCGGACTTCCAGTCACTGTTCTATTTTGACGGTGAAGGACGTCAGAATCCGGAGAATGTGTTTGTGAAAATCTACGGACCGGATGAGTCGGGTATCGTGCACAACAATTCGCGCGGATTGGAGAACGCTGCTGCCGTCAGCCGTCAGATGTTGGATAACTTCCTCTATGCGGATGGTCTTCCCCGTGAGAAATCACCTTTGCGCATCAGCCCGGAAGTGTCATACAGTGACATTACAGCCAACCGCGACCCGCGTCTGTTGCTGACGATCTATTCTGTGGGTGAGGACGCTTACAAAGGCCCGTACACTCCGTTTAAGAACGATGACCAGACGCACGGATACGGCTATCCCATCAAGAAAGGTTTTATGGCTGACCAATGGTCGACTGGTAGTAAGGAAACTGTGGACAAGATGATTATCCGTTACGCCGAGGTATTGCTTTCGTATGCGGAGGCTCTGTACGAGCTCAACGGTAGCATCACAGACGAGCAACTGGACGCGACGGTGAACAAAGTACGTGAAAGAGTAGGTTTCAACATCCGCCTGACCAACAGTTTCGTACAACAGAACGGACTGGATATGCTACAGGAAATCCGTCGTGAACGTATGGTAGAATTCATCGACGAGAATCTGCACTATGATGATATTATGCGTTGGAAAACAGCAGAGGACGTATTGCCCAAAGCTATGGTAGGTCTTCTCTTCAATGAGAACGAAACCACACGTAGCCAAGCAGAATTGGGTAACCGCTTTACGGATGAGAATGGTTATTATAACGGAGTAGAAGTATATCCCGGCCAACCTAATCTTTACGTCATAGAGGAAGCCAGTTCACGTCACTTCGACCCGGAACGCGACTATCTCTACCCGATACCGACTTATGAAATATCCACCTCAAACGGTGCCGTGACCCAGAACCCCAATTGGTAAACCCTATAAAAGAAAACATGATTATGAAAAAGACTCTGATATTTTTGACTATGGCCGTGAGTATCTTCCTCACGAGCTGTGGTGATGATGCCTGGGATTATGACCATTCTTTGGAGCATGTCTACTACTATGGATTGTGTAACGAAGCTTATCCCGGCGGTAACGAGAAAGTATATACCGTAGCCCAAGGCAGTACGGTGGAAGTGCCGACTCAGTTCTGGAGCGCCTTTACACGTTCCTATAGTCCCACGGTTTATTACTATACCTCTCCCGTGCCTGATGCTGAACCACAGTTGGTTTGCGGAACGGATTATGTGGTGGTGGATGCGAATGGTAACCAGCTGACTCCCGATGCCAACGGGGCTTATTCCATGACGTGGCCCAATGCTGTGGCTGGAATTCAGAACGTTTACATCAAAGCGTTGAATGGGCAGACCGGCTCCATCCGGGTACTTACATTCGACCCGACCAAAGAAATGGACAATACAAATGTAGAAAGCACTGTTATTGTGCGTACCGATGAATATGAAGTACGCGCTTTTACGGAGAATTACTATGTGACTGTCAATATTGAATAATTGACTTCTTTGAAATCTTAGTACGAGGGGGCGTCAAAATAGATATAGTTCTCTATTATTTTGGCACTCCCTCTTTCTTTTATTTTTTAACAACCGTTTCAAATCCTGTTTTATGAAACTAAAATCATTTATTGCCAGCATAGCTTTGCTTGTAGGCTTGGGATTGCACGCACAGTCCATCTGGGATCCCGCCCAACTTGCCGAAGTAAAGCCTTTTCTGCAAAAGCCTCCTTATAAAGCTGCTTACCAGGAACTTATCGTGAAGGCGAATGAACTGCTCAAAGCGAAACCTCTTTCAGTCATGATGAAAGAATCCGCACCAGCCAGTGGAGACATGCACGACTACATGAGCTTGGCGCGCTATTTTTGGCCCGATCCTGCCCAACCGGACGGATTACCCTATATCACAAAAGACGGAGAGTCGAATCCGGAACTCGAAAAGTACGACCGTAATCCGTTAGGTAATACAGCTTCTCGTGTTACAACCTTGTCACTGGCATGGTATTTCAGCGGAAACGAAAAATATGCCAAGAAGGCAACCGAACTTATCCGTGTATGGTTTTTGAATGCGGATACCCGAATGAACCCCCATTTGGAATATGCCCAAGTGGCGAAAGGACACGACAATAACAAAGGACGTAGCTACGGTGTACTGGACACTTATTCGTTTGTTGAGATGTTGGATGCTGTGGCATTGTTGGAACAGTCAGAGTCATTTACCGAACAAGATGCCTGTGCATTGAAACAATGGTTCAGCCAACTACTGCATTGGATGCTTACCAGTCCGCAGGGCAAGGGCGAACGTGCCGCCGCCAATAATCACGGGACTGCTTACGACGCTCAAGTGATAGCCTTTGCCCTCTATACGGAAGAGACAGACCTGGCACGAAGTATTCTGAACGCAGTCCCACGTAAACGCATCTTCACGCAAATAGAACCGGACGGGAAACAGCCTCAGGAATTGCGACGCACGTTGGCTTTCGGTTACTCGCAGTACAACCTGACACACCTGATAGACATTTTTCAAATGGGGAAGAAAATTGGAGTGCGGATTGACAAAGCGACTTCAACCGATGGACGAAACTTCTACAAGGCAGTAGATTTCCTTGCTCCTTTTGTCGGGAAAGGCGTTGAAACATGGCCTTACCAGCAAATTTCAGAGTGGGATTTCAAGCAGCAAGAGTTTTGCAAAGACCTCTACCGCATATATAGTCAGCTGGACATGACGCGTACAGATTATCTGCAGCTTTTTGAAAAATATTATAAAGGTGGCGATAACGAATTGTTCAACTTGCTTTATGTTCGTCCTGCCGATACGGGACTGACCACAGTGCGTAAAATACGTTTGGACGGGCAATGGCAATTCATACGTCAGGACATGGGAAGCATTTGGGAAGTAATGCGTCCTTCACGTCCCGGTCAGCCCGAATCCGTTCCTTTGTGGCAAACTGTTACGCTGCCTCATTGTTTCAACGCAGAAGATGCTGTAGATCCAGATGTAAACTATTACCAAGGTCCGGGATGGTATCGGACAACACTTGATATTAGCAATCCTTATCAGAATGGCCGGATTTATCTGGATTTTGAAGGAGCCGGACAGAAAACTGAAGTTTATGTTTACACGACATTGGTTGCTAAGCATGTCGGTGGTTATGACGAATGGAAAGTGGACATTACTGAAGCTGTGGAACAAGTGAAGCAAAATACAGAATTGGGAAAAAGATTTAATGGTAAAATCCCCATTGCCATCCGTTGCGACAATAGCCGTGACACGCAGATGATTCCTTCGGATATGTCGGACTTTAATGTATATGGTGGTCTTTACCGTTATGTCAATTTGGTTTATACGCCCACTTATCCTATTGAAAATGTACGCATTGAGAGCCAAACGGATGAGAAAGGCCGTCAAGGGGAAATCACCGTGAAGGTACAGCCCGCCCTGTCAGGAAGTTCAATGAGACAAAATGTTGCTTATGAAGTCCGTATCTTATCGCCCGAAGGTAAGGATCTGTATCGTTTTCCACTGAACAAAGAATCTCAAAAAGAAAAAGGAGAGTATGCAGGCAACATTCAGGTTAAGCGTCCTGCCTTGTGGAGTCCTGACACACCGTCACTCTACACATGTGTAGTAGAAATGATCTGTGATGGAGACACGCTGGCTGAAACGCATCGTTTTGGTTTCCGCCATTTCCGTTTCGAGGAGCATGGACCTTTCTATTTGAATGGTCAACGTTTACTGCTTCGGGGAACACACCGGCATGAAGATCATGCGGGGATAGGAGCCGCCCTGACGGAAGAGATGATGCGCACCGAGATGAAACAAATCAAAGATATGGGAGCCAATTTTATCCGTCTGGGACATTATCAGCAATCAGACATCATCTTACAACTATGCGATGAACTGGGTATTTTGGCATGGGAAGAGATTCCCTGGTGCCGGGGTGGCATCGGTAATGCACAGTATCAGAAACAAGCACATGACATGTTAGAATCCATGATCACCCGTCATTATAACCATCCTTCCATTATTTTGTGGGGATTGGGTAATGAAAACGACTGGCCTGGTGATTTCGAGACTTTCCCGAAAGATTCTATCCATGCTTTTATGGCCGGATTACACGATCATGCTTATCAGATAGACTCTACACGGTTGACATGCATTCGCCGTTGTGACTTCTGCAAAGATGTAGTAGATGTTTATTCACCAAGCATCTGGGCAGGATGGTACTCGGGAAACTTCCGTGACTATTACCAAAAAACGGAAGATGCCGTACGGAATACATCCCGTTTCTTCCATGCCGAGTGGGGAGGCGACAGTCATGCAGGCCGCCATGCCGAAGGAAATTTTGAGAATGTTTCAAGAGGAGATGCCCACGGAGACTGGTCTGAAAGTTACATCGTGCGTTTGTTTGACTGGCACTTGAAAGAACAGGAACGGATGCCTTGGCTTACCGGAAGTGCGTTTTGGACATTTAAAGACTTCTCTACTCCACTGAGACCGACGAATCCGGTTCCTTACGTCAATCAAAAAGGTGTTGTAAGCCGTGATGGCAAGCCTAAGGAGAGTTATTATGTTTTCCAATCCTATTGGAGCAAACAACCAATGGTACATATCTATGGACATACATGGCCCGTACGTTGGGGAAAAGCGGGAGAGTCCAAAGAAATATTGGTGTACTCCAATTGTCCCGAAGTTGAGTTGTTTGTTAACGGGCAATCGCAGGGACTCAAGAAGCGTAACAGCCAGGATTATCCGGCTGCAGGCTTCCACTGGAATGTGACGCTGCAAGAAGGACCTAATAAAATTAAAGCCATAGCCACTTACGGCAAACAAACACTGACGGACAGTATAGCCCCTCTTTACGAAACCCGTACATGGGGTAAGCCAGAGCAGATCGTCCTCACGCAGACTCCCCTTGATGAGGAAACCATACGTGTCGATGTCGAACTGACAGATAAGGCCGGTGTCAGATGCCTGGATGCCCGTGACGTGATCGATTTCTCATGCACCCGGCCGGAAGCGTTGATTCAGAATCAAGGAACTGTAGGCGGTTCACGGCGTGTGCAAGCTACCAATGGGACAGGCTCTATTCAAGTGAAAACAATCTACGGGTCCGTGGTGGTTTCCGTGCGTGTGGGTGAACGTGTCGCTTTCATGAAACTGTCCCCAAATACGGATCAGTAAAAGCGTACGATAAAAAGTCTCCGGATTCTTTCGGAGAGGGAATGGAAGCGGATTATGCGGACTTTCTCTATCAGGAAAAGCCGCTTAATCCGCTTTATATTTGAGTTATTGTCCACAAAGGATAACTTTGTAAGCGTTCCGCTCCCTGCGCAACGGATAGTCACCCCGCAGCTTCTCGAATTGTTCGGGATGGGCACGTAAAGCTTCACAATCCCGACGCGGGTCATACATTTGAAGACAAGCTTCCGTCACATCGTGTGCCCGGATCAAGGGCCGGAGAGGTTGAGGAGGCTGAATAGAATAGTGTGCATCAATGTGGAAAAAACGACAAATGGCATCGAGTGCCATGCGGGTGGCATTCGCTTTCCCATCAGCCGAATAGCCGGCAATGTGGGGAGTAGCGATGAAAGCCTTCTCTAAAAGTCTGCGGTCAATGTCCGGCTCGTTTTCCCACACATCTATGATGGCATCGGCCACAAATCCTTTTTGAAGAGCATTCAACAAGGCTTGTGTCTCAATGACTTCGCCCCGCGAAGTATTGACGATGACTACGCGGTGCTTTAAGCGGGTCAAAAGTTCGCAATTCACCAAATGATACGTAGGATGTTCGCCCTCACGGACAAGCGGCACGTGGAAAGTGAGTAAGTCACATTCCTCCAGAAGTTGATCCAAAGGGCTGAAGCCTTTGTTCCCTTCCCGCTCTTCGCGCGGAGGGTCATTCAGCAGGACTTTCATGCCCAGCTCGCGGCCTACTTGCGCCACCTTGCTCCCTACATGACCGACTCCAATGACTCCCAACTTCTTGCCTTCAAGCTGAAAGCCCCGTTCTTGTTGAAGCAAAAGAAGAGAAGACTGCAGGTATTGAGCCACGGAGCCCGAATTGCATCCCGGTGCATTTCGCCATGTGATGCCCGCCTGGCGGCAATATTCGGTGTCGATGTGGTCAAATCCAATTGTGGCCGTGGCTATGAAACGCACACGGCTCCCTTCCAATAATTCTTGATTACACCGCGTACGGGTGCGGACAATCAACGCATCGGCATCTTTCACCAATTGGGGCGTGAAGTCCTTACCGGGCACGTAAACTACTTCATCGGCAATGCTTGCCAATGCTTCTTTTATATAAGGTATTTTATCGTCTACGATTACTTTCATCTACTTCCTTTTTCTTTAGCCCACAAAGATAAGGCTTTTCCCGCTGAACGGTTGCTATATTTAAATATATTCTTTACTTTTGTCCCCTCAATACACATCAATACATAAATGTATGAAAGAATTTATCCGACTCCTGCGCCGCTTTGTACCGCCATATAAGAAATATTTGGTTTGGGCGTTGTTTCTCAACCTGCTCTCAGCCTTCCTCAATATCTTTTCTTTTACGCTTATCATCCCCATTCTGCAGATATTATTCGAGATGGACACCAAGGTCTACGAATTCATCCCGTGGGATGCGGCGGACGCAAGTATGAAAGACATTGTCGTGAATAATTTCTACTATGGTGTATCACAGCTAATTGCCGACCGTGGGCCTTCGCTGACTTTGCTTATCTTAGGAGTATTTCTGGCGGTGATGACCTTGCTGAAGACGCTGGCTTACTTTGCTTCCTCGGCGGTAATGATACCGCTCCGTACGGGCATCGTAAGAGATATCCGTATGCAGGTATACAACAAGGTGTTGCGTTTGCCCCTCGCCTTTTTCTCCGAAGAACGGAAGGGAGATATCATCGCCCGCATGAGCGGAGATGTGACAGAGGTAGAAACTTCGGTCACCAGCTCGCTGGACATGCTCATCAAGAACCCCATCCTTATTATCGTCTACTTTGGCACGTTGATAGCCGTCAGTTGGCAACTCACTTTGTTCACCCTGCTCGTGGTGCCCGCCATGGGCTGGGTAATGGGCACCGTTGGTAAGAAACTTAAGCGTCAGTCGCTCGAAGCGCAAAGCAAATGGAGCGACACCATGTCACAATTGGAAGAAACGCTCGGAGGCTTGCGCATCATCAAAGCCTTCTTGGCCGAAGGCAAAATGTCCACCCGTTTCGACCGGTGCAGCAATGAGTATCGTGACGCCATCAACCGAGTAGCCACCCGTCAGGCATTGGCTCATCCCATGAGCGAATTTCTCGGCACGTGCCTTATCGTCATTGTCCTTTGGTTTGGCGGCACATTGATATTGAACAATGTCTCTACTATCGATGCCCCCTCATTCATCTTCTACCTGGTGATCCTCTATAGTGTCATCAATCCGTTGAAGGAATTCTCCAAAGCGGGATACAACATCCCCAAGGGACTAGCATCAATGGAACGCATCGACAAGATTCTACTGGCCGAAAACCCCATTAAGGAACCTGTACATCCTCAGCCGCTTCCCACTTTGGAGCACCAGATAGAATTCCGCGATATAACCTTCAGCTACGACGGACGCCGCCAGGTTCTGAAACACATCCATCTCACTATCCCGCGGGGAAAAACTATCGCTCTCGTGGGGCAGAGCGGTTCAGGCAAGTCAACCCTGGTAGACCTCCTGCCACGCTATCATGATGTGCAACAAGGTGAAATTCTCATAGATGGCATCAATATCAAAAATGTACGTATCCACGACCTGCGCTCGCTCATAGGCAATGTCAACCAGGAGGCCATCCTCTTCAACGACACGTTCTTCAACAACATCGCATTCGGTGTAGAAAACGCCACCATGGAACAAGTCGTAGCCGCAGCTAAAATAGCCAATGCCCACGACTTCATCATGGAGACCCCCGATGGCTACAATACAAACATCGGTGACCGAGGAGGTAAACTTTCTGGAGGCCAGCGCCAACGCATCAGCATTGCCCGCGCCATCTTGAAGAATCCACCTATCCTCATCTTGGACGAAGCTACATCGGCCCTTGATACAGAGAGTGAACGCCTGGTGCAGGAAGCCTTGGAACGGTTGATGAAAACCCGCACCACCATTGCCATCGCCCATCGTCTGAGCACCATCCGCGGTGCGGACGAAATATGTGTCCTACACGATGGGGAAATTGTAGAGCGCGGACGACATGAGGAATTACTTGCACTAGGCGGCTATTACAAGCGACTGAACGATATGCAAAATAATTAGAATCTTTCAAAGTGCGTTTGCCAACCGACAAGACATCTATAGTAGAAACAATTATAATTATTTTTCCCATGATAAATCGAGTCTCTTTATTCTGTTTTCCTCTAATTGCCACGGGAATGGCCTCCTGTTCACAATCCCCCAAAGAGGCCAAGCGTCCGAACATCATTTTCATGATGACAGATGACCACACCACTCAGGCCATGTCGTGCTACGGTGGAAAACTCATCCAAACTCCTAACATGGACCGTATTGCTGCCGAAGGCATCCGAATGGATCGTTGTTTTGCTGTGAATGCCTTATCCGGTCCGTCGCGTGCCTGCATTCTGACTGGAAAGTTCAGCCATATAAACGGTTTTACGGATAATGCCAGTACCTTCGATGGTAACCAACAGACTTTTCCCAAACTATTGCAGCAAGCGGGATACGAAACAGCCATCATTGGAAAATGGCACCTTAAAAGTCGGCCGCAAGGCTTCGATTACTGGTGCATCCTCAGCGGCCAACATGAACAAGGAGACTATTATAATCCTGACTTTATAGAGAACGGACAGCCCATTCGGGAAGAAGGATACGTGACGGACGTGGTGACGGACAAAACCATTGCCTATCTGGATAAACGTGATAAAAGTAAACCTTTCTGCCTGATGTATCACCAGAAAGCTCCCCACCGCAACTGGATGCCTGCTCCGCGACATTTAGGCATGTTCAACCAGACAAAATTCCCTGAGCCGTCCACATTGTTCGACAATTACGAAGGCCGCGGCACCGCAGCACGCACACAAGACATGTCCATAGCACATACGTTGACCGAGGACTGGGATCTGAAACTATTGACACGTAACGAACTGCTAGCCGACACCACCAATAGCTTATACCGGGTTTACAAACGGATGCCCCGTGACGTGCAAGCTAAATGGGACTCGGTTTATGCGCCCCGCATCAACGAATATCGTAGCGGCAAACTGAAAGGCAAAGAACTAGTCAGCTGGAAATACCAACAATACATGCGCGATTACTTGGCCACCGTTGTGGCCGTAGATGAAAACATCGGTCGACTGCTTGACTATCTGGAGAAGACAGGCGAACTGGACAATACAATCATCGTTTATACTTCCGACCAAGGCTTCTTCCTAGGTGAACACGGTTGGTTCGACAAGCGTTTCATGTATGAGGAATGTCAACGCATGCCGCTGGTCATCCGCTATCCCAAGGCTATCCCTGCAGGCAGCGTATCTTCTGCCATCGCCATGAACATTGACTTTGCTCCTACTTTCCTCGATTTTGCCGGAGCAAAAATTCCTTCAGACATACAGGGACGTTCACTCTATCCCATTCTGACCAGCGGAGGTATCGAACCCGCTGACTGGCGTAAGGCCGCTTATTATCACTATTATGAATATCCCGCCGAACACTCAGTGAAACGCCATTATGGTATCCGCACAAAAGACTTCAAACTGATACACTTCTACAATGATATAGATGAGTGGGAAATGTATGACTTGGCCAACGATCCACACGAATTGAAGAATGTCTACGGCAAACCTGAATATGCCGCTCAGCAAGCTAAGTTGATGGAGCTGCTTCGTCAAACGCAGCAGCAGTACGGCGATACAAATCCTGAAGAAAACTTCTCAAAATCAACAGAGGCCGATGCCAGACAGATAACAGCTACGAAATAAAACTATAGAGGCAAAAACTGCTATGGCTACTCCCAATTTTCCAGTCTTTCAATAGAAGTCCTAACCATCTTCTGAAAGTTAGGGGGAGTAAAAATGGGGGAGCAAAATTACTTATAAAAATAAAAGCTACTGATAATCAGTAGCTTTTATTTGATATTGGTGATCCGCTTGGGGCTCGAACCCAAGACCCCAACATTAAAAGTGTTGTGCTCTACCTGCTGAGCTAGCGAATCAAACCTATTTTTGCTGTCAAGCGGGTGCAAAGATAATACTTTCTGCCGAAATGACAAAGTTTTTTATATATTTTCTCATTCTTCTTCATTTTTAGACCCTTCAACATACTGATTCACGACTTCTTCCATATGATGTATCTTTTCTTTATTGATTATAAAACGCTGATAATAGGATAACATTAATGTAGTAAGCGGTAAGGCTATAATCATTCCCAACATACCCATCAATGAACCCCATACGGAAAGTGATAGCAGAATAATAGCAGGATTCAGACCTGTTATTTTGCCCATGACCCGAGGAACAATAAAACCATCTTCTATTGCTTGCACAATGGCAAATACCGCCAAGGCTGCAAGCAGAATGAACCAAAAGTTACCACCCGTATCAGCCGCTTTCAATATTGCCAATATAATTGTGGGTATAAAGCCGATAATCTGCAAATATGGCACCAAATTGAGCATCCCAATGAATAAACCAAGAGCAATGGCAAGTGGAAAGTCTATAATCCAAAAGCCAATGCTGAACAAAATCCCTACGCATAATGCCACGAAAGCTTGTCCGCGAAAATATCTGTTCATGCCCTCTTTGATGTCATTCATAATGCCTACTACTAACGGACGATAACGCACCGGCACCAAATGAGCCCATCCTTCGGCTATGCTTTCATAATCCAGCAAAATAAAAACGACATAGAGCAGAATAATAAAAATAGTAAACACGCCGTATAACACACTGAGCGATCCGGAAAGTAGCGACCATAAAGGTGGAACGGCTTCCTTAAGGGCATCTAACAGATTGTTCTGTTGGAAGACTTCTTTCAACGTTTGCGGATCCACATTGTCACGCAGAAAGTCCGACAAGTTATGAGGAATATTTCCAGCATAACTATTGGAAGTGAAGTATTCGAGCAACAAATCTTTCACCCTTCCAAACTCTTGAATCATAGGTGGAATCAGTAGATAAAAGACAAGCACACCTATCCCTACCAAAGTAAGAAGGGTACAGAATATGGACACGATACGGCTTCTCAACTTCAGACGATATTGAAAAAAAGTCACCAACGGATAGACCATATAAGCAATAAGCCATGCGATAAAAAAAGGCAATAGCACACTACTAAGACGCTTGACTAGCATCAATAGGACTATAAGGGTAGCACCAATGAGAATACCGCGTATAAAACGATCGAAAGTTATCTTTTTGCGCTCCATAAACCCACTATATTATTTAAACGTTTTTCGCCCTTTGCTCTTCTCGCATTGCTTCTTGATAACACTGCCTACACAAGGGTTCATACTCTCCCGTTTCACCTAAAAGCACCTGACGATCATTTTTTACGGTGCGGTGCGAGAAAGAGGCCAGTTCGCCACATTTCACACAAATAGCATGTACCTTCGACACCTCATCGGCAATTGCACAAAGCCCCGGCATTGGCCCGAAAGGCACTCCACGGAAATCCATGTCAAGACCTGCCACGATGACCCGTATGCCGTCATTAGCCAACTGGTTACAGACGTCTATCAAACTATTATCGAAAAATTGAGCTTCATCAATGCCTACCACATCTATTTCAGAGGTGAAAAGCAAGATACTGGCGGGCGTGTCCACCGGAGTCGATGCAATGGCGTGACTATCGTGCGAAATGACTTCGTCCTCCGAATAACGCACGTCAATCGTGGGTTTAAAGATTTCCACCCGCTGTTTGGCAAACTTTGCACGCTTTAACCTACGGAGCAACTCTTCCGTCTTACCCGAAAACATTGAGCCGCATATAACCTCTATTCGCCCCCGTCGTCTGGTTTCCTGTATATGGTCTTCTGAGTATACTACCATTATATTTCTTGTTAATTTGGCACAAAATTAATCATTTTGTTTACTCATAGAGTTTTTTTCATTATTTATTTCTACATTTGCGTTTATAACACCAATAAGACTTGGGGATATATGAAAGAATGGTTGGATGACATACGAGTGGAGATACAGACGCTGAAAGCATGTATCTGTCAGTTGAGCGAGCAAATAGACGAGCTGGAGCGTAAATTAGAAAAGACAGAGAATCTGTCTACACCAACGCCTGTAGCCGATGATCCGGTATCTATAGCCTCCGTTCCGTCTCCGCGATTGAATGACCGAGTCAAGTCGAGCACAAGCCTGCGTCACGCTTTTAGTTTGAACGACTCTTTCCGTTTTACGCGCGAATTGTTCGAAGGAAATGCCGCAAGGATGAACCGCTTGCTGGATGTACTGAACGAGGCAGACTCTTTGGAGAAAGCCCTCGAATTGTTTTGTAACGAAGTGTCAGTGCCCGAAGATAACGAAGCGATGACTGACTTTATGGAACTTTTGCGTAAACACTTCAATGAAGTAAATCAAAATGGGAAAACTGTATATAGTACCGACACCGGTAGGGAACCTAGATGACATGACCTTTAGGGCTATCCAAGTGCTGAAGGAAGCTGATTTGATTTTGGCAGAGGACACCCGTACATCGAGCATCCTCTTGAAGCATTTTGAGATAAAGAATGTCATGCAATCTCATCACAAATTCAATGAGCACCAAACAGTAGAAAACGTGGTGAAGCGCATCATGAGTGGCGAAACTATCGCTTTGATATCCGATGCCGGCACCCCGGGTATCTCAGACCCCGGTTTCCTCTTGGCGCGCGAATGTGCCCGAGCCGGGATTGAAGTGCATTGTCTGCCCGGTCCTACAGCCTTTGTACCTGCCTTAGTATCGTCCGGTCTCCCATGTGATCGCTTTTGCTTCGAAGGCTTCCTCCCTCAAAAGAAAGGCCGTGCCACTCGCCTGAAAGCTTTGAGTGAGGAAGAGCGCACGCTCATTTTTTACGAATCGCCCTATCGCCTACTTAAAACGTTGACCCAATTCATGGAATTTTTCGGATCGGAAAGGCAGGCTGCTGTAGCGCGAGAAATATCCAAAGTGCACGAAGAAATTGTCCGGGGCACACTGGCCGATCT
Source organism: uncultured Bacteroides sp. (assembly GCA_944322275.1). Lineage (GTDB taxonomy): Bacteria > Bacteroidota > Bacteroidia > Bacteroidales > Bacteroidaceae > Bacteroides. Next base: position 7,814 of record CALUOV010000006.1, on the reverse strand, counting down.
GGTGGAGCATTTTATGGCAAATGAGCCACGGGGTGAAATCGTCATTATCGTAGCAGGAATAGACAAACAAAATAAGAAACCAAACGTAAAAATTGAAAACGTATGAAAAAATTAGCAATTTTAGCGTTGTCCGCAGCCGTAATGGCATCGTGCGATAACTTTTCCGGGGGGAAAAAAAGTCAACTTCAAGTAGAGAACGACTCTCTAAAAATGGAATTGAGCCAACGAAATGCCGAATTGGACGAAATGCTGGGAACCTTCAATGAGATATCAGAAGGCTTTCGCCAAATCAATGCCGCAGAAAACAGAGTAGACCTACAACGGGGAGCCGTGGCTGAGGGTTCATTAACAGCCCGTGAACAAATAGCCTCGGACATCGAATTCATCCGCACTCAGATGGAAGAGAACAAGCAACAGATTGCCAAACTTCAGCAAATGCTGAAAAATAGCAAAAACACTTCAGCTCAATTAAAACGCGCCGTAGAACAACTGACTAAAGAGCTAGAGGCCAAAGCGCAACGTATTGAGGAGTTACAAGCAGAATTAGCTTCTAAGAACATCCGTATTCAGGAGTTGGATGCCGCTGTGACCGATTTGTCTTCACAAAAAGAGAAACTGACCCTTGAAAACGAAGCCAAAGCACAAACCGTAGCCCAACAAGACAAGACTCTGCATACAGCTTGGTTTGTATTTGGCACTAAAAAGGAATTGAAAGATCAAAATATCCTTTCTGGTAGTGGGCTTTTTAAGAAAGGCGAAGTCATGAAAGATGCAGATGTGAACAAGGACTATTTCACGGAAATCGATATCCGCACCACCAAAGAGATCAAACTTTATTCTAAATCGGCCGATGTATTGACCAGTCATCCGGCCAACTCCTATGCCCTAGAAGAAGATGATAAAGGTCAATTGACATTGAAAATTACTAATCCTGAGCAATTCTGGAGCATATCTAAGTATTTGGTTATCCAAGTAAAATAATAGCTCTTAATTGAAATCGAACACCAACAAAAACTCCTGCCGATTCCGAACAAAATTGGCAGGAGTTTTTTAATCTTTAATATCCGAAGATGTCTTCAGTACTCAATTCTGTAACAGGCCCAATCTTCCTCAAATCCTCCATGTTTAAGTCTTTCTTGTTACCCAAGATACCATAATAATAGGTGCGGTCTTTCACCCATTTTTGCTGGAAGTCAATCACGTCATTCAGCGTCATGTGCTGAACATCATTATACAAACGGATGCGGCTGTCTTCTGTCTCTCCCATATCTTGTGCGTCGATGTAATCCCAAAGCACAGCCGATTTTGTAATGCGGTCGGTACGCAGGCGGGCTATCATTCCTTCTTTGGCCAGTTTGAAGGCGGCTTCAGATTGCGGCATGTTGTTGATAATGTCGTTGAATGTGTTGATGGCATCAAGCATCTTGTCGCTTTGCGTGGCTATTTGCGACACAAAATAATAGCCTTCGTCTTTATAGCCCGGCTTGTTATAACCTGCCCAAGCTGAGTAAGCCAATCCGCGGCTTTCGCGCATTTCCTGGAACACGATAGAGTTCATACCACCACCGAAGTACTCGTTGTAAAGTTGGCGCGAAGGTTCGAGAGCACTCTCGTATTTCTCGTCCCGGTTAGAATATTGTGACAGATAGATGTTTTTGGCATCGTAAGGAGCCAGGAAGATGCGGGTTTCCTTGGTGGGCTGCATTTCGATATTGCCCTCTGTCGGAACTTCTTTTAGTGTAGAAGGCGTTTTGTGCTCTTTGTCCAATACGGTCAGCAACTCATCGCTGGTGCTGGGGCCATAGTACAGGATGCGGTGCTTATAACCGTTCAGTTCATGGATGCGGTCTACCAATTCCTGCGGGTTCATGCCTTTCAGTTCGGCTTCGCTCAACAAGGTGTTGGCGGGGTTCTTCGGGCCATAATATACGTAGTTCATCAAGCGTGCAAAATTCTGCATCTGATTCAATTTGGCATCTGCACGTTTCTTCAGTTGATCAGCAACCAAATTGCCATAAGCCTCCTTGTTTACTTGCGCATCAGCCAACAGTTTTTCAAAGAGAGCCATAGCTTGAGGCATGTACTCGTTAAGACCACTCAGTGTGACGTACGTGCGACGGTTACCCGGCGATACGTAGAAACTGCATGCCATGCGATAGAATTCGCTCTTCACCTGTTCAGGAGTCATGTCGCTGGTACCGAGATACTCCAAGTACTGGGCGGCGAAGCCAAGGGCTTTGTCTTGGTTATTACCCATGTCGAAGAGGTAAACCAATTCAAAAAGGTCATCGCTGTTATTCTGCTTGTAGAGCACGGGCACACCTTTGCCAGTGGTGAGTTGTGAAAGGTCTTTGTTGTAGTCTAAGAACACCGGCTCAATAGGTGTTGCAGCCGCTGCACTGGCCTGCAAGTCTTTCAGGAAAGCGCTGGCCGTGTCGCGGTTCATGGCGATAGGCGTAATCTGCGGTTTGTCTATCTTCTTCTCGTTGGGGTCTTTGCCTTGCCGTTTGTAGATGACGGCATAATTGTCATCTGTCAAGTATTGGTTGGCAAAGGCCATGATGTCTTCCTTGGTCAGTTTGGACATGCGGTCAAGCGAAGTTACTTCATCGGCCCAATTGCTGCCATTGACGAATGATTGTACAAACCAGTCGGCGCGTCCGGCGTTGCTGCCTGTCTGGTAAAGTTGATAGAGCTTGAAATTGTTGATGTTGGCTTCCATCATCTTCTCGTCAAAGTCACCATCGCGTAGTTTCTTTATTTCGCCCAGCAGGAGGCCTTTCACTTCGTCCAAAGTCTGTCCGGTTTTCGGGCGTGCCTGCATCAGCAGAATGCTGTAGTCGGACAACGGATAGACGAAACTGAAAGCCGACAATGTCTTTTGCTGTTGGGTCAAGTCGAGGTCAATCAATCCGGCCTGTCCGTTATACAGAATTTGCGAAATGATGTTCAGCGTTTCCAATTCCTTGCTGGCCGCTCCCGGGAAGCGCCATGCCAGTGTGATGTTTTCAGCTTCGAGGCCTAAGACTTCACGTTCGATGGGTGCTGTTATCGGCTCTTCCTTCGTTACATTCAGCTTCGGTAAATTGGGGTTGGGCTGCATGTCGCCGAAATATTTGTCAATGGTGGCAATCATCTGGTCGGGGTCAAAATCACCGCTAAGGCAGATGGCCATATTGTTGGGCACATACCATTCTTTATAGTAATTCTTAATGTTAGTGATGGACGGATTCTTCAGATGTTCCTGTGTGCCCAGTACGGTCTGAGTGCCATAGGGATGATGAGGGAAAAGGGCGGAGAATACGTTTTCAATAACTTTGCGCGAATCTTGCGTCAACGACATGTTCTTTTCCTCATATACAGTTTCCAATTCCGTGTGGAAACCGCGAATGACACAGTTTTTGAAACGCTCCGCTTGAATACGTGCCCAGCTCTCCACTTCGTTGCTGGGAATGTCTTCCGTATAGCAAGTTACGTCATAGCTGGTGTAAGCGTTCGTTCCGTTGGCGCCGATGGCAGCCATCAGCTTGTCATATTCGTTGGGAATGGAATACTTCGATGCTTCGTAGGAAAGGCTGTCGATAACATGGTATATAGCTTTACGTTCGGCCTCGTCCGTAGTTTTGCGATAGACCTCGAATTGTTGTTCAATCTGGTCGAGCAAGGGCTTTTCGGCCTCATAATTCTGGGTGCCGAAATGAGTGGTGCCCTTAAACATCAAGTGTTCAAAGTAGTGTGCCAGTCCGGTGGTTTCAGCCGGGTCGTTCTTGCCACCCACACGCACGGCAATGTATGTCTGGATGCGTGGTTCGTCCTTGTTGACGGTCATGTACACTTTCAGCCCGTTATCCAGTGTGTAGATACGCGCCTGTAGCGGGTCGTTGGGAACTGTCTCGTAGCTGTATTCCGGTGTTTGGGAAGTACAACTAACCAGGCTCAAAGCCGCCAATACAAGCAGCGATAAGCCGATTTTTCTAAGTAATGCGTTCATAAATAGACTTATTAGTGTTCTTGCCTGCAAATATATCTGTTTTTTTCATACCTTTGCATCCTGAACGAAAATAATTTATTATGATTACTGCTGAACAACTGAAAGATATCAAGGACCGCACTGAGGCATTGCATCGCTATCTGGACATAGACGGGAAGAAGATTCAAGTGGAAGAAGAACAGCTCCGTACCCAAGCGCCCGGCTTTTGGGATGACCAAAAGGCGGCTGAAGCGCAGATGAAGAAAGTGAAAAGCCTGCAACAATGGATTGCCGGTTACAACGAGGTCAAGACTTTGTCTGACGAACTGCAATTGGCGTTCGACTTCTACAAGGATGAATTGGTGACCGAGGAAGAGATAGACGAGGCGTATAAGAAAGCTTCGGAGGCCGTTGAAGCGTTGGAACTGAAGAACATGCTACGTGATGAAGCCGACCAAATGGATTGCGTGCTCAAGATAAACTCCGGAGCAGGTGGCACCGAGAGTCAGGACTGGGCCAGCATGTTGATGCGCATGTATCTCCGCTATGCCGAAACTCATGGCTATAAAGCTGTCATTGCCAACTTGCAGGAAGGCGATGAAGCGGGAATCAAAACCTGCACCATCGAGATAAGTGGCGATTACGCTTATGGCTATCTGAAAGGGGAGAACGGTGTACACCGACTGGTGCGTGTGTCGCCCTACAACGCCCAAGGCAAACGTATGACATCCTTCGCGTCTGTATTCGTCACTCCCTTGGTAGACGATACGATTGAGGTGAATATTGAGCCGGCGCGCATTTCGTGGGATACCTTCCGAAGCGGTGGCGCGGGCGGTCAGAATGTAAACAAGGTAGAATCCGGCGTGCGCCTGCGCTATCAATACAAAGACCCTTATACGGGCGAGGAGGAAGAAATCCTCATTGAGAATACCGAGACGCGCGACCAGCCTAAAAATAGAGAGAACGCCCTCCGCCTTCTCCGCTCCATGCTGTATGACAAGGAAATGAAGCACCGCATGGCCGAACAGGCCAAGATAGAGGCCGGCAAGAAGAAGATTGAGTGGGGCTCGCAGATCCGCAGCTACGTCTTCGACGACCGCCGTGTGAAAGACCATCGCACGAACTATCAGACAAGTGATGTGAACGGAGTGATGGACGGCAAGATAGACGGTTTTGTGAAAGCTTACCTGATGGAGTTTGCCGGACAAGGTGAAGCGTAAGGGTAATCAATCTTTCGCTTAGCCAGACACAATGTTTGGAGGAGGAAGACAGTATGTCTCGCATAGTCATAGGCTGTCTTTCTGTGCTCTTTTAGAAGGAATATGACCATGTTTTCGGTTATTATCGTAATGCTTGCGGGGATGCTCATCGGCTATTTGGCGCGCAAATGGCGAATGGAGCAGCTGGGGCATGTCATCAATGTGCTGATTTGGGCATTGCTTTTCCTGTTGGGCGTTGAGGTGGGGAGCAATGGGGAGCTGATGCGCAGCCTCCCGACATTGGGACTGGAGGCCGGAGCCTTGGCCGCAGGTGGCACATTGGGCAGCGCCGTGGCTGCCTGCTTCTTGTGGAGAATGCTTTCCAGAGGGAGGAATGGTGCGCGTCAGTCTTCTTCTGTGTCCGGCGGAAGCACGCTGCGTGCCTTGAGAGGCAGCGCTGTCATCGTAGGCTTCTTTTTCGCGGGAGTTTGCTTTGGCCTGTTCGGAGTCATATCGCAGGAGTTGGTGACAAGCGGAATAAGTTTTTATGCCTTGTGCGCGCTGATGGGATGTGTAGGCCTAAGTGTCGGACATCAACCGGAGACGTTGAGCAGCTTTCGTACACTCAATCTGCGCCTGGCCTGGCTGCCTTTTTTGACCATCATTGGGACATGGGCCGGATCGGCACTCATCGCTCTTCTGCTGAGCCATCGCAGCTTGACGGATTGCCTGGCCGTCGGTTCGGGCTTCGGCTATTATTCATTGTCCAGCATTTTCATCACCGAATACAAAGGCGCCGAGCTGGGCACGATAGCCTTGCTTACCAATATTGTGCGCGAGCTCATCACACTGCTGGGAGCGCCCTTGCTCGTACGTTGGTTCGGACGGCTAGCCCCCATATCGGCCGGAGGCGCAACAACAATGGACACCACCCTACCCGTCATCATGCAGACGGCTGGTCAGGATTTGGTCATAGTGTCTATCTTCCACGGCTTTGTGGTCGATTTCAGTGTGCCGTTTCTGGTGACGCTTTGGTGTTCGTTATAATTTCCCCGGAGATTCATTGATATTGGCGTGAATTTTCATTATATTTGTTGCATCATACTATAAAAGCATTTATTATGAACAAGAAACACGGCTGTATAGCAGCTTTGACAAGTCTTCTTTTGGGTGCCTGCCAGCCTTCTCCGCAGAAGACGGACGATGAGGCACTGATGCACATTGATGTGGCCGGTGCCATGGAAAATCTGAATACATTGAATTTGTCAAACTTGGGAACCCACGTGCGCTACGTGCCTTTGGAAACCAACGACTCGTGCCTGATAGGCCGCAATCCCGAAATCAAAGTGCTGGATAAACAGATTCTGGTGAAGTCGGGCAACGACCTGTATAGCTTCGACAAGCAGACGGGACGCTTTCTGAACAGCATCGGACACGTGGGCGACGACCCGGAAGGTTACTCGCAAGGCGGACTGCCCACGTACAATGAGCGCAACGGCCTGCTTTACTTCATCCGCCAACCTAACCAACTACAGAAGTACGACTTGCAAGGCAACTATCAAGGGAAAGACCCGGTGCCCACACCGCCCGCCATGCCTACGGACTATGCATTTATCGACACACTGGCCGTGGGCTACTACAATAACATCGGACAGCAAAACACGCATAACCGCTCCTTAACCTTCTTCACTGAGACAGGAGAAGTGGCCGACACGATGAACAGCCTCCTGCCTGCCCTTCCGCCCATGGGAATTGCAGACATTTCCGCCATCTACGTCAAGAAGTTTGGCAACATGGGAGCCATCTTCACCCGCTTCCAAAACGGGACGGCCTCTACCAGTATCGCTAACGTTCCTTTCCTGTGGAAAATGGAAGGAGAACTGCGCTTCAAAGAAATCTTCATAGACACCCTCTATCATATAGCACGTTCGGGCAGCGTCACGCCCTATGCCGTCCTCGAAACGGGGAAGTGGCATTTCCCGGCCGAAGCCCGTCAAGAGACATCGGGCAGCAACAAGAAACTGCTCCCCACGGTCATGCTGGAGAACAAAGACCTCATTTTCTTCCAATGCGTACGGGGCTTGTATGAAGACGAACCGGAGGTACTGAACGGCATCTATGACAAAACAGCCCGCACCACCCGCATGGCCACAGAAAAAGAAGGCTTTGCCGACGATGTAAACGGCTTCCTTCCCTTCCAGCCCGGCACTTGCGGCACGCAGGGTGAGTTTGCCCAAATCGTAGAAGCAAGCGAAGCTCTGGAATGGCTGGACGAGCATCCCGAAGCCAAAAACAATCCTGCTCTTGCCCCACTGTTCAACTTGGGTGAAGAGGATAATCCGGTAGTGATACTCGTAAAATGATGAATGAAGAACTAAGAATGAAAAATTTGCCAGGTGGCATGGATAGTGTGTACACTGACAGCACAGCCTGATTATTCATTCTTAGTTCTTCATTCATCATTCTTCTTAAAAGAGGCTCCACGAAACGGTCAGTCCCGCCATGACGATAGCCACCATGCTCATCAACTTGATAAGGATGTTCAGGCTGGGGCCGGAAGTATCCTTGAAGGGGTCGCCCACCGTGTCGCCCACTACCGTAGCCTTATGCACCTCGCTACCCTTGCCGCCGAAGTTGCCTTCCTC
>CALUOV010000005.1 GCA_944322275.1 uncultured Bacteroides sp. | reverse complement strand
TTGTTCAGCGTCTTGTCCACGCGGGCGGCGCAGGCGGCGCAACTCATCCCCAGGATGGGGAAGGTTTCTTGTCGGGTTGTATTCTTTTTATCCATCGTTTACTCCTTTTCAGTCCACGGCAAAGATAACGTATTCGAATCAACGGGATGTTATAGAATTATGGATAGATTTTATAAATTCATCCCATTTATTAAATAATCAATTCCCTATTTCCTATTTTCAATTATTAATCTTATCTTAGTCTCGATTTTACAAAACACCCGGCAAGCCTAAAGCGGAGCGGGAGCATAATCTTATATAAACGAAGGTGAAAAGTGTATCAAGAATAAAAATCGGTATCGGCTTTGTCCTCATGCTAAGTGTCTTGTTAGGCACCCTGCTTTTTGTCAATAAACAAATGGAACGTCTGACACGACCGGAAACGGGTGATACGGTCGTGTGGGACAGCCTACAGGTCTTACTTAGGCAAAAGGACCATAACACACGGAGAATGCTCAATTGGATGAGTCGTACAGCAGACAGCCTGTTGACTGATGTGGATATAGCACGCATCGTTGAGAAACAGGATACGGTGGTGATAAGGCAACAAGTGAGGAGGCAAGTGGTGACCAGACACGACACCTTGCGGACTCCCGTTCCCAAAAAGAAAGGTTTTTTTAAACGGTTGGGGGAAGCTTTCGTACCTCCCAAGGCAGATACGACCATACATGTACGTGTCACCACGGAGATAGCTACGGACACGGTTACGTATGAGGGAATTAATCCGGTGGATTCTCTGAAGGCTATGTTACAGGATGCCGCACGAGGACGGACGGAACAGGCCGAACGCGATGAACGAAGAAAGCAATATTGGGGACGTATGGATCGTGAACTGAGCGCGCGCATGGACAGCCTGCTAAAGGGACAGGAGCGACAAATATTAGCCCGGGCGAAGGAACAACAGCAAAAGGACCAGGAGGAACGGTTGCATGCGGCACGAACGGTGGGGGGAATAGCTGCAGGAGGAATTACGCTAGCAGCGGTATTCCTGCTGGTGATAGGCAGGGATGTGGCACGTAACAACCGTTATCGGAAGCAGACGGAAGAAGCACGCGCACGGGCAGAACAATTATTGGCCACACGAGAAAGAATGATGTTGGCCATCACACACGATTTTAAGGCACCTTTGGGCACCATCAAAGGTTATGCGGACTTGCTGGAGCGTCTGACGGACGATGCGCGTCAACGCTTCTACCTAGAGTCTATGAACAAAGCTGCGGACCATCTGCTGAAGTTGGTGACGGATTTGCTGGAGTTTCACCGGCTGGAGCGCGGTGCGGTAGAGATAAAACGAGTGACTTTCTGTCCAGCCGGACTAGTAGAAGAGGTGGCTGATGCTTTCCGGCCCATGGCGGATGAGAAAAAGTTGCAAATACGGACCGTAGTTGATAAGGTGCTAGAAGGACGGTTTGTGGGAGCACCCATGCGTATTCGACAAATTCTGATGAACTTGACGGGAAATGCGATAAAGTTTACAGAACAAGGAGAAGTGACGTTGAAGGCTAATTATGACCGAATACGCCGGACAATACGGCTCGAAGTGGTAGACACAGGACTTGGAATGACGGTGGAGGAACGTAACCGTATCTGGGGAGAATTTACTCGATTGCCCTCAGCGCAAGGTAAGGAAGGATGTGGACTCGGGTTGTCCATTGTACGCCTTTTGGTGGAATTGCTGGAAGGAGAAATAGAAGTGGACAGTCAGCCGGGCAAGGGGAGTATATTCACGGTGATACTGCCGCTCTATCCTTTGGCGGAGTGGGACAACGAGAAACGAGCAGAAAGCGAAGAAACGCAATCTGTGGAGGATAACAAACTGATACGCCCAGATGAAAAACAAGTAAATGCACTGAAACTGCTACTGATAGACGACGATGCCCTGCAACTACGGCTGACAAAGCTGTTGCTACAGGGAGATGGCATAGAAGCAGTAACATGTCTGCAAGTAGAAGAGGTCCTGGAGGCGCTACGTACGGAACGTTTTGATGCGCTGTTGACAGATATCCAGATGCCGGCCATTAATGGACCGGACTTGCTACGACTGCTGAGGGCATCCAACATTCCACAAGCACGTACCATACCGGTGATAGCGGTAACCGCTCGTGCAGATACGATGAAAGAGAATATGACAAAGTTGGGCTTCGCGGGGTTGTTACATAAACCTTTCCGTCTGGACGAGTTGACTACGGAATTGTACGGGGGGATGAGTAGTGAGACTGCTCCAACTGCTCCATACGATTCTGAACCGAATTTTTCAGCCTTGATGGCTTACTCAGCTGATGACCCGGAAGCTGCGCAAGACATTTTGCAGACCTTTGTGAAAGAGACAAAACGTAACGCTTCACGGTTGGAACAGGCTGCACGCCAAGGCGATACTGAAGAAATGGCGGCGGTAGCACATAAACTGATTCCGCTCTTCACGCTAATAGGAGTTGGCAACATCGTAAAACTCCTCCGTAAACTAGAAGGACTGAAAGGAGGAAAATGCACGGAAGAAATCAAAGATTGTGTAAAGAAGGCACTGTTGGGCATTGGACAAGTGATGGAGGAAGGAGAGAAAAGAATTGCAGAAACGAACAAAACTGAATGACTACAAAAGGAAACGGACATGCTTAGGACAATAAAAATAGGGCTTTGGGTACTATTGAGTTTTATAGGCTTGCTGGTCGTAATGACGGTACTGCTGTATGTACCTCCAGTGCAAGACTTCGTACAACAACAAGTCGTACGGTTGGTAGCGGAGCACACGAATCTACAGGTGGCGGTGGAGCGTGTGGAGCTGCACTTCCCGTTGAATTTGCAGGTGCGGGGAGTGTTGGTAACGGATACGACCCACAAGGAAAACCGACCGGACACACTGCTTTACGTTCGACAGATGCGAATAGGTGTACAAATCCGTCCGTTATTGCATGGACAAGTGAATGTGGACGGTATTGGATTAAAGGACGTTCAATTAAATACGGTTGGCTTATTGGAGAATATGCACGTGGAAGGCCGTTTGGAACACTTCTTTGTCTCTGCTCACGGCATTGATCTGAAGCAGCAACACGCCGTATTAAACCGTATCGAGTTGCAGAACGTTCGAATGAAGGTGGCATTGATGGACAGTCTAGAGTCTTCCTCGTCGGACTCGGTATCGGTTTTACCTCGGTGGACAATGGAATTGAAGGAACTACGCATGCGGAACGTGGCAGCGGACGTTCAGTTCCCAGGAGATTCGATCTCGCTGAAGTCGCAGTTGGCGGAATTGCGTTTGGAACAAGCCGAAGCCGACTTGGGCAAGCAATGTTATGCCTGGCGAACATTCCGTTTGGAAGGGGCATCGTTGGATTATGGACTGGTCCTGCGGGACGTACATGTCGGTCTGGATTCCGTGTTCTGGCAGGGGAAAACTTTCCGTGCAGACCTGACAGACTTGGGACTAAATGAAGGTTCGGGACTATCAGTGACGGCTCTGACAGGACATCTTCGTGCCGATTCAACCGAAGGCGTACGTATTCCGAATTTACGGCTGCTTACCCCACATAGCGAAATCAATCTGCAAACCGATGCTCGCTCAGAACTGATAGAAAATCCGGAACGGGGTTGTCTGAATGCCCGGTTGGACGCTCGTATCGGTAAAGAGGATATCCTGTTGTTGACAGGGAAAAACTTGCCCGAAGCATTCCGGCGCGATTATCCATTCCATCCGTTGCACCTACGAGTAGAAACTGTAGGCAATCTGGCCCAAATGAACTTGACCCGTTTCCAAGCCGAATTGCCAGGTGCTTTTACTTTAGAAGGTAGGGGAGAACTGCATCATCTGATAGATACTCTGCACCGTGATCTCCGTATGAACCTGCGGATGCGGACTGGTAGTCTAGATTTTCTGAAAAGTGTAGCAAATCTGCAACCGGAAACAAAAATGGCTATTCCAGACAGTATGCTTCTGGAAGCGGATTTGGGACTACAAGGGGAAGTGTTATCTGCCCGAATAAAAATGGAAGAAAACTCGGGAAAACTGGAGGCGGACGCACAATACCATTTCATTACAGAAGCATACGAAGCGAAACTTACCGTTGACTCGCTGGATTTGCATCACTTCTTGCCAAGCGATAGCCTGCGCCATCTGACACTACGGGCTGAGGCACGGGGACTGGGGACGGACTTCTCTTCTCCCCAAACCCGACTGCGGGCTCAATTACAGTTGGATGCTTTACGATGGGGGGCTGAGTCGCTACGGAATGTCGGACTGACAGCACAAGCGGGTGATTCCATCGGATTGACATTGAGAGCGGGTGATCTGCGGATGGATTTCCATGCTCGTGAAACTGTTGACCGTCTGTTAAAACGGAGCATTCGATTGACGGAAATCCTGACGGACCAACTGGAGGATCGGGCATTGAATCACGCTGCATTGAGACGGGCCTTGCCTTCGGCAGGACTATACATGCAGGCTGGACCCAAAAATCCGTTGAGCAATCGTCTCCGACGAAATGGAATCTGCTTCGATCAGTTTAAGTTGGACTTCAGTCTTACACCGGGACGAGGTATCAACGGACGGACAAATCTCTTAGGATTGTGGACCGATTCGTTGCGGCTAGATACACTCTTTTTTGCCATTCATCAAGATTCCGCTCGGATGCGTCTGCAAGGAGGTATAGTCAACGGACCGGAGAATCCTAGATTTGTATGTCGTGCAACCTTGACGGGTGAAATGCGGAGCCAGGATGCAGAACTAACCTTAAAGTACGTAGACGGAGAAGGGAATATCGGTATTCTGTTGGGTGTAAATGCCCGCCCGCTGATCGAAGGCTACGGACGGGGTAACGGACTATTGTTGAACCTGCTTCCGGAACAGCCCATCATCGCTTACCGCCGTTTCAATTTCGCTAACAGAGCCAATTGGGTGTATTTACACCGCGACGGACATGTGTATGCAAGCGTGGACATGCGTAGTGATGACGGTATTGGTCTGCGTATGATGTCCGATCTGGCAGACACGGCTTCATTGCAGAACATACAGATAGCACTGACGCGCTTCCGATTGAGCGAACTGAGCCGAATAATGCCTTACTTGCCGCAACTGAAAGGACTGCTCTCGGTGGAAGGACACTATCTGCAGACTAGGGAGGCTCTTCAAGTGACGGGTCGATCCGACATAAAAGAATTGACTTACGAAAAACAGACTGTGGGAGACATTGGGGCAAACGTGTCTTGGTTGCCCCGTGAAGGTGGGAAGCATTATTTGAACGCTGCTCTGACATTGGACAGTATGGAGGTGGTCAACCTAAAAGGAATTTTGGACACCGAGATTCGGGAAGGGGAAACGCCAATGAACCTTCGTGCGACCATTCAGCGGTTACCCTTACAAGTGGCGAACGCTTTTATACCGGACGGTATGGCACGGCTGGCAGGCCAAGTTAACGGTGAATTCCACCTGATGGGCACAGCCGAAAAACCTTTGACGGCCGGAAGCCTGACGTTGGACAGCACATCGGTGTACATAAGCGCATTAGGAGCACGTTACGATTTGTCAAATCGCCCCATTCGCTTGGAAGATGGTCGGTTGAAGTTGGACGCTTTTTCCATCTACACCACAGGAACCAATCCGTTTACCATAGACGGTGAAGTGAACCTGGCCGCACCGCAAGGTCCCTTGGCCGACCTCCGCTTACACGCTGACGCTTATACGTTGCTAGATGCCAAGCGTACCCGCGGCAGTTTGGTATACGGTAAGGTAATAACCAACCTGAATGCAACGGTGAAAGGTCCTATCGATGCACTGTCAGTACGTGGTAGCATGCATTTGTTGGGCAGCACAAACCTCACTTATGTGTTAACGGATTCGCCCTTGACTGTAGACGACCGTTTGAGCGGATTGGTCACTTTTGTATCTTTTGCTGATACTGTCTCTGGAGCGTCCGTACGGAGGCTCACACAGTCTCCCGGAGGTATTGACCTGCTGATGGCTGTACGCATTGATGATGCAGTGCGCCTGCGAGCCGATCTCAGTCCCGACCGCAGTAAGTATATTGAACTGGAAGGTGGAGGTGACCTTTCCTTGCGTTATACGCCACAAGGGGATATGAGCCTGACAGGACGTTATACATTGTCTGATGGCCTACTGAAATACTCGCTACCAGTTATTCCGCTGAAAGAGTTTCATATCAGCCGTGGAAGCTATGTGGATTGGAAAGGAGATGTTATGAATCCCACGTTGGATTTAACGGCTATAGAGCAGACACGTGCATCAGTAGCCGATGGTGACAACGGGGCTACACGCATGGTGGATTTTGATGTGTCCATCAGCATCAAAGGAGGACTTTCTTCACCCCAGCTGCAATTTGACATCGCTGCCCCTCACGATGCTACCGTGCAGAACGAACTGATTACCATGGGGGCTGATGAACGAGGTAAACAGGCCATCGCCATGTTGGCCACAGGTGTCTATCTAAACAGCGGGGTCAAAGGAGGAGGACTGAATATGGGAGCTGCACTGAATACTGTATTGCAAAGCCAAATCAACTCATTGGCTGGGCAGGTGAAAGGAGCTAGTATCAGTGTAGGAGTGGAAGATCGCACCTCGGCAGAGACGGGCGAGGAGCAGACAGATTACAGTTTCCGCTACGCCCAACGTTTTTTTAATGACCGGGTACAAATTGTGATTGGAGGTAAAGTCTCAACCGGAGCCGGAGCTACCAACAGTGTGGAGTCTTTCATTGACAACATTTCATTGGAGTATAGGTTGGATGCATCAGGTACCAGATATATCCGTGTATTCTATAATAAGAATTATGAAAGTGTGCTAGATGGTGAAATTACCGAAACGGGTATTGGTCTTGTCCTTCGTCGCAAAGTGGACCGTCTGAGCGAGCTGTTTATCTTCAGAAAGAAAAAAGAAGAGGAGGAGATTTTAAAATGAGAAGACTGATTATTTTCGGCCTGTTATGTTGCTTTGCCGCCTGCTCTACCACCAAGCATTTGCCTTCGGGCGAAGTGCTTTACATCGGGCAGAAACCGATTGTAATAGAACAGGATAGCGTAACCATCGTAGGGCAAACAGCCTTGGAAGAAGTAAAAGCCTCCTTGGCTACCGCGCCCAACAACGCTTTGCTGGGTAGTTCGCGCTGGCGTATTCCTTTCCCTTTGGGACTGTGGGTTTATAACGGCTTTTCCAAGTACGAGAAAGGGCTTGGGCGATGGATTTTCCGACGTTTTGGCGCCAAGCCTGTGCTATTGTCCGCAGTAGCGCCCGACATTCGTATGCGTGCTGCTACCAATTTACTGCACGATTACGGTTATTTCAATGGGGCTGTGTCGTGCGATACATTTATTCATCCGCGTGATTCGCTGAAAGCGCGCCTGCAATATACTGTCAGAATGGGGACTCCAGTCTTTATTGATACAGTAGAATATGTCGGTTTCAGTCCGCGTACTGACCGTATTCTAAAAGCCACGCGGAGACGTTCACAGCTTCGACCGGGCCGACAATTTAACGTGCCCGATTTGGATGCCGAACGTACCCGTGTCAGTAATCTGTTACGTAATACGGGGCTTTATTATTTTCGCCCTGACTACCTGGTATATCAAGCGGATACCGCTCGTACCCCTGGCCCTTACATCAGCCTGCGTCTGACACCCATAACTGGAATGTCGGCCGTGGCCGAGCAGCCTTTCCACCTGGGCCGTAAGTCTATCTACCTTTATGGACGAAACGGACAAGTACCTACTGACAGCCTGCTTTACCAAGGTATACGCATTTACTACCATGGTTCACGCCCTTATGTCCGTCCCTCGATGCTTTATCGTTGGACAGATTACAGCAGTTTCCGTTTCAAACGTCCTCAATCGGATAGTGCTGCCGAACAAAAATCACTAAGCCGTATTCATGACCTCTATAGTCTTCATCGACAACAGCGCGTACAGGAGCGTTTGGCACAGACTGGCATCTTTCGTACTACGGACATCAGTTTTACTCCGCATGATACGTCTGCCCAGTGTAATACATTGGACGTGGACATCCGCTTGACACCTGCCTTACGTTACGATGCTGAACTGGACTTCAACCTGAAGCTGAAAAGCAATAACCAAGTAGGGCCCGGAGCAGCGTTTACTCTCTCGCGACTCAACGTTTTCGGTGGTGGCGAGCGTTGGGAAGTAGAGCTTACCGGTGCTTATGAGTGGCAGACGGGCGGTGGTGCGGCTTCGTCTATGAATAGTTATGAATATGGAGTATCTACATCGCTGGTATTTCCCCGTATCATGTTTCCTCGTTTGGGTGATCACGAATATGATTTCCCTGCTACCACCACCTTTAGCCTTTATGCTCTGCAGCAGGATCGTGCACGTTATTACAAGCTGCTGGCCTTCGGAGGCCGTGCCACTTATGAATTTCAGCCCCAGCCAACACATCGGCATAGTTTGACCCCTCTACGGCTGACTTTCAACGTCCTGCGGCATCCTACAGCTGAGTTCCAAGCTTTACAAGCTGCCAATCCGGCCTTGTATGCCAGCTTGCGCGACCAGTTCATTCCCGCTATGGAATACACCTATACTTATGATGACACCTCTCTACAAGACCGCCGCCGTTCATCTCGATGGTGGCAGACCACACTCACTTCGGCTGGCAATGTTACCTCTTTGCTCTACGGTGCCTTAGGGCAAAATCTCAAACAGCGGGAAAAACAACTGCTGGGTGTACCTTTTGCCCAGTTCGTTAAGTTTAATACCGAGTTTCGGCATCACTTGCGTTTAGGACGGCGTAGCTTGTTAGCCACACGTGTGGCAGCGGGTATAGTTTGGGCCTATGGTAACGTTCAATCAGCTCCCTATACCGAACAGTTTTATGTAGGAGGCGCTAATAGTATCCGTGCTTTCTCCGCACGTAGTATCGGTCCGGGAGGTTATTCTCCTACGAAAGAAGAGACTGCAGGCTATGGTTATCTTAATCACGTGGGTGATATTCGTTTTGAGGCTAATGCAGAGTGGCGATTTCCTATCCTTGGCAGCTTACATGGTGCTTTGTTTCTCGATGCGGGTAATGTGTGGTTGATGCGAACTGACGAAGGTCGTCCAAATGGTGCATTTCGTCTGCGCGACTTTCCTCGGCAAATAGCATTAGGCACGGGTGCCGGCTTGCGTTACGATCTTCAACTGTTGGTTTTCCGACTCGACCTGGGTATAGCTCTACATGACCCTTCACGGCTCGGTCAAGGGGGTGGTTATTATAATATACCTCGCTTCGGCGATGGGCTGACACTGAATTTCGCTATCGGTTACCCGTTCTAAGTGAATGATTCTGCATTAAATCTATATTTTAGTCTTTTTTCTGAAAACTTATTCTTACATTTGTAGAGTTTTAAACAAGCAACTTAAAATAATAATTATCATGAAACCTACTTTATTTTTATTGGCCGCTGGTATGGGAAGCCGCTACGGTGGTCTGAAGCAGCTGGATGGACTGGGCCCTAACGGTGAAACCATCATGGATTATTCTATCTATGACGCCTTGCGCGCCGGATTCGGCAAGCTGGTATTTGTCATTCGCAAAGACTTCGAGCAAGATTTCCGTGAGAAGATTATCTCTAAGTACGAAGGCCATATTCCTTGTGAACTAGTATTTCAAAGCCTCAATGATTTGCCTGAAGGATTCACTTGTCCGGAAGGCCGCACCAAACCTTGGGGAACTAATCATGCGGTTCTGATGGGTGCAGATGTCATCAAGGAACCTTTTGCCGTCATCAACTGTGATGATTTCTACGGACGTGAATCTTTCCGTGTAATGGGTGAATTCCTTGCCGCCTTGCCTGAAAACGCACAAAATACTTATGCCATGGTGGGCTTCCGTGTAGGTAATACGTTGAGCGAAAGCGGAACTGTTTCACGCGGTCTGTGCAGTACCAACGAGCAGCATCTGCTGACTTCCGTAGTAGAACGTACCAAGATTCAACGCATTGATGGTGAGGTGAAGTATATTGATGACAACGGAGAATGGGCCGTTACGCCGGAAACAACTCCCGTCAGCATGAATTTCTGGGGTTTCACACCCGACTACTTCGGTTACAGTCGTGAATATTTTAAGACGTTTCTCAGTGACCCGAAGAATATGGAAAACTTGAAGAGCGAATTCTTTATCCCTTTGATGGTAGACAAATTGATTACCGAGGGTACCGCCACTGTCAAGGTATTGGACACCAGCAGCAAATGGTTTGGAGTAACTTATCCCGAAGATCGCCAAGGGGTAGTAGACCGTATCCAGGCTTTGGTAAATGCAGGAGAATATCCTAACAAACTCTTCTGATTGAAGAATTGTAAATAGGGATATTCATTAAATAATATAAAAGTAGCCAACTAGTTCATACACAAAACATTGTGAATTAGTTGGCTTTTTGTATCTTTAGGTAGGAGTATTTACTGCATATTCCTAATTATACTTTGTATGGGAAGGAATTTGTGCGTTTTACGCTACAACCGTCCTCAGTCCTCCCTTGAACTGTCATTTTGTTACCCGTGATGATTTGTCTTTCCCAATCGCCGAGAATCGTTTCTCGCAAATTGGTGCGAAAGAAAGGCAATGACGGTTCCACTTCCTTCGTCCTCTTCTACAAATCGTACATCAAAGCGCCCTTCCGTGACATTTCCGCCTCGAAAAGTGCCACTAATGACCTTCCCGTCATTGCGTGTGATAAAGGCTTTACCGTCTCCCATGCTTTCCGGACCGGTACATCCGCATTCTGAATGGAGCACAGGATTGACCAGTGTCAGCCTGATGGTCTGGAAGAGGCCTACCGGAGCGGTTATAATCACTTTGTAGCCCGATTTATCCGTGTAAGCCGTGGCTTGCGGGAGACCGAATCGTCCGCTTGTGTACACCCAGCCGCCGATGAGGCAACCAAACGTGTTTTGTCCTTCCGAGGTGGCTTCCGGCATCAGGGTCGGATCAATAGAAGTATCTTCTGTGCAGGCAAAGCAAGCCACAAGGAGTGTCAGGAGAAATATGAACTTCTTCATGATAGCAATGTTATAATTAAGGTAAGAGATATTTTTTAGAAATGATAATTTACGCCGAATAATAAGGATAATTGTCCGAAGTAGCCTTCACCCGTTTGTGGCCGCTTCACCTGCCAATGCTCACCGTGATAGCCTACCGAGTAAGCACTGGAAGAGGATAAAATCCAGTTGATTCGTGCGGAAAGCCCCCAATGTCGTGAGAGAAAATATTCGCCTCCACCTGAGAGATTGAAGGCAAGTTTGTTCATGGAGACATCGCGTGGTTTACCGTATACTGTACTTTTGTCCGTATATATTTGATATCCGGGACCGGCGGACACTTGCCACATGCCACGCTTGTGAAAGAAAAACACGCCAACCTGTACGGATAGGTAATGCATGTTTATCTTATCCGCCCCATCCTCATGTGTCGCTTTATAAAGGCTTCCTTGATAGATAAAGCCAGGTCCTACTTTCACGGCCTTTTCAGAAGAGCGTGAACCGGTATACCAATAATCGGCTTCCCACGCGACACCTTTGCGCAAGTCATCCCGGTAAGTGTCTGCCCGATGGGTTATACCGAACAAATTCCCGGTATACCACGAAGTGCCGGCATGGAGAGAGAAGGTGGAGGTAGGAAAGATTTTGTCTTGTGCCGACAAAGGAGTTCCGTTCCATGGCAATAGGAACATGAATAGTAACCAGATGTAACGTAGATGTTTCATGTCTTTTTCTATTTTTCATATATTAAATGCAAAAGTAAGCAAAATACTGCGCCTTGTGAAGCTGATTTTTATAATTCAGATGAAATGTTTATTTTTGTATGCCCATTAATATAAGGAGAAGTATGTTATGAAAAACTTGGTTGTTTTGTCCGGTGCCGGCATGAGTGCCGAGAGTGGTATCAGCACGTTCCGCGATGCGGGTGGCTTGTGGGATCAGTACCCGGTTGAGCAGGTGGCTACGCCCGAAGGTTATGCCCGCAATCCGGAGTTGGTCATTCAGTTCTATAACGAACGCCGTAAGCAACTTTTGGAAGTAGAGCCGAACGAAGGGCATCGCGGAGTGGCCGCTTTGGAGAAAGATTTCAATGTGACGGTCGTGACGCAAAACATCGATGACTTGCACGAACGCGCAGGGAGTACTCACGTCATCCACCTACATGGAGAACTGATGAAAATGTGTTCCAGCCGTGATCCTTACAATCCTCATTATATCAAGACCTTGACTCCTGAGACCATTGAGACTCGTGCCACCGATAAGGCGGGTGATGGCAGTCCTTTGCGCCCGTTTATCGTTTGGTTTGGTGAGGCTGTTCCTCAGATAGAGGTCGCTATTGACTATGCGGAGAAGGCGGACATTTTTGTCATTATCGGTACTTCACTCAATGTTTATCCGGCCGCAGGATTGTTACATTATGTCCCTCGCGGAGCGGAAGTCTATCTTATTGACCCTAAGCCGGTAGATGCTCATACGTCCCGTTCCATTCATGTCATTCAGAAAGGAGCGTCGGAGGGCGTGAAAGAATTACGCGAATTACTTCTTCGTCAGTAAGCGCAAGACAAACCAAAGATGGTGAGTCACAGTGCTGAACCAACCGTAATGTTTCACCATGATGTGAAAACGTTCTTTTAAGGAGTCGCGCTGATGGCGTGTGGTAAGTCCTTCGGCTAAATAGTCGATGAGGGTGAGGTGGGTGTTGTGCAGGACCTTTGATCGTTTCATGATGCGGATGCACCAATCAAAGTCTGCCGAATAACGATAGTGTAGGTCGTAGGGCACTACATGGTCGCGACGGGGAAAAAATGCTTGGTGACATACCAACATCCCTTGGCGGAAACTTTTCCATGTGAGCGTTTCGGGAGCCGAAAGACGTCGCATGCGCAGGAAATGTCCTTCGTGGTCCACTAACTCTGTTTCGCCATAGAGGACATCGGGCAGTTGAGGTTCGCGTATGGAGTGCACCATGCGTTGCAACGTATCATCTTCGTGAAAGCTGTCTCCGGCGTTGAGGAAACAGAGGTAGTCGCCTGTGGCCAGTTTGATTCCTTTGTTCATCGCGTCATACAGGCCTTTATCCGGTTCGCTCACTATGGAGGTGATGCGGTCACGATAGCGGTTGACAATGTTCATGGTGTGGTCTTTCGAGGCACCGTCTATGATGATGTACTCCACGTGGTGGTAAGTTTGCGAAATGACACTCTGTATGGTGTCCTCAATAACGGCCTGTGCGTTGTAGCACACGGTGATAATGCTGAACTTGGGCGTAGGATGGTGGAGCATGATGCTATCGTCTTTCAGTCAATTTGTTATAGAGGTCAATGTAGCGTTTAGCCACGCTGTCTTCCGAGTAATGGCTGACGGCTTTTCGGCAAGCTTGTTCGGAAAGACTGGCGTAATCGGGTTCGGTCAATGCCCAATAGATACCGTTGGCAAAATCGTCCACGGCTTTGTAGCAGGCTACATATCCATTGTGCAGATGGTCTATCATCTCCGGTATGCCGCCCACATTGAATCCCACACAGGGGGTACCACAGGCCATGGCTTCCATAATAGTATTGGGAAGGTTCTCTTCCAACGATGGGGTGACAAAAAGGTCTACGGCATTATACATGTCTACCAGGCGGTGTTCATTGTTCACATAATCCAGCGGATATACTTTGAAAGGCAACATTTCGGCCAATTGGGTCGATTGTTTGCCAAAGGTCACTACGGCCATTTGGTCTTTCAATTCGGGATATTGGTTGGCCAGCAATTTGCAGGCCGCTACCAAATAGTCTATACCTTTGCGCTTGTCTGTGATTTTAAATGCGCCAAAGAGAATCAGTTTCCGGTCAGCAGGTAGCTGCAGGCGTTGGCGGGCACGCTGTTTGTCGTGTGGACGAAATAGATTCGTGTTCAGCGGATTGGGAATACATTCTATCTGTTGGGTGGCGGTGAGGGCGCTTTGGCGCGCTTGTTCTTCCAGCCAATGGCTACATGTGACGAAAGTGATAAGGTGGTGTGCATAGATATTCTTCTTCTGGCGGAAGACGCGGTAGGAAAGGTCGCGTTTGTGCTTCTTGCCATAAAGGAAAGGACATTCGCCACACTCCTGCCGGTAGTGGGCGCATTCACGAGCATGATGGCAGATGCCGGTACAAGGCCACATGTCGTGCATAGTCCATACGACCGGTTTGCCTGACTCTAAGATTTTGCGGATGTTCTTCAGAGACAACATTCCTTGGTTAATCCAATGCAGATGAATGACATCGGCCTGCTGAAACTCAGGAAGGGAAGTGATGTCCGTGCCCGTATTGGCGATGTCTACGGCAAATAGATTATGTTTTTTGAAACGGTTGGCTTTCCAAATAACGATGCGCTCCCAGACGAAATTCCACACCATTCGCCAATTATGCTTAATGGACACAACGGTGATTTGATCCGTTTGTTTATCGCGAACCAGTAGTTTGGCTTTTATGCCATGATTTTTCAAGGCATCCATCAGGCGGCTGGCTGCTACTGCGGCTCCACCCATGCGTTCGGAGGTACTTATCAACAGGACTCTCATGGTTTTGTCGGACATGAATCGTGAATGACGCGACAAAAGTACGTTTTTTGCTTCGATTCTTAGTACAAAAGCGCTTGTTTTTTGTCTGTCCGCAGCAAACTCTTTATCTTTGCCACCAAAAATTAGGGAAAGATGGGAGATAGAATAATGAAAGGGATGGGGTTGTTGTGGCAGACTTTTCTCAGCCTCATTAAAATCGTGTGTCAGTCCAAGCGGTCAACACGCTTGCCTGCGGACTTTGCTGACAGGGATGAGTTGCTGATATTGGCCAATGGTCCTTCACTTCAGCAAACAGTAGACCAAGCGTCCGATTTTGTAGCAGGCAAGACCTTGTTGGCTGTCAATTTTTGCGTCACCTCGCCTTTGTTCGAACGTCTGCGTCCGCAACTCTACTTGATTGCCGACCCGCTCTTCTGGATTGTACCTGAGAAACGTCAGCAATTGTTCGGTACACTGGCCGATAAAACTACGTGGGATATGTACTTCTTTGTGCCGGCTCGTGCTTTGAAGAATAAAGAGTGGCAACCGCTATTGGCTGGTAATCCGCATATTAAGTTGTGCATCTACAATACGACCCCCATTGAGGGCTTTCAAGGATTTTGCAACTGGGTGTTCCGGCGGGGTTGGGGAGTACCCCGTCCGCACAATGTGCTGATACCTTCCATCGCCATTGCCCTGCGCCTTCCTTTCCATCGTATCTATTTGGCGGGTGCCGACCATTCTTGGTTGCCGGAAATACGGGTAACGGACGACAATGTTGTATTGATGCATCAAAAGCATTTCTACGACCGTAATACCTCACAAGCCGCTACCGTGAAGCAGGAGAATTTGCATAGCGCTCGTCTCTATACCATATTATATCATATGTATGTGGCCTTTAAGTCTTACTTTGTGCTTGAAGCCTATGCCCGAAGTTTGGGCAAAGAGGTTATCAACATCACGCCAGGCAGCTATATTGATGCATTCAAGCGGATGAAAGTCGGATGAGGCAGCCTGTTCTTTTCCCCTCCTATCCGATTACTTTCCGGAAAGCCCGGCGGCGTTTGTGTTGCTCCGTCTTGAAGTACTCCCATTGGGCTTGCACCTTGCCGTTCAATTCCATCTCCGGATTGCTCTCCGCATATTCAAATCCTAATTGCTGATAAACAGGGATAAGGTCGGTAAACAGCAAGGCGTTCACTCCCTTGTTCTGATATTCGGGTTTCACGGCTACCAGCAGCAGGTCGAGCATCTTGGCACGGCGTTTGAAGAAGAGTGCCTTCAGCAGGTAATACCAACCGAATGGCAACAGGCGGCCATGCGCTTTCTGCAAGGCTTCGGACAAGGAAGGCATGGAGATGCCGACAGCTATCAGTTCGCCGCTTTGGTCGGTAATGAGGGTTACCATACGCAGGTCGAGAATAGGCAGATACATCTTGACGTATTGGTCTATCTGCCGTTGTGACAAAGAGGAATAACCATACAGTTGGCTATATGCCTCGTTAATCAGCTTGAAGATGGCTTGTCCGTACTCGGCGGCTATCTTCTTGGCCGAAGTGTATTTCTTGATTTGCAGGTTGTATTTGCGTTGGATAATGTCCGCTATACGTTTGTGCTTGTCGGGAATCCCATCGGGGATGTATATCTTGAACTCTACCCAATCACTGTCTTTCACAAAGCCCATACGCTCCATGTGTTGCGGGTAGTAGGGGTAGTTGTAGGTGGTAGCCATGGTACTCAGTTGGTCGTAACCCTCGATGAGCATGCCCTCGGCATCCATGTCTGTGAAGCCCAACGGGCCGACAATGTCTGTCATGCCCCGCTCTTTGCCCCATTGTTCTACAGTGCGGATAAGGGCGTCGGACACTTCCGCATCGTCCGTGAAGTCTATCCAACCGAAGCGAACGTCTTTCTTTCCCCATGCCTGATTGGCTTTGTGGTTGATGATGGCTGCCACGCGGCCCACCGTTTTCCCGTCCTTATAAGCTAGAAAGTAATCGGCCTCACAGAACTCGAAAGCCGCATTCTTCTTCTTGTTGAACGTGTTCAGCATGTCGTCATAAAGGTCGGGCACGGAGTAGGCGTTGCCCTTGTATAACTCGTAATTGAAGCGGATGAAGCGCTTCAGTTCCCGCTTTGTGGATACTTTTTTGATTGTAACAGCCATATTCATATTCGTTTATGGGCGCAAAGATAGTGCAAACTGAGTGCAGGACAAAACAAACTCGCTTGTTTTTCATGCTAAGGCGATGCTTGGGTTTATTTAAAGAAGTGATTTCTCTTCTAAATAGATCAGTAGGAATTTATTTTGTATTTATCAGAGGAATGGTTATTTTTGCCTGAAACATTTCCTACAGTTTTGCTATATTAATATACAAGCGTATGAGAATATTGTCATTTATCCCGGTTTTACTGTTGGTATGTGCATGTAAGGCATCCCAGCAATCGCCCGAAGAGGTATATAAAGTGAGCTTGGAACAGGCAGGTGCCTTGCCCGAGGTAGCGGAGGTGAAGTACATCCCGCTGGAGACGACGGAGGAGTCGCTGGTAGGTCCGGTGGATAAAGTCGTGTATCACGAAGGGGTCTTCTACCTGTTCGACCGCACACAACTGAGGGTCTTGATGTTTGACGAAGAGGGGCATTATATCCGCGCATTGTTCAGGTCCGGGCAAGGCCCCGGCGAATATACGGCTCCCGGTGACATGGATGTAGACACGGAAGGCAACCTGTACATAGCCGACTGGAATGCCCAGAGCGTCATACGCTACGAGCAGGCAGACCCGGATCGCTATGACGTATGGCGGATTGGGGTGCCGTTCATAGATTTTGCCGTTGACGGCGATTATGTGTATCTGTGCCATCTGCTTGGCGAGGGAGGCCTACGCTGGAGTACGGGCGTATGGAGCCGGCAGCGTCAGGAGGTGCTGACCCGTGAAGAGAGCGTATTCCCCGAGCAGCTGGGCATCCCTTGGGACGCTCCGCATCACCTGTTTCGCTCGGGCGGCAAGATAGCTTGTTACAACCGCTTCTCTCCCTTCGTCCGCAGGTTCGAGGGTGACTCGCTGAAGCCGTATCTGGAGCTGCCTGCAGCCTTGATACCTTCCGTGGACGAGGCACGTGGCTGGATGTCCCTGCCTCCCGACCGGCAGATGGAGCGGAAGATGAACCTCATCAGTGACGTGCAGGGATGTTACGAAGCGGGGAGATACCTGCTGGTAAGTTTGTCATTGCGGTCTACGACCCACGTCCTGGTGGACAAGGAGACGGGGCAGAGCTTCCCGAACGTCCCGTTTGTGCGGAAGGGAATTCCTTGGCGCGGCGCGGTGGGTACCACCGGAACCCACTTCATCTCGTATAGCCAGCCGGGCGAAGGAGACTTGGGACAAATACTACCGAATATCAAGGACGCCGAAGTCCGCACCGGGCTTGAATGCCTTCCGGAGGACAGCAATCCGGTGCTGGTATTGTTCAGCTTCCGGTAAGTAGGCACGGCCTTATGCCGGAAGAATATGGAGGCACGGGATGCAGCAAGGTTTTTGCCGCATCCTGTGCCTCTGTTGTTTCACGTCTCCTTACTTCGTGCGCGTCACCGTATGCAGCACTTGTCCGTGCTTGTCAATCATGCGGAGCTCCAGCGTCTTGGGCGTGGCGGAGATGATGGAGAAGCCCGGCTCACTGCTGCAGAACACTGTACCCTCGATGGGCTTCACCTGGCGACTGAGCGAACCGGCCGAGTTGGTGATGTAGTCGATGTCGCTGCCCGGCACGCGGATGTGCTGGAAGTTGTGGATGTGGCCGTTCAGGTACATGTCCACACGATGCTTGCGCAGGATGGTGTCCACACGCTGCTGCAAGTTCAGGCGCTCGATGTCGTCCTTCGATGTCTCGGCATAGATGGGATGGTGACCTACGACAATCACCCAGTCCTCCTTGGCAGCGGCCAGCGTGGCGTCCAGCCACTCCAACTGCGTCTTCATGTCCTGCAGGCAGGCGTCGGGATACTGGTCGTTCTCCTGGCGGTACTTGTCGATGAGCGGCGTGGTGTCTATCCACACGATGCGCACCGTGGTGCCTTCTTCCTCGAACGACTTGGTGTAGTAGCGGGCGGGCATCTCCCAACGGCGGCTCACCCGGCTGTAGTCGATGACGGCCTGCGTGTTGCCGCGATATTCGTGGTTGCCGCAGATGGGGAACCAGTCAATCATCAGCTCCGGATGGGCGTAGATAAGCTCGTAGTTGGTCATCCACAACGGGTCGTCCACCGACTGCACGCCCTCGAAGTGATGCACGTCGCCGGCGGCAATGACGAATTCGGGACCTACCTCCTCGGCCATCACGCCCATCAGTTCGGCGATGGGCTTCTGGTCATAGTAGCCGTTGCGGCCCAGGTCGTTGGCCATGTAGATGTTGAACTTATCGTCATAGACGCTGTAGTCTATCGCTTGCTGGGCCATGGCCCACGTGCCCATCAGGGCGACGGTCAGTAGAAGGAATAATCTTTTCATCATTTTATTGTTTTTAAAGTTAGTACAATCGTTCGTCCTTTCCTACGCAAAGATAGGCAGAGGCTTCCTAATCTGCAAGGTAGAAAGGTATATACCTTTCATCTCATAAGGTATATACCTTTTATATAATAAGGTATATACCTTTTCACTCATAAAGTATATACCTTTTATCCTATAAAGTATATATCTTATATCTGAAAAGGTATACATCTTTCTGGTTTGTTCCTACGTATGTGTCGTTGTATGTCATCCGTATCAGAAGCTTATCTTCACACCGGCATTGATGCGTACGCCGTAGTATTCGGCCTGCATGGAGCGGTCGGGCGTGCCCTGGTAGTAGCGCAGGGGCTGGTTCAGCAGGTTGGTGGCTTCGGCATAGAAGGTGGTCTTGAAAGCCTTGCCGAAGGTGTAGCTGGCGTTGACGTCCATGTAGTTCACCTTGTCGTAGTAGCGGTCGTAGAAGGCTTCCTCGCCCACTTCGTCGATGAAGTCCGAAGCGAAGTTGTAGCTCCAGCGGAGGTTGAAGCCGGCCTTCTCGAAGTAGAGCGACAGGTTGGCGGTGTGCTCGGGCGAGCCGGGCAGGCGCAGGTCGTCGTTCTCGCGGCCTTCGAAGTTGAAGTGGTTCACCTTGCTGTACGTGTAGGTGTAGTTACCGTAGAGGCCGACGCACTTCAGGGCGGGGTGGATGAAGCCGAAGTCGCGCTGGTAGGCCACTTCGACACCGAAGAGGTTGGCGTCACCGGCGTTGATGGGGGTTTTCATCTCGTCATACTCCACACCGTTGTACATATAGTTCTGCTGGCGATAGTCCACGATGAAGTCGTTGATTTTCTTGTAGAAGATACCACCGCTTACGAGACCGATAGACTTGAAGTAATACTCGGCGCTGAGGTCGAGGTTGTACGAGAGGGTCGGCTCCAGGTTGGGGTTACCGAAGGCGATGTCTTCCTTGTCGATGATGACGTTGGGCACGAGGTCGGCGTACTTAGGACGCGACAGGGTGTTGGTGAAGGCGGCACGCAGCTTCAGGTCATCGTTCACGTCCCACTTCAGCAAGACACTGGGCAGTACGTTGATGTAGCTCTTGCTTTGCTCGCCGGTGGGGGTGAGGCTCTCTTCGTCGGTGCCGTCCTGGTCACCGTCGTTATAAACGTAACCGCTGTAAGTGACGTGCGTGTTCTCCAAACGGAGACCTGCCATCAAGTTCCAACGTTTGCCCAGTTGCTGGTCGAAGCGGATGTATCCGGCGGTTACCGTCTCGTGTGCCTCGAAGTTCTCGGCCATTTCATCGTATTTGATTTCTTCCTTAAACTCGGCAGAGTTCTTCACGTCGATGTTTCCTACATATTCCTTGTCTACAAAGTTTCCTACTTGATAACGGTCTCCGGCCATATAGCCGTCACGGTTCTGGTTGATCAAGTGACCCAGCGCGTCTGCTACGAAAGCGTCCTCGTCCGTGGGCTTGTATTTGTAGAAGTCAATCCATTTCTCCTTGTCTTTGTCTACCACCTTGGCGCCGAATTTCAGCTTGTTGGCAAACTTGCCTTGTACGAGAGGCAGTTCGAAGTTAGCGCTGAACTTGAGGTCTTTCTCCTTGATGTCCTCAAACTGTTCAGTCAGCTCGTCCAGCTCAAAACCGTTTGAGTTGCCTGTGTGCAGCAGAATATCCTCGTCACCTTTGGCACTCATATAAGGGCGACGGATATCGCTCCAGTCGGTGTTCATAGCGATGTCTTCTTTCTTAAAGGCCAAATAACGTTCGTGTGGACGGTTCTCGCTGGCTTGCGCGTAAGACGCTTTCCAGTCGAATTGCAGGCGGCCGAAGAGGTGCTCACCGCCCAAGGTGAAGTCCATCGTGCGTTGTTGCTCCAAACGGGCGTAACGTTCATCCGGACCACCGGCTTTGCTTTCGTAGATTACCTCGTAACGGTCAGTAGCACCACCCACGTCTTCGGGATCCATATATTTATAGGTGTGGCGATAGCGGTTCTCCCAGTCGTTACGGTTGTTGAAGATACCTTTGAAGTCCAGTTTGTGGTTGGCGTTGATTTCCCAGTCGAGTGCCAATGAGTAGCTTTGGCGTTCGCGGGTAACGAAGTATTGGCGCACTTCGTATTCGTCCAGATAGACATTGCCGTCATCGTCTTTCTCGTAGGCCATTTCCACATCGTCGCTACCGGCGGGGTTGTTCTGGTAAGAAGCCGACAGCATCACGCCCAACTTGTCATTGAAGAAGCGGTCGCCGTAAGTGAAGCCCAAGTTCAAGTTCATCTTGTCGGCCACGAAGTTATAGCCTGTACCGGCCGTGGCGCTGATGAAGCGTTTGTAGGGAGAATTCTTGGTGACGAGGTTGATGCTGCCACCGATGGCGTCGGCGTCCATATCCGGCGTAACCACCTTGTTTACTTCGATGGTCTGAATCATGTCGGCGGGGATGAGGTCGAGCTGCACGTTACGTGTCTCGCCTTCAGCCGAAGGCACACGGTTGCCGTTGATAGTCACCGAACTCATGTCGGCACTTGTACCGCGCACTTGTCCGAAGCGTGCCTCGCCCTGGTCATACTGTACGTTGATACCGCTGATGCGCTTCAGGGCGTCGCCGATGTTGGAGTCGGGGAACTTGCCCACCTGGTCGGCCGATACCACGTTGGTGATACCCAGATTGCTTTTCTGAGCGGAGAGGGCACGGCGTTGTCCGGTAAAGGCTCCGTCCACGACAACCTCCTGTAGTTCGAGTCCTTCGTTCATGACGACATCCTTTTCTATCGTCTTACCTTGTGGGATGGTGATGGTCATTTCCACCGGTGAGTAGCCAATGTAAGTCACTTTCACTTTGTAGGTTCCCGGCTCCAGATTGGAGAATGTATAGAAACCGTTAATGTCACTGGTAACACCTGTGTGCAGGTTTTCAATGTAGATGGTTGCTCCGGGGAGCGTTTGCTTCGTGTTGTCGATTATTCGGCCACGGATGGTTCCTTTTGCCGATACGGCATCATTTTCGTCTGCCATAATGGGGGCAGAAGCTGTCGCAATCAGGAATGCGAATAACAGTCCTTTAAAAATACGTCTCATACCTATTTAAATCTGTTAATTTGATGGCGCAAAAGTATAGGTATGCGGTTACGTGTTCTTTACGGGATTTTGAAGAACACGCAACAAATGTGTTGCAATCTTGTTACGTGGCTGTCAGTCTGTACACTTACGGCATCGGATAAGCATCTTTTGTTGCCCTATTGTCGTAGCAAACAGGTAGGTTGTACCTCCTTCGGCCAGTTTCAGGCGCTTGCGCAGGTCATGGACGGTGGCAGGGAAATTGCGTACGGTCAGGTTGGCTTGCTTCACGTCAGCCAACAAATCCTTTATTTCCTTTTTGCCGAAGCCGCACCAGCCTTCGATGCGGAAGGCACGCCCGGGAAAGTCAGCTATCCAGGCGTCGGACGTATAGAGATGACTATTTGGATGAAGTTTCACCATATTATATATATAAGCAAGCGTGCGGAAAGCTCCGGCCTTCAAAATGGCGGCATTGGGTTCATAGAGATAAGTGCCGGGAGCATCGGCATAGGAGCATTGGGCCTCTCGTTCGGCCTGGCGGGTGAAAGTCAAAGGCGGCTGGTCTGTGCCGAGGTTGACGCAATGGACAGGTACGTCTTCCGGTTGTATGTCGCAGTCTTTGTTTAGTACCAAAAGCAGTTCCTTGCATTCGTTCGCTACGGCTACAATGTGGGCTTCAGACACATGGTGCAGGTCATGCAAAGCTTGGACAAGGTCGAGCATGGGCGAAAGTTTGACCAGCACTTGTCGGGATTTTGCCAACAGCAGTTCTTCGAGAGCGGAAACGTCCGGCTCACAATCGGAAATGGCAATGACTTTCCCACCGCTTCCATCGCGCCGGGCAGGGTCGATGAATATCCAGTCGACGGAAGGCATTTGTTTAAGATACTCTACACTGTTCGCATGGCACACTTCAATAGATGATAAAGCTAATGCCGAGAAGTTATGTCGGGCCACTTCACACAGCGTCTGTTGCCTTTCCACATAAATTGCCCGATGGAAGGCAGAAGAAAGGAAAGCACAATCCACCCCAAATCCTCCGGTCAAATCGGTTAACGTTTCTCGTTCTCCCTCTGTATGTGACACGACCCCTGTTTTGTATTGTGCCGTTGTTTCTGATGAGCATTGTTCCAAAGAAAGATGTTGAGGATAAAGTATTTTCTCACACGCAGCCCATGTGGGGACTTTGTCTTTCAAGGTTTGCCATCCGCTTATCTGTATGAGAGCAAGGGACATGTCCACTTCAGGGTATTTGGCGGCTTGCAGAGCCAACATACGCACATCATCCGTGCGATGCTCGTTGATAAAGTGGCGTGTTTCTTCGGAAATGGCTTGCATGCTTAATCTCTATTCTACCGCATTATTATTACCCCCTCCCGACTTTACATCATCATTGCTGATGGTTCGGGCAGCCTTCTTCACACTGGCTTTCAGCTCTCCAAAACGATAGCTGATGCTTAATCCGAAACGCATTTGTGGATACTTGTTCCATGTGTCGTTGACAAATCCGGTTCCTTCGATATGGGATGTGAACGTGTTATACTTCTTGAAGAAGTTACTGGCGAAGGCTGACAAGGACAAACGGCGCTCCATAAATGACTTGTTGAGATTAATGCTATAGCCAAAGAAACTGCTCCCTTTACCTTGCAACATAATCCATGGCGTCTGACCAAATACGTTCAGGCTCAAGCGCCAACCGTATTTGAACGTTTGCTGGGCTCCTCCATATCCGAAGAAATTCCAGCCATCGTTTTCCAAATCTCCCGCCCCTTTCAGTTTGGTATAACCGCCAAATAAATTGGTGTAAATACGGGTGTCTTTAGTGGCATTCCAATTGACATAGGCGCTCAGATTGAAGTCACGGCTCTTGCCGATATTCTGATAGGTGGTGTAGAGCACGTCTTTCCCAGTCTTCTTGTCTTCCGCCAAGTCGGCGATGTCATCCTCGGACATCAGGCTCGTAACGGATTGGATGCTATTGTTGGTGAAGGAATAGCGGGCTGAGAGGTTGAGGTTAAACTTCGGCGTGAAGTTGCTATAGCTCAATGAGAAAGCGTGGCTGTGCTCACTCTCCAACTCGGAATTTCCTTGACTAAGATTGGATGGATTGCTATCGTCCAAATAAGGATTCAGATACCAGATGCCCGGTCGGTAAATACGCATGTTATAGCCTAAGCGCAAGTTGGATAAGTCTGTCAATTTCCAACCGATGGAGGCTGAAGGCACCACATCGTCATAATTCTTGCGAAAATCATCTCCACGGCCTAAAAGGTATTTCACGTCCTCTATAGTGTGCTCATAGCGCATACCCAGACGGCCGGAGAGCTTTTTCCATGTCAAACCATATCCTAAGTATGCAGCAATAATATCATTTTGATGCCGATAATGCGAACTGTGCTCCTCGTCAAACACATAATCTGTAGCTTCAGCTGCGCTCCTTAAATAACGGTCATTGTCGGAAGAGTTGTTACGGAGAATGTATTTCACTCCAGCTTCTATCGTATGTATCTTGCCGATAGGTGTCGTATAATCTGCCTGAAAGGTATGTTCGGTCGTATTTTGTTCTCCATTGTTTTGTTGATCTTCCAACCGGTGCAAATAATCAGCCCAATCGGTGTTATAACCTTCTTCTACATTATATTCAGTGTCAGCATCCGATGTTTGCGGACGAGTATTGACTTTGTAGGAGAGTGTCAACATGCGGCCCTTCACCGTGGGTGATATGTGCTGATAGTCAATGCTGCCATCGATGGAATACCACGATGAATGGCTACGACTATTCGTTGTATAGTGATACAACATTTCGCCGTTCAATGGTGAAGTTCCTACATAATTTGTTTCTCCTCGGCTGTCATTGCCTCCGCCCCATAAGCCGAAAGAGGCGGATATTAAATTCAGGGTATCAATTTCATAGCTGGCTTCCAAACTGCCTGACTGGAAATTTCCATCACCTTTATTGCTTCCTTCGTAGTCTATATTCGCTATATCCGCAGTGGCGTCCGTCGCCCGTTGTGTACCCCCTGAATAACTTCGTGGGCTATTATTGTAATTGTAATTGTAACGGGCGCTTAAGGTGAATTTCCCTTTTTGTACAGTTCCGAACAGACCTCCACCAGCTCCGGTATTGCTTACATTGCCACTCAATGTTACGGTATAGCCTTCGAAGCCTCCTCCTTCGGTGACGATATTCAGGATACCACCTACACCTTCGGCGTCATATTTGGGGCCAGGGTTGGTAATGACTTCAATATGCTTGATGGTATTGGCGGGCATACTTTTGAGGACTTCCGTCGGATTATTGCTCATCATGTTGTTCGGTTTCCCATTGACGTAGACTTTGAATGAGCTGCTACCGTTCACTTTGATGTTATCCTCGCCATCCACGGTCACTAGGGGCACCTTGCGCAACATTTCCAACACGGTGTTGGTTTCCGAGTCCGGGTCATCCTTCACGCTATATTCTATCTTGTCAATATCTGCTTTCACCAATGGCTTTTGTGCCACCACTTCCACCATGCCCAACTCATTGGCGGCATCCGTCATATAAAGTGTGCCAAAATCCATCAGCTTGTCACCAGGTTTCACATTGAAGTCTTTCGTGATTGTGTTGCGTCCCACTGAAGTGATGACTAGTACAAAATCTCCCCGGCCTTTGACTTCCTCTTGAAAACGACCTTGTAAATCCGAGACCATCATCTTTACTGGTTTGTCCGGATTGGCTTTACGGGCTACGCGAATGGTAGCGTAAGGTTCACCTATTTGTGTTAACGAGTCGAGCAAAACTCCCTTTATGCGAAAAGTCGAAGCGGCGTTTTGTGCCATTGCCAGCCCAGACAGCAATAACATCCCTAACAGCGCTATTACATTCCGATTCATTGTTTTTTCTTGATTTTAAGTTGTCTATTCTTAGTTTTTACACCGATTGAAGTGAAATATATGGGTCAATCACTTGCGAATGGCAAAAGTATAGGTTTTCAATATAACTCCGAATTTCTCGGAGTTAAAAAAGATTATAGACAAGTTTAAAGCAGATAGAATAAGATAAGCAATACGGTGTTTGCCACAAGCACAATGCCAAAACCGCGTAAAAGCCAAGGATGCAGAGGACTTTTCCGCCCGGCAAAAAACAAGCCATAGCCTAAATTAACTAGTATATTACTGAGCATGGCCTGTAAACTACATGCCGTAATGACCAATGTGGCAATTCCACCCGTGCCTTGCAGTAGATTAAGAATAAAGGGGGTAATGTCACTGACACCTGAGACGAATGACAGGACTGTCAAGCCTTCTGTCCCTGTATAAACAAGTGTATAGTGTGTTACTACGGTAAACACCACGAACAACATGGCG
Organism: uncultured Bacteroides sp.; assembly: GCA_944322275.1. Taxonomy (GTDB): domain Bacteria; phylum Bacteroidota; class Bacteroidia; order Bacteroidales; family Bacteroidaceae; genus Bacteroides. The sequence goes on along the minus strand of CALUOV010000005.1, from coordinate 30,305 downwards.
AATATTAAGGCCACTTTAAACTCCAAAGGGTTACTGGTGTCTTCCTCTTCTTCCAACTTCCCTTCTACACTCACCGGACGACGCCAATGGATATACCAAGCCACACTGCCGGCAGTTAGCGCCATCGTAAGCAAATAGGGATAGATGACGGCCAATGTTTCCATATTGAAAATGCCTATCAGGATGAGGAAACGCAGAAACATCATGCTGACAGCCATTAACATGGCGGCTACATATTCAGGCGCTTCATCCGCAGAGACTCCGCGGCTTTTACGGGCTAATACGGCTATCGTGGCCGTGCTGCTGTAAAGCCCACCTATGATGCCGGACATCAAAATGCCTGACTGGCGGAATACATAGCGCCGTAATAAATAGGATAAGTAGGAAATGCCGGATACAACCACCGTAGCCAACCATACCGCATGCGGAGTCAAGTTGATACCGGGAATCATATTCTTCTGAGGTAACATAGGGAGGATGATGCCGCTGATGGCAAGGAATTTAGCCAGTGTTATCATTTCGTCATTCTTCATTCGCTGAGCCAGCTCGGTAAAGGTGTGCTTCAGCTCGGTGAAGAGTAACACTGTCACTACGACCATGATGTAAAACCAGGATGGCTGAGTGGCCACGATAGGAGCTAGGCAATACGTGATAAGCGCTATGACAATAGTCGTCACGCCAAATACGTGATATTTCATCTGCTTGACGTAGTAATTCAGTGCAAGTAATAAGCCCAATATCGCTCCGCCCCCCATGAAGAGCCGGTAGCCTTCTGGCTCAAGAATGTAAAGCAAATAGCCCAAAATGCCGATAAAGGTAAATGTACGGTCGGTACCGAACAGGGTCGTCTCGCCTTCACGCTTCAGGCTGATACGTCTTTGCGAGAGACCGATAAGCAAAGAGAATAAAGTCACCAACAAAAAGGTGACCAATTCATCCGGCACGTATGGGTACAATTTATCCATTACAGCTTATATTTAATTATAGGCTTCCCCATTCCTTGAAAGGGTGCTTCATCAATTGCGAGTTGTAATACCGCACATCACCGGTTACCTCTTGTCCGATGAAATCGGGCTTTACAAACGGCTCATCCTCCGAGGCCAATTCTACTTCGGCCATGGTCAAGCCTTCATTCTCGCCATAAAACTCATCCACCTCAAACACGTGCTTGCCACTGCGCACCAGATAGCGCGTCTTGTCTATCACACCCGGCTCACATAATTTCATCAGTTCTTCTGCTTCGGCCAGAGGTATCTCCTTCTCCCACTCATAACGGCTCATACCGATGGCGTTCGATGCTCCTTTGATTGTCAGATAGCCCCGCTTGTCGCGGATACGTACCCGCACAGTCCGGCCTCGCGCGCTACAGATGTAGCCTTGCACGATGCGGCTGTGTGCGTATGCCTGTGATTTATATTCGCCTTTTACCAGAAATTTACGTTCAATCTCTCGTGGCATAGTCTTCTTTACGGATTACCCCCAATGAGAATAGGCAATGAACATCAACACCACCAATACAATGGCTATTATGCCCATGGTTATCATCACCTTTTTGCCTTGTTGCTCTTCTTTTTCTTCACGTATCTGTTTTTTGTTTTTCTTTCCCATACTATTATTACACTTTTAAAGGTTTAACATCGAGCAAAGGAAATGATAATTTGGGAAGAAAACAAGCGAAATCGGGATATTTTTTATAGTTTTGTAGCATTTATGATACGATTATGAAAACTTTCGGACGACAGACAGCTTTTATTCTTTGCCTGATTCTCATAGGGATGGGGCTGGGCGGGTGCACCGTGGACGATGATTATGGCTATCCGGGAAACGGAGCCACTACGTGGCAGCTGTGTGACCATCTGTGGCAAGGATATTATTCATGGGATGACGGGACACTTGTCGATCATCAGATTTTTTTCTATCCTGACGGGAGAGGGTATGAATCGCTGGTATGCAATTATTATGGTGAGGTGTGGGAGGATTATTACGAATTCTATTGGCATTGGGGCAATAGCCTGCAAAATTCTATCGCGTTGAATTATCCGGGAGGAGTCGTGCTCTACATGGACCATGTCTACATTGATTTCGACCTCTTCTCCTGTTTGCTGGATGGTACGTTTGTCACCTTCCGGGGGGTATAAAAAAGAGGCCGTTGCTTTGCTTCGCGGAAGGCATCTCTTCGCCAGACAAAGGCGGAGCCTTGTCAATGCATTGGCGTGGGAAAAACAGATTTGTGTGGGAAAGTCGGTAGGAAAAGACGGATTATTAGGCAAAAGAATATATCTTTGCACCGAAAAAGAGAAGAACGCATGACCATCATAGATATCATTATTCTCATTCTGATAGGTATCGGCATCTTGCTGGGGCTGGTCAAAGGTGCGCTGAAACAACTGGCCGGACTGTTGGGGCTGGTCGTGGGACTGTTGGCAGCCAAGGCCTTGTATGCCACTGCCGCCGCCGAGGTGTTCAGCCGTGTGACGGACAACATGACCGTAGCTCAGCTGCTGGCTTTCCTGGCTATCTGGGTGATTGTCCCCTTGCTCTTTTGGGGGGTGGCTTGCGTGCTGACCAAGGCTTTGGATGCTGTTTGCCTGGGGTGGATTAACCGCTTGCTGGGCGGAGTGCTGGGCGGAGTGGTGCATGCCTTGCTGGTCAGCCTCGTGATATGCGTACTGGAGGCTGTGGATACAAAGAACGACCTGCTCAGCAAAGGACAGAAGCAGGAATCCGCGCTCTACTACCGCATGGAACCCTTGGCAGGCCTCTTCTTTCCCGTCGCAAAAGAATTTACTGAACAAATCTATAACGAGATAAACGATGCAACCGAACGAATCTGACAAGAACAAAGATACCCTCAAGGCGGATAACGAACTGGTGCGCCGCTTAGCCGAGGAGAAGTATAAGTACGGCTTCACCACCGACGTGCATACCGACATCATCGACCGCGGCCTCACGGAAGACACCGTGCGCCTCATCTCCGAGAAGAAGGGCGAACCCGAGTGGCTGCTGGAGTTCCGTCTGAAGGCCTTCCGCCACTGGCTGACGATGGAGATGCCCACGTGGGCACACCTCCGCATCCCGGAGATTGATTACCAGTCTATCTCTTACTATGCCGACCCTACGGCGCAGAAGAAGGATGCGCCCCAGTCGATGGACGAGGTGGACCCGGAACTCATCAAGACTTTCAACAAGCTGGGCATCCCGCTGGAGGAGCAGATGGCGCTGAGCGGCATGGCTGTGGATGCGGTGATGGACTCCGTATCGGTCAAGACCACCTTTAAGGAGACGCTCATGGAGAAGGGCATCATCTTCTGCTCCATCAGCGAGGCCGTGCGCGAGCATCCCGACCTGGTGCAGAAGTACTTGGGGAGCGTGGTGCCCTATCGGGACAACTTCTTCGCCGCGCTCAACTCGGCCGTATTCTCCGACGGGTCGTTCGTCTACATCCCCAAGGGCGTGCGCTGCCCCATGGAGCTGAGCACGTACTTCCGCATCAACGCCCGCAACACGGGTCAGTTCGAACGCACCCTCATCGTGGCGGACGATGACAGCTACGTGTCCTACCTGGAGGGCTGCACCGCCCCGATGCGCGATGAGAACCAGTTGCACGCCGCCATCGTGGAAATCGTGGTCATGAATCGTGCCGAGGTGAAGTACAGTACCGTGCAGAACTGGTATCCGGGCGACAGCGAAGGCCGTGGAGGTGTCTACAACTTCGTCACCAAGCGGGGTCTGTGCAAGGGTGTGGACAGCAAGCTCTCGTGGACGCAGGTGGAGACGGGCAGTGCCATCACGTGGAAGTATCCCAGCACCATCCTGGCAGGCGACAATTCCGTAGGCGAGTTCTACAGCGTGGCTGTCACCAACCACCACCAGCAGGCCGACACGGGCACCAAGATGATTCACATAGGCCGCAATACCCGCAGCACCATCGTCAGCAAAGGCATCTCCGCCGGACTGAGCGAGAATTCCTACCGCGGCTTGGTGAAGGTGGGCCAGCGTGCCGATAACGCCCGCAACTACAGCCAATGCGATTCCCTCTTGCTGGGCAGCCGGTGCGGGGCGCATACCTTCCCCTACATGGACATTCACAACGAGACGGCCATCGTGGAGCACGAAGCCACCACCTCCAAGATAAGCGAGGACCAGCTGTTCTACTGCAACCAGCGCGGCATCAACACCGAAGACGCCGTGGGCCTCATCGTCAACGGCTATGCCAAGGAGGTACTCAACAAGTTGCCGATGGAGTTTGCCGTGGAGGCGCAGAAGCTGCTCAGCGTGTCGCTGGAGGGGAGCGTGGGATAAGAAGAGGGCTCCTGTATGGGTATGTGTAAACGGTAGACTGTGTATGTTTGATTTATTTACAAACGTCCCTCGTCATTAAAACTATAGTAGTTTCCGTCTGTGATGACTAAATGGTCGATCAGACGAATATTCATAGTTTGGGCTGCTCGTTGTACGGCTTGGGTTAACCTTAGATCATCGTTGCTCGGATTTACATTTCCCGAAGGATGGTTGTGGACCAATGCGATTTGAGTCGCCCGTTTAATCAGGGCTTCACGCAGAATAGTGCGCACATCGGCCGTGGTCTGATCGATGCCGCCACGACTAATGCGTACTTTGTCTATTACCTTACCGGCTTGGTTGAGCAACAAAACCCAGAACTCTTCGGTAGGAAGGTCACACAATAGGGGATGGAATAGTTTGTAAATATCTGAGGACGAAAGGATTTGATGGCGTTCGCTCTGAGCCTGCAGGTTACGTCGTTTCCCTAACTCCAAAGCAGCCATAATGGTGATGCTTTTAGCTGGTCCCATGCCTTTGAAGCGTGCAAAATCACGTACTTCCCATTTGGCTAACTGATTCAGGTTGTTGTCACAGGAGGCCAAAACTCGCTGCATTAAAGATACTGCACTCTCATCCGTACTACCCGAACCTATCAGAATGCCTAGCAATTCTGCGTCCGTCAATACTTCCGCGCCTTTTTGCATCATTTTCTCACGCGGACGATCTTCTTCTGCCCATTGATTGATTGTCAGTTTTTCCATCATTTGTAGAAATTATCTTTAAACGCTTCAAACTCTCCTTTATGACAGACACAACGTTTCCACCAGGCTCGCCAGAAGCCGGTGCCATATCCGATAAGTTGAATATAAGCGGCACTTATGGAATAAAGCCCGATGCGTACACTATGGTTCTGTATCGTAGAATCTATACCTGTTAGTAAAGCGTAAAGCAACAGAGGAAGTACGGCATAAGGGTAAAAGAATGAGATCGCAAGCAACATCAGTGCCCCTGACGTGAACAAGGCTGGAAGCAAATGGACAACTTTTAAAGATTCCGGATATTTTTTATAAAGATTGATGCGCGCGATGCCTGAATTATGTACTTGCTTGAAAAATTTGCGAAAATCCGTCCGACGCTTATGGTATACCCAGGCATCAGGGAAAAGACGGCAACTATATCCGCCCTTAAAAATACGGATGCTAAAGTCGATATCTTCACCGAAACGCATTTTGGAAAAGCCTCCCAAAGCTAGGTATACTTCGCGGCGTACTCCCATATTGAAGCTACGGGGATAGAATTTATCCATCTGCTTTTTCCCTCCACGAATACCACCGGTCGTAAAAAATGAAGTCATGGAATAATTAATGGCTTTTTGTACGTCAGAAAAAGATGCATGGGCACGATCGGGGCCGCCAAAAGCATCGGCTGGTTTACATTGCAATTCCGCTTCAACAGCGGCAAAATAGTCCGCAGGCAAAATGCAGTCGGAATCGAGAATGATGAGATATTCCCCATGGCTGCGTTCTGCGCCGTAATTCCGGCTTTGTCCAGGGCCCGAATTGGGCTTATTATAATAATGTATATCCAGACGGTCATCATATCGGTGTACTACTCCTTCGCACGAGATGGCTGAACCGTCTTCCACGACTAATACTTCGAAATCCTTAAAGGTTTGTTGCGTAAGGCTTTGTAGTAATTCGTCCACTTCATCGGGGCGATTGTACACGGGGATAATAACGGAATATTTCATCGGTAAATGAGCATTTGGTTGGGAGTATACACTATTTCCTGCAAAAAACACGGAGGCATCAGCATCGCAGGAATTAATAATCCCGTGTCTGTGCCTCCGTGCCAACTTATATATGAAATTTTATTTCATTTATGCTTTTACACGACCTACATACGAGCCGTCACGTGTGTCGATCTCAATGGTTTCGCCCTCGTTGATAAACAACGGAACGCGAACCGTAGCACCCGATTCAACGGTAGCAGGCTTCAACGTGTTGGTAGCTGTATCGCCTTTCAGACCCGGCTCCGTGTAAGTCACCTTCTGCTGTACTTTGATAGGCATGTCGGCATAAAGTACGGTTTCTGTCGAAGCATCGGAAACAACATCTACCACCTGGCCTTCGATCAGGAAGTCTACACCGTTAATCAGGTCGTGAGCGATAGGAATTTGTTCAAATGTCTCTTGGTTCATGAACTGGTAATCATTCCCATCGTGATAGAGATATTGGTAAGGACGACGTTCTACGCGGACATCTTCCAGTTTTTCGCCGATGTTGAAACGGCGTTCCAATACATAGCCGTCAACGACGTCTTTCAGTTTGGTGCGCATAAAAGTGTTGCCCTTTCCCGGCTTTACATGCAGGAAGTCGATGCAGAAATACAACTTGCCATCCATACGGATGCAAGTTCCGATTTTAATGTCTTGTGCATTAATCATAACTGTTCTTTATTATATTATTAAATATGATACTTAAAAAATGTGCTCCGGTTTTCGAAATGCGGTGCAAAATTAATGGAAATCAGTAAAAATCGCAAAAACTTTTGAGAGAAAATGAGTTATCGTTTGGTTTATTTGAAAAAAGTGCCTATTTTTGCAGCCCGAATTCGTGAGAATAATAACGTAAAAGAAGATATAGCAATGAAAAGAACATTCCAACCCTCTAACAGAAAGAGAAAAAACAAACACGGTTTTCGTGAAAGAATGGCTACAGCCAATGGCCGCAGAGTATTGGCAGCACGTCGCGCCAAGGGTCGTAAGAAACTGACCGTTTCAGACGAATACAACGGTGTAAAGGCATAATCGCCTTCTTATAAACGATTTAAGAGAGCCGCAAGGACACGGATGGGTTGTCTTTTGCGGCTTTTCTTTTGTCGCTTGCATAGAAATACCTATCTTTGTCGCAAACTAGGGATAGATTATGACATTCAAAGAATTCTTCTCCTTCCGGAAGAATAAACTCTTCTGGGGAAATATAGCAGCCATGATTGTCGTGGTGATAGGTTTGATATTCGGTGTGCTGAAGGCGCTGGAAGTGTATACCCGTCATGGGGAGGCCGTTGTGGTGCCCGATGTGAAAGGTATGGGCTTACAGGAAGCCAAAGCATTGTTTGTCGAGCGTGAGCTTTTGTATGAGGTGGCCGACTCCAATTACGTGAAAACTCTGCCTGCCGGATGCATACTCGATTACAATCCTGTGGCCGGACAGCGTGTCAAGAAGGGGCGTACCATCTACCTGACTATAAATACGCTAAGCGTACCCTTGCAGGAAGTGCCCGATGTGGCTGACAATAGCTCTGTGCGCCAGGCCGAAGCCCGGTTGCTGGCCGCAGGCTTCCGCCTGACCAGTAATGACTCTATTCCTGGTGAGAAAGATTGGGTGTACGCCGTGAAGTATCAGGGAGACTCGTTGGCTATCGGGGCCAAAGTGCCAACGGGAGCTATTCTTACATTGGTGATAGGAAATGGTGAAGAACCGCCTCAACCTGCCGATTCGTTGGGGGTAGACTCTTTGGGTAATCCAATTGTTATTCCACCCGTTGAAAGAAAGACCCTGGATGAAGAAGAATGGTTTTAATGGGAACGAATGATTACGGACGAGACAGATATAGAAATAGAAGAGAATGACGGCCTGGACGATGTGGAGCCGCTGGTGGATGAGGCGCAGCTGTATGAGCACTTCCGTGTAGTGGTGGACAAAGGTCAGGAGATGGTGCGGGTGGATAAATATCTATTCGACCGCATCACCAATTCCTCACGTAACCGTATCCAGAAGGCTGCCGATGCGGGTTTCGTCATGGCAAATGGAAAGCCGGTGAAATGCAGTTACCGGGTGAAGCCGCTGGATGTCATTACAGTAGTAATGGATCGCCCGCGTTACGACAACGAAGTGGTGCCCGAAGATATTCCGCTGGATATCGTGTACGAGGACGACTACGTGATGGTGGTGAACAAGCCTGCCGGCCTGGTGGTACATCCCGGCCACGGCAATTGGAGCGGGACGCTGGTGAATGCCATCGCCTGGCACTTGAAGGACACCAAAGGCTATGATGCCAATGACCCGCATTTGGGGCTGGTGCATCGCATTGATAAGGACACGAGTGGCTTGCTGGTCATAGCCAAGACGGCCGACGCCAAGACCAATCTGGGTTGGCAATTCTTTCACAAGACTACCAAACGCCGCTATCGGGCCTTGGTATGGGGCAATGTGGAACAGGACGAGGGAACCATTACGGGAAACATAGGACGTAATCCGAAAGACCGCCTGCAAATGACAGTCTTGCCTGAGGGCGAAGGTAAGCCGGCCGTAACCCATTACCGGGTGCTCGAGCGCTTCGGGTATGTGACCTTAGTGGAGTGCATCCTGGAGACAGGACGGACGCACCAGATACGCGTCCACATGAAGCACATCGGCCATGTGCTCTTTAACGATGAACGCTATGGAGGCCACGAGATATTGCGTGGCACCCATTTCGCCAAATACAAGCAGTTCGTAAACAATTGCTTTGACATCTGTCCGCGTCAGGCGTTGCATGCCATGACATTGGGGTTTGTCCATCCGGTCACTGGTGAGGAGATGTATTTTACTTCCGAATTGCCCGATGACATGACACGCCTCATCGGCAAGTGGCGCGAATACGCGAAGACAAGGTCGGATAATGATTAGTGATAAATGACAAATGACAAATGACTAAATAATTCAACTAATTGACAATGAAACGTACAATCGCAATTGTTGCCGGAGGCGACACTTCGGAGTATGAAGTTTCCCTGCGCAGTGCACAAGGAATCTATTCGTTCATTGATAAGGAAAAATACACCTTATATATAGTAGGCATGCGCGGGTTGGATTGGCACGTGCAGCTAAGCGAAGAAAAGACGTTGCCAATCGACCGCAATGACTTCAGCTTCACCAAAGAGAGCGGAGAGAAAGTCAGGTTCGACTTCGCCTACATCACCATTCACGGCACTCCCGGCGAGGACGGACGCCTTCAGGGCTATTTCGACATGCTCCATATCCCGTATTCTTGTTGTGGCGTATTGGCGGCGGCTCTCACTTACGATAAGTTTGCCTGCAACCAATACTTGAAATCCTACGGCGTACGTATAGCCGACTCCTTGCTGCTGCGTGGCGGACAGCACATCTCTGATGACGATGTGGTGGAGAAAATAGGATTGCCTTGCTTCATCAAGCCCAGCTTGGGCGGTTCCAGTTTCGGAGTGACCAAGGTAAAGACGCGTGAAGAGATACAGCCGGCCATTGCCAAAGCATTTGCCGAGGCACAGGAGGTCATGGTGGAAGCCTACATGTCCGGCACGGAGTTGACGTGCGGGTGCTACAAGACACGGGACAAGTCGGTCGTATTCCCCATCACCGAGGTGGTCAGCCACAATGAGTATTTTGACTACAAGGCTAAGTACAACGGCGAATCAGACGAGATTACACCGGCCCGTATCTCGGACAGCCTGACTGACCGCGTAAAGAAACTGACTTCAGCCATTTATGACATATTGGGTGCGCAAGGCATTATCCGTGTGGATTACATTGTTACCGAAGGCGAGAAAATCAATCTATTGGAGGTGAACACGACACCGGGCATGACCGCCACCAGCTTCATTCCTCAGCAAGTGCGTGCGGCCGGACTGGATATAAAGGATGTGATGACCGATATCATCGAAAATAAATTTCATTAATCCCTATTGCCATGAACGAAGAATTTGACGAAATTCGTCCTTATCACGACGAGGAATTACCGCAAGTATTCCGGGAATTGATAGCCGACCCTGCTTTCAGGCAAGTGGCAGGGGCGGCATTTCCGGAAATACCGTTTGAGATGCTTGCAAGCCGCATGTGTGCCTGCAAAACCAAGCTGGAGTTTCAAAAGCAATTCGGCTATGCGTTGATGAAGAAAATCATCCAAAACTGTACGGATGGCGTGACATTGGACAATTCTGCTCTGGCGGAAAAAAACGGTGCTTATACCTATATCTCCAACCACAGGGACATCATCCTCGATTCCGGTTTCTTGTCCCTTCTGTTAGTGGATCAAGGGTTGGATACCGTAGAGATAGCCATAGGTGACAATCTTCTTATCTATCCTTGGATTAAGAAACTGGTGCGCATCAACAAGTCTTTCATTGTGCAACGTAGCCTGCCCATGCGGCAGATGCTCCAGTCATCGGCCCGCATGTCGCGTTACATGCATTATGCCATCGCTGATAAGAAACAATCCATTTGGATAGCCCAGCGCGAGGGACGTGCCAAGGATTCCGATGACCGTACCCAGGAAAGCGTGCTGAAGATGCTCGTCCTCGGGGGAGAAGGAGATAGTATCGATCGGCTGATGCAGATGAACATTGTCCCGCTTTCCATTTCCTACGAATACGACCCCTGTGATTTCCTTAAGGCATGGGAGTTTCAGTTAAAGCGTGACCATCCTGATTATAAGAAAACGACTGCCGATGATTTGAAAAACATGCAGACGGGGTTATCGGGCTATAAAGGGCGCGTGCATTTCCATATGGCTCCTTGCATCAATTCTGCTTTGTCACAAATAGACCGTAATCTTTCCCGGCAGGAACTCTTTATACAAATTGCAGCGCTCATCGACCACTCCATTCATAGCGGTTATCGTCTTTACCCGGTTAATTATGTGGCTGCTGACTGGCTGGACGGAGAGAAACGTTTCGTTTCCCGCTATACGGAAGAGGACAGGCAAAAATTTGAGGCTTACATTGACCGGCAATTGGCACGTATCGATTTACCCGATAAAGATGAAACCTTTCTTCGCGCCAAGATGTTGCAGATGTATGCCAATCCGTTGAAAAATTATCTACAAGCGAAAACTTATGATTGAGCATGTACATAGGATAGGAGCGGCTTTGGCGTTGTGTCTGATGCTGATGGCCTGTGGGGATGATTATTTTGTTCCTTCCATGAAGCAAGACTACCTGACGGCTTATTCATCGGCCAGTGGTGAATTGGAGTCGGTCATAACCGATAAGGGTTTACGTTTTCCCGTCATAGCCGATGCCACTCATAGCCGTGTAAAAGCCGATAGCTTGGTACGGGTCGTATGTAATTATACGGAAGAAACAAGCTCTGAAGGCGTGACAGGCATACGTATCAATGCGTTGGTCAGCGCGGTAGCTCCGGTGCCCAAAGCTGCCGATACGTTCAAAGAGGGGGTAAAGACAGATCCGGCTGATGTGCTTAGCATTTGGATGGGGCTTGATTACTTGAATTGTATTCTGGAAGTGAAGGCTCAAAACGGGGCGCACTATTTCCACTTTGTGGAGGAACAGGTGGAAACAGATGAAACTACGGGACATCGCACGGTAAGTCTCTTATTGTATCACGATGCGGGAAGCGATTTGCAAGCCTATACGCAACGCGCCTACTTGTCCATTCCGCTGTGTCAATACGCCTCCGACGGTGTGTCTGGTGTGACAGTCCGTTTCAGTCTGCATACCTATGAGGATGAGATAAAAACCTATACTTTTGAATATAGTCCTACAAATACAAACTGATTCTATCTATGTATAAAAAGTGGTTTGCCTGCATTTGTTTAGTAACAATGTCCCTTTTTTCTTGCCAGCAAAAGGAGAAAGGCTTTGAGACGGTATCGGTAGACAAGTTTGCCGAAGTGATAAGTGACCCGTTGGTGCAACGCCTCGATGTACGCACTGTGGCCGAATATTCTGAAGGTCATATACCCGGCAGCCTTAACATCAATGTTCTTGACGAGGAGCATTTTGCCTCTATTGCCGATTCTGCCTTAGACAAAGGCCGTTCGGTGGCTTTGTATTGCCGGAGTGGAAAACGTAGCAAGAAAGCTGCCGGAATCCTCAGTGAGAAAGGGTTTAAAGTGTATGAACTCGCAACGGGGTTTAACGGTTGGAAGGAAGCCGGACGGCAGGTGGAAAACTGAGAATAGGCAATCTGTACGGAAATAAAGTCTGTCAATTAGTGCCTAATAATACTTTTTGGTAGACATATAGTGCATTTTCTATCAAAATCTTGCTCAAAATTAAAAAGAAGCGTTAATTTTGCGCAGGTATTTATTCGAATGAAAGAATGGCGGATGATTCTTTGTTTCTAATAGACATTGACAGGGTACTTCGGGAGAAAGCACCGAAGCAAGCGCGGTATATTCCTCGTTTTGTTGTCTCGTATCTCAAGCATATCGTGCATCAAGACGAACTGAATGTATTCTTGCGCGAATCGAAAGACAAAGTCGGAGTGGATTTCCTTGAGGCCTGCTTGGATTTTTTGGATGCGAAGATTGATGTCCATGGAGCTGAAAATCTTCCTCAAGAGGGGCTTTACACATTTGTGTCCAATCATCCTTTGGGCGGGCAGGACGGTATAGCTTTGGGTTATGTATTGGGTAAGCATTATAATGGACGGGTGAAATACATGGTAAACGATTTGCTGATGAACCTGCGTGGCCTGGCTCCATTATGTATTCCCATTAATAAGACCGGCCGTCAAGCGAAAGATTTTCCGCGTATGGTAGAAGCCGGTTTCGCTTCAGACAATCAGATGATCATGTTCCCGGCCGGATTGTGTTCGCGGCGTCAGAAGGGAGGAGTGATAGCTGACCTCGATTGGAAAAAGGCATTCATTGTGAAAAGTGTGGAGCATCATCGGGATGTGGTTCCGGTACATTTTGAGGGACGGAATTCGGATTTCTTCTACAATCTGGCCAATGTATGCAAGTGCTTGGGGCTGAAAATCAACATCGCCATGTTATACCTGGCCGATGAAATGCTGAAAAACCGGCATAAGACATTTAAGGTGACCTTTGGCAAACCGATTCCCTGGCAGACTTTTGATAAATCGAGGACACCGGTCCAATGGGCGGCTTATGTAAAGGACATCGTTTATAAGTTGTAATACATACACAATATATATATTGAAAGAAAGTATGGAAGAGATTATTGCACCGATAGACAAAAAACTGTTGAAAGCGGAGTTGACCGAAGACAAACGACTGCGTATGACCAACCGAAGTAACAATCAGATATATATTGTTACGGCACAAGATTCTCCAAACACGATGAAAGAGATAGGACGTTTGCGTGAGATAGCCTTCCGTGCGGCCGGAGGAGGAACGGGTTTGTCTATGGACATCGATGAATATGACGTGATGGAAAACCCCTACAAGCAACTTATTGTATGGAATCCGGAGGCTGAAGAGATTTTAGGCGGATACAGATACCTGTTGGGCACAGATGTACGTTTCGATGGGCAAGGTGCCCCCATCCTGGCTACGGCGCACATGTTCCGGTTCTCTCCCAAGTTCTTGAAAGATTACCTGCCTACCACCATCGAGTTGGGGCGTTCGTTCGTGACGCTGGAGTATCAGTCCACCCGTATGGACAGCAAAGGTCTTTTTGCATTGGATAACCTGTGGGACGGCTTAGGAGCGTTGACCGTCATCATGCCCAACGTGAAATACTTCTTTGGCAAAGTCACCATGTATCCCAGCTATCACCGTCTGGGTCGCGACATGATTCTATACTTCCTGCACAAGCACTTTGCCGATAAGGACGGGCTGGTCGTACCGATGCAGCCCCTGCATTGGGAGGCCGATGAGAATCAGTTGAAAGCCTTGTTCTGCAAAGAGACTTTCAAGGAAGATTATAAGATACTGAATTCCGAGATCCGTAAGTTCGGCTACAACATTCCTCCGCTTGTCAATGCCTATATGAGTTTAAGTCCTACCATGCGCGTATTTGGTACCGCCATCAACGATGAGTTTGGCAATGTGGAGGAGACCGGTATCCTGATAGCTGTGGACGAGATCCTGGCCGAGAAGCGCATCCGTCATATTCAGTCGTTCATTGAGAATGAGCAGGATGCCGGCAAGTTCATCTTCAGCAGGCGGAAATAATTTACAGATGTTCCGTCCACACCTTTCTTATCGGCAGCAGGAACCGTTCCAGCAGTGATCGGTCTTCCGTCACGATGTCCGCCTGTCCTTCCATTTCAGGCATGAAGGGCAATTCCTTGCCGTAAGTAGTCTTTAGCCCGTCCGGCAATTCGATTTCCACCACGTAGTGGCTGACATCTTCCACCTTGACGGGCATCAGCGAGATGTTGCGCACTTCTCCTTCCACTACGCCGAACTCCGTATCCGGATAGTTGTTGAAACGGATGTTCACCCGTTGCCCCACTTCTACTTTTCCCGCGCCGTCCGTGGGAAGCATCGCTTTGGCAAAAAGCTCTCCGTTGTTTTCCGGTATCACACTGAAGGCCTCTTCGCCTGTTGTGATGTTCTGGTTCTCCACCCAGAAGCGGGTAAACGTCACTTTCCCTTCCACGGGCGTCTTCAGTACGTATGCCAGTTCCCAGTCTCGTATGCCGGTACGCAGTTGCATGGCGAGCGACTGCAGTTGCCGTTCCTGTTCTCCTTTCAGGTCCTCATACTGGTATTCCGTATCGTACAGTGTCTCGCGCAGCTGGGCTGTCTGTATCCGCTGGCTCTCCATGCCCGACAGAATGTTTTCATACGCCAATCTTGCCTGCAGGCAGGTGTTGTAAGTATTTTCCAGTTCCGCGTCCGAAAGCAGTTCCTGCGTGTGCAGCAGCGAGTCCCTTGCGTATTGCTTCCGGCTGATGCTCAGTTGTTCGCCCGTCAGTACCTTTTGCAGTTCCATGTGCCGCGTGTAGTCTTCCGTCTGCCGGATGCGTTTCTCTATCATGCCTGCCTTCCTGCGGTAATAGTCCAGCCGCACGAACTGCCGGTAAGCGGCCAGTGCGGTGTAGTAGGAAGCGTAGAGAGACTGCATCGGTCCCAGTGTGAGGTCCCGCCTCGGCAAGCGCAGGCTGTCGCCGTCCCCGCAAGACTGTTCCTCCAGAAACTGCTGCAGATAGCGCACATCCTCCGCCTGTGCCTCGTTCTCTATCAGGGCCAGGTAGTCGCCCGCTTTCACCGGCTGGTTGTCCTTCACATAGACGCGTTGCAGTTTTCCCGTAGAGTGTGCCACCACCGTAGTGGCGGGGCGGCTGCCTGTCAGCTTTGCCGTGGCGGTCACTACATCCGGATAGCGGAACAGGGCGCTTCCCACAATTAGCAGTACAACCACTGAGGCAACCGTCCCGATCCCCCAACGCAGTATTCAGGAGGGGACAGCTCCCAACACTTCCTGGAATTCCTCGCTGCGCAGATCCATGGAAACCGGCTCTTTTTCCCTGTCTTTCTCAGTCTCTTTTCTTCTCTCCATATTTTATACCCCCAGTTCCAGTTGGTTCTTCACCAATGTATAATAAGCCCCCTTGCGGGCCGTCAGTTCCTTGTGCGTACCTTCTTCCACCACCTTCCCTTTGTCCAGCACGACGATGCGGTCCGCATGCTGCACCGTGCTCAGTCGGTGCGCCACCACTACCACCGTCTTTCCCCGGTAGAACGTGTCCAGATTCTCCATGATGGCGCGCTCGTTGTTGGCGTCCAGCGCGTTGGTCGCCTCGTCGAAGAACAGGAAGTCCGGATTCTTGTACACGGCCCTCGCTATCAGCAGCCGTTGTTTCTGTCCCTGGCTCAGCCCGTTTCCCTCCATGCCGATCTTCGTATTATACTTCAGGGGCAGCGATTCGATGTAGTCCCGTATGCAGGCCGTTTCTGCCGCATGCAGCAGCCGTGCCTTGTCTATCGTCTCCACACCCACGGCAATGTTCCTCGCGATGGTGTCCGAGAAGATGAAGCCGTCCTGCATCACCGCCCTCGTATGCTCCCTCCACACGTGCGGGTTCATGTCCTTCAGGTCCGTGCGTCCTATTCTCACCGTTCCTTTGTTCGGCGGATAGAAGCCCAGCAGCAGCTTCACAACCGTTGTCTTTCCGCTTCCGCTGGCACCCACAATGGCAGTCACCTTGTTTCGGGGAATCTCCAGATTCAGGTTCTCCAATACATAGTCGCGGTCCGAACCGTCATAGCTGAAGCATACGTTCTCCAGTCGCAGGGCGTCATAGTCCGGCAGCTCGTCCAGCCGGCCTTCCCGTCCCTGTTCCTCGTCCTCCTTGTTATGTATCTCGCCCAGTCGTTCCAGGCTGATTTGGGCGTCCTGTAGCGACTGCACGAACCCGATGAGCTGACTCACGGGAGCGGACAGTTGCCCGATGATGTAACTCACACTCATCATCATGCCCAGCGTGATGTCCCCCTCCACCACCGCCTTGGCCGAGATGTAGGAGATCAGCAGTCCCGTTGTCTGACTGAAGAACACCGAGCCCAGTTGCTGCATTTGCCCCAAGGCCGTGCTCTTGACGCTGATTTTGAACAGCCTCACTTGGATGCCTTCCCATTGCCAGCGTTGCTGTTTCTCGCAGTTGTTCAGCTTGATTTCCTGCATCCCCGTCACCATCTGCACCAGGCTGCTTTGGTTCACGGATGCTTGGGCGAAGCGGGCGTTGTCCAGCCTGCGGCGGTAGCGCAGGAAGCATACAATCCATGCCACATACAGCGCATTGCCCGCCAGGAACACTGCCAGGATGGCGAAGTCATAGTAAGCCAGCACACAGGCGAAGACGATGAAGTTGAAGAACGAGAAGACGGTGGACAGCGTGCTGCCCGTCATGAACGACTGGATGCGGCTGTGGTCGCCGATGCGTTGCAGGATGTCGCCGATGTTCTTCACGTCGAAGAAGTGCAGCGGCAGCTTCATGAGCTTCATCAGGAAGTCCGATATCAGCGTGATGCTGATACGTGCGTTCATGTGCAGTGTAATCCAGCTTTGCAGGAAGTTCACTCCCGTCTGCGTCACGGAAAGCACCAGTTGCGCGATGAGTATCAGCGTGATGAGGCTCAGGTTGTTGTAGGCGATGCCCTGGTCCACCACCGCCTGCGTCAGAAAAGGCAACGCCACGGCGAATACGCTTCCCAGCAGCATTCCCACAGCCAGCTGGACGATTTGCGGTTTATAGGGAGACAGGTAGCGCAGGAAATACCCTAACCCCTTTTCCTGCCGCTGCCGGTCATCCTCCCGCTCGTGGAAAGCGGGTGTAGGTTGCAGCACCAGGGCCACCCCGCACTCCTCTCCCTGCACCTTCGTGGAGCACCAGCACTTGCGGAAGCCCGCCTCGTCCATTGTGTATTTTCCCTTGGCGGGGTCGGAGATATAGAAGGTATAAGCTCCCTTCCGATTACGGCGGATACCGTAACACACCACAAAGTGATTCTGGTTCCAGTGCAGGATACAGGGTAAGGGTACGTCCTTCACCAGTTGTTCCAACGTGATGCGTACCCCCTGCGTACGGAAGCCGATGCTTTCCGCCGCCTCACTGATACCCAGCATGGATACGCCCTGTCGGGTAATGAAGCTCCGTTCCCGCAGGGTTTGCAGGGAGTAGCTGCGGCCGTAATGCTTTGCGATCATCCGCAGGCAGGTGGGGCCGCAGTCCATACTGTCAAGCTGGGGGTAATGGGGAAAAAACGTTTTCATAAATATTATGCTTGTTTCATAAAGCTTGGCGGTATTGTTTTCAAATCTTCAAAAAGAAGTTTCAGGCCGACACTGGCACTGCCTTCCAGTCCGATAACATACTTTCGGATTTCATAGTCAGCGGGAAGCAGTAGATATGCGATATCATAAACGGAAGGTGCCTGAATGGGCTGTAGTCCTTCATACCAGATTGCATATCGGATGAAGATAGAGTAACTGTCACTATTCTTTTCCCTATTTGTCAGCAACTGCTTTATCTTACAATATAATCCGGACAAGTATTCCGGAGGGAAAGGATTGGCTTTCTTCTCCTTTTGAATTGTGTAGAGCCGGGCCGATAGATAATGAACCACGCCGCCCAAGCCTTTTTCTTGGTTCAGGTCTTCTGTCTGTTCAATGTCGTAAGCCAATACCCATCGATCAATAGAGGCCAATATCTCATTGGTGTCCCCGCCAATGAATTGATGTTGATAGAGGTACTCGATGGTCCAACCGATGCCAAGCAGCCCGTTGTTGAAATCCCATGACATGCCGGCATCCAAATGGTCTAAGATTTCATCCAAGATGTGGTCTGCCAGCCATTCAATAGTCTGGTTATCTGCCTGTCGGCTATACTCATAAAGAAACAAAAGGACTCCCGTCTTCCCACTCATCAGTCCACTCCCTGTCAGCTGATTCACATGGAGTATCAGGTGCAAGGCAATTTCTTTCAGCAATTCATCCTTGTTTCCTACAAGCGGTCTGAACTGGGAAGATTGTCTGTTCAGTTGCTCGAAATAGGAGAAGTCTCGTTTGAAGATGCGTTCATAATATTTCTTCAAAGAATAAATTTCTTCCCGTTTCTCGTAAAACAAGAACAAGGCATCCTTACAGAGGCTGCTTGCCCGCCCATAATAGTGTAGCGTTTGCGAAACAAAACGGGCTTTACAGGCATCCGGCAAGAATAGTTCGGTTAAGAAAAGTCTGTTATAGATGCGTGTGTGGTCTGCCACCCGGTAAGGCGATTGGCTCCTGTATAGATGCCCTACCACGACATCGGTCAATAGTTTGCAACTTCCTCCGCTCAAATAGACTTTGACGCTGATATATGCCTCGTCGTTTCCATATTGTTGCAGTCCCTCCACTCCTTTCAGATATTGCCAATAAGTTTTAGAACAACAGTAGGTAGCTCCTAGCACGCAAGGTATTCGGACCGTGTCTCCGCCAGGTCTTTCCTTGGAGTCGAAATCCCAAAGAGATTCCCAAAGACTTCTTCCGGTATACAAGTTGACGCATGCCCCATAGGATATAGGCCTATTCCCCATTATCTTATAAGTCCATTTCAAGGCTTGGGTCTGGCAACAGAGCAAGGCTTTCGGGCCTTTCTCCAGTTCTTCCGTGATTCTGCCCACCCAGCGGTTATCATAAAACCGCATGTGTGCGTCCAGCAGCATAAAGTAGGGAGTGCGGCAATGAGCCACTCCCAGTTCCCGCGAACCGGCGACCCCTTTCCTTTCCGGATTTTGTATATACTCGGTCCGGTATTTACAGGCTATCCGCAGGTAGTCGAATCCGTCCGTAGAGGCATCGTTGATGAGGAGTATTACTATTTCCTCCGGAGCGGAATGCTCCCGGATGCTTTTCACGGTCTGTTCCACTTCCTCGCCTTCGTTCAGAAAAGGAATGATAAGGGTCAGCTTCGGTTCCATCGTGAGTGATTCGTTTTAGTCGTTCAGCAAATCGTAGATAAAGGGAGGTGCCTGGGCACATCTGGGGTCGGGATAATCCCAATTCTCCGGGCCATAGCCTTTCAGGATGTCCACGATGCAGCGGTTTGGGAAATCCATGCACTCGTCAAACAGCTTGCAACTGTGGCAGGCACTCTCTTCCCGGAAATTTTCCCGTTTGGGAAACGCCAGTGCCAACGCTTCGGGAGAATTCCATACCTCTTGGATGCTTTGTTTGTTCAGGTCACCGATGAGGAAACGCGGATTCCAATACAGCTGTTCGCAGATAGTCACCTTGCCATCGGGCAGGACAAACAGGTTGGAATAGTTGGCGGAACAGCGGGCACCCTGGAAACTGCGGCTGCCTTCTTTGGCCGAGAAGTATTTCCGTTGGCCATCGGGCAACCACTGGATGTACATCGAGGTTTGTGCCCGGATTTCTTTCACCCATCGGTCCACCGTCTCCACATCCTCTTTCGACAGCTTGTATTTTTCAAAATCTCCCCGGCTGTAAAGCGACTTGAACGCAATCAGGATGTCCCAACGTTGTAAGCATTTCAACGGTTGTAGAAAGCGGTACAGTTCTTCCAAGTCTTCCGGCAGCTTGTTACATCGGGTCAGCACGGTGGCTACTTGGAAACTTACCCGATGTTTTTCCAAAAGTTCAATAGTGCGCTTTATCTTTTCTGCATAGAGAGGCCCCACCTGCAAAATTTCTTGCAGACGCCCGGAATGCATGGCATCCAGCGAAATCTGCACCTTCAGGTGGTATTTCTTCAATGCGATAATGGTATCTTCCCCGATGGGTACTTTGGTGGAGAGCAATCCTCCCAGCATATCATAGCTCCTCAGCAGTTGGAACAGCTCTTCCCATTGCCTATATAGCAGTACTTCACCGCCCACAATGTTGAATTGGGAGATTTTAAGGTCGTGCGCCTCCTTTACGATTTCCTTAATGCGGTCAAAAGGGAGGGGAGTGCTTTTCACTTTTTTGTTGGCATAGCAATAGATGCAGTCCGTGGCGCATGTGTTGTTGATCATAAGCACAATGGAAAGCGGGGCGAGGAACGGCCTTTCCCGCCTCATGTCCAGTTCCTTGTAGGCGAACTGTTCCGGAGAATAATTTACCGGAGGGACAAATTGTCTGCCGGCTTCAATCACGATGTTTTTCGGAAAAGAACTGTCGTATCCCCCGTATGAGATGGTGAAAGTTTCCGAGTTATTCAGAAACAACTGAATGAACTTTTCCGCTTCCTGTTTAGAAATGTTAAAGAAATCAGCAAACGATTCCCTCAGTTCATCCGACGTATGCGGTTCGGAGAACAAAGACAAAGCCATGGCAAGAATGGGGTGAATGCGGAACTGGCAATCCGTCTGCACCATTTTCGCTTGTTCTGCATTCTTCAATTCTTTGTTGGATGCCAGGACATAGCTTCGCTTCAGGTCATGTCTCAGCCAATAGTAATGATTCAATATGTATCTTTCTTCCATCGCGTAAACCAAGTATTAATTATAAGGTTATTATGCCTTTTAGTAAAAACACAGTCGAAAATTCATTGATTTCCACCATGCGAAACTTACAGAAAATCCGGCTGTGTTAAAAAAACGAATGGATCAATCTTTGATTCATTGTGGACCTTCAGAAGAAGGCCAACCTGAACTCTGCTCCCAGTCATGACTATAAGTACATGTAGGAGGGTTTACTCCGCTTGTACAGGTGGATGCCATGCATGATTCTACAGTGCAATTGCTGGATTCATCTTTGTAGTTACTTGAACATACATCCTGTGTACAGCCATAAGCCCCTGATCCACCAATCACTTTAGAGAGTTTCTCTACATCCAACGTTTGCTGGTCGCTGACATCCTGCAAATGGATTGTTTTTTTAATTTCTTTCATACAATAGATTATCTTACACTTGTTTACTAATCCGATTTATTCTCACGTTTAGCGGGATAAACACGTTCCCGCTTTCCTAATTTTCTTTTACGCTGTTATTCTCGTTTTAAATCACTGACTTGAAAGACCTTCATCAAGCTTGCGGGGCTTTATGAAAGCAAACACACTCGCGACTACTGCAAAGTAGTGCCGGTAGTTTCTTTATTCTCGAAGCGTGTACCTACACTCTTCCGCTGCTTTCCGAACTGGAAACGCCAATGAGCCTGAATACGAATGACTGTGTTATTATCGGGAGCAAAAGTACTTTGGTAACTACGCATATATGGATTTAAATTCTCTGACCGGTTATGCTTGTTCCCGATCCGGAATGCGGCGTCAGCCATGATTCCCCAATTCTTCATCACATACTGAATGCCACAAGTGAGTCTTTGGTAGCCATAAGTTATCCTTTCGGAAGACAAGGCCTTTCCGGTCCGATAATATCCTCCCCGAATACTAAAAGTCTTGTAATCCCATATCGCATGTACATCCATTCCCCATGTATTCAACGAATGGGAATAGCTGGCTGTGCTGTTTTTGAAGTGGTTATATTCTGCGCTGCCCATCAGATTCCATTGTCGGTTTTTGCTTCTCCATTTGATAGTCCCGGAAGCCGTAACCAAGTGCAGGTAGTCACCGTTCTGAGTCTGTGAAATGAATTTGTCGGATTCCCGCAAAATGGAGCTTAGCATCGGGTTCTTGGTATAAGAGTCTCTGGCATCCAGCATGTAAGTAAAACCTCCTTTCTGGCAGAGAAAATTCAAAGCGTTGTCATAACGGGTCACGCTGTTCAGCCTGCTATTTCCTCTGACGGATTCATAACCGTTAAAATGCAAATCCACTTCACTCAGGCTGCCGATAGTCGGCAATGTTACGGTCATAGAACCAGTGTAACGCAGTTGGGCGGACCGTGTAAACTGATACCCCGCTAACAAATTGGCTGCGAAGTTGGAAGAATGACGCCTTAAGCTGGATTGATGAATCTGGTTGAACACTCCACGGGTACCAATGCCATAAGTGAACTTGTTCTTTTTCCCGATCAGTTGCGCGTAAGCGTTGGTAGTATAGTTGTCTATTTGGTTGAGGATATTGCTTGTGCCACTGTATTGATTGTCTACCCAACTGAACCTTTGGTTTACGCCTGCGCTCAGTCCCACCGCCTTAAATCGTTTTTCGTAAATGCCTTCCAGAGTCAGCGTATAGGGATTTCCATCTATCAGATTGGTAATGTCTGTTGTCACATTTCCGTCATACGTTTCCTGATAATAGGAGCTGATGTCGGAGGGACTGTAAGAACCCATCACCTCAAATGCGATGAACTGTTTGTTCTTCAGGTTCTGCTGATAGTACAGATTCATACGGGGCGTATGTCCTTTCCTGTCCATTCTCGTGCTGGTCCGGTATTCTTTCCGGGTGTTTTCTTCGGTAATGGTTCCTTCGCTTTTGGAATAAGAATTAAAGGTGGTGAAATAAGACAGTTTTGCCTGAAACAATTTGTTGTCCAGATCCAAGTAATTGTAATTCAACACTCCGCTAAAGCCGTTGTTTTGATAAGTACCGAGGGCCGATTCTTTACGGTTGAGCGAGGTGCCGTCTTCAAAAAAGTAGTCGGTCATCTTATACCGTTCTGTATCCTTCGTACGCGTATTGAAAAAACTGCCGATAACGGAAAACTCTGAACGCTGATTGTTCAGTTTTAGATTTATGTTCTCAGAATTGTTCAAGGAAGTAACCGAATTGTTTGTACCGACTACCCCGGAACCTCCGAATTCACTTCGCTTCACATACATGTCAATAACTCCTTCCACATCTCCATAGCGCAGCGAAGGTATGTCGTGATACTCTACTCGTGTCACCAACTTGGGGTCGATATTCCGTATATCGTCTATATCAGCGGGTGCCCCGTTGACGCGCAGCGAGATGGCTCCTCCCCGAATTCCGCTGATGACATTGTTGCTCCGGTCTACCACAATGCCCGTAAGCTGCAAATTGTCGATAAAGTTCACTCCGTCCATGGAACGTTCTTTGTCTTCTTTTCCCGGATAGACAATCTGGCGGTCGAATTCAAGGACAACTCGGTTGGCGGTCACCGCCACTTCATCCAGCAGCACCGATTGTTCGGTCAGCGTCACTTGCAGGTCCTTGATGTTGGCGGACAGGTTGTCAATCTGTATCACTTCATTCTTGTAGCCGACAAAGGAGATCCTGAGGCGATAGCTGTCCGCCGGAAGTTCCTGTAGGTTGAACCGCCCCTTGTTGTCCGTAATGGTGGCCCCCACGGTCTGCGTGCTGTCCTTCACGCTATACAGCAGGACGGACGCGCCGACAATGATCTCCTGTTTGGTATCGGTCACTTTTCCTTTGATGGAGAAATGTTGTGCGTTTAGGGGAATTCCCACCCACAGTATGCACACGAAGAAGAAAAATAGTTTCTGTTTCATGGTTCGTATTCGTTTTTATTTGTTTCAAATGGAAAAATTCACCTGCGACAGATTCCGCAGGTAAGTATGCTTCATCCGCCGGGCCTCTCCTTCGCTCTGCGGTTTCCATAAATGCAGGTAGTCATACAACGAAAGCAGGTATTCATAACGAGTCGCCTCCTCCCGGTAATGGCGGATGATTGCCTCATCGGCCTTATATCGTTCCGCCAGACGCAACATGTGTACATGATAGCTCATATATAGGCGGTCGGAAATCTCGTCCTCCACCGTCCGGATGAAACGGATGCATGACTCAAAATCCAACTTTTTATCAGTCGGAGAAGAGGCGGACAAGTGGTAGATGGTCGTGGCTTCCGCTTTAGGACACATCCGGTACTTTCTGTGGTAACGTACTATGAAATCGTAGTCCTGATGCCGGTTCAGCGTCTCGTCCCACAAAATATCCTTGGCACTTGCAGCGGTCATCACCAAGGTAGAGGTCTGCGCCCCATACCCGTTGGACAGCAGGAAGTCAATGGTTGTTTCTCCTTCACGCATGGCGCGGGTCGTCACTGTCTGGTCTTTTGTACCCCGCAGTATCAGGCTGCCATACACCCCGTCCGCCTGCTCACGCTGCAACACCGCCAAGGAGCTTTCCAGATGGTTCTCCGTCCATTCATCGTCCGCATCCAGCATGGCAATGTACTCCCCGTTGCTGTGAGTGATGCCGTAGTTACGCGCCACGTTGGCGTTGCGGTGAGACAAACGATGACAATGAATACGCTCGTCCTGCAACTGCTCCATCAGCGACAGGCCGTCATCGTCCGAACCGTCATCCACTACCCAGACCTCTATATTGGGGTAGGTTTGGTGCAAGACGGACTGTACGGCACGTTCTATCGTGGAACGGCTGTTATACATCGGAATGATAATCGAAACAAGTGCTTTTTCCATATGAGCTCAAATTATTCTAATTATACTCAAACAGATCTATCAATCGTAAAAACGGATGCCTTTCCTGCTCTTTCAACAAGCGGACAAACTCCGGATTCATCGGTTGCTTCTTCCAGTCGAAGAGGCAGGTATACTTCTGCTCGTCTCGGCAATAGTCCTGAATCACTTTTGCCAAGTCCTTGGGGTCGGGAAACTTCCTCACATCGATGAAAGCGGATGAAGCGGGAGTGTACTTGTCAATGTTGGGTGCGCCTAAGTAAACGGGTACGCTGCCGGACAACAACGGTTCATAAAACTTTTCCGTCACATAATCCTCACCAATGGCATTCTCGAAAGCGAGGGTGAAGCGGTAGCGTTTCATCACTTCCAGTTTACTCCGATAACCCTTATCATTCGACAAGGTCTTGTTGCGTTGCCATCGTCCGTAGGAATCTATGGGCAGGTATTTCATCAGTTCCAACAGATATTCCTGCCTGTGACTCTGGTTGACCAGACTGGAAATGAACATGCACACGTCCGCATTCTTCGGTTCTGGAGAGACCAGCAACCGTTGCGCATAGTCCGCATCATAGTAAGGCAGTACTACATCGGCATCCGGATGATAGTTCATCCACACATCAAACAAGTCCCTCACTATTTGCTCTTTCAACCACGGATAGTTTTCCTCGCATTCCAGACACCAGCCCACCCACGTCTGTCCTTCATATTTAGGAATTTTTCCTTGCGCAATATTTCGGATGGCAAAAGGCACATCGAAGATAACGACCTGTGCGGTCGGCAGCAACTCCGGTTGCGTGCTATAGACCAACTCGAAAGGCGCGGGCAGTTCTTTCGCCACTTCCCCTAACCGGAACCTATCGTAGATAGAAAAAGAACGATTGAAAGGTTGGCGGAAAAATAGAATCCGGATCCTTCGGGATAAGGATGTTGTCGTATGGTTCATATCACCTCCTGTTCTTGTTTATGGGATTTTACGGTCAATCGGAAAACCGTCACCGCTCCACGCCCTTTTCATCGTCCAGTCTTCCACCGGAATCGTCCAGAAAGGATGCGAGGCGGGCAAGCTCAGCGGAAGAAAAATCAAGGAAGCCATATAGAGACTGCCCGTATTGGTATAATAATCCGCCATCTCCGGCTGACGCCCGTTGAAGCCCAACGCCAAGAAACCGTTTTCAGTATAGTTCGCTTCATTCATCAGCATATTTCTATGACTTGAGTCAATGCCCCTCGTACTTGCCCATAGGACAGGGATTGTGGCAGTTGTTCATTCAATACAAGCATGGCAAGCGGCTGGAAAACTCCTGTGCGATAGGTCATGGAACGTCCGAATACAGGGAAACATCTTTCGGGAGAAATGAACCGTTCCAAGATACAGGCATAACGTTGCATACGCTTCAATGCCTGTTTGTACCAAGGTTTGAATACATCATGTCCACATGCGGTCAATGTTTCCAAGTATTCCATGTAAGCTACGTTTTTGTCCCGACCGTCCCACACAGGACTGTATTCCGGATGCAACGTGATCTTCAGCTGTTCCTGGCTGAGGTTGTCCAACACCGGAACGGCCATTCGGACAAGTGCCTTATACCAAAATTCTCGATCTGTCATCCTCTCGATTCTCCCTATTTATTAGTAGGATGAATATGACACAGATTATTCCGCCCCATCGCTAATTCGTAATTGGATAACGAAGGGCAAAGGTCTTTGTTGATACAATGTCTGCAAGGCTCTACCTCATGTCTTGTTGTGAGCCAGGCTTGTTGATTGGTTACTTCCCTGTACACCAATTCTTTGAGCGATGCTTCTTTGATGTTGCCTATTGGCGGGTAATTGACATTCGCGTAAACATCGCCTGAAGGAACGATGCTTAGCTTTCCGAAAAAATTGTCGTTTAAAACTTTATGTCTGAATATGGTTTTCCGGTCAATGGGCTCAGATAAAAGGCTTGCCATATCAATGAAAACATAATCTTGAAAAAACTTTAAGTTATCTCCCGTGTAAAATGGATGAATATAGTAATTTGAACATTCTGTGATGGCAAAATCATCTAATCGTTTCATATCTGTTTCACTGGAAACAATAAAATGCCAACGAACAGATTCATTACTTTCAGCTTTCATGTATCCCGTCAACTGTTCATTCCAATCGGTTGGGTGAACACAAACGTCCAACAACGTGTCTGTGTTAGCCGATAATTCTACATACTTTTCATTAAAATATGCGTAATGAAACCAAAGATGTTTTTGGAAACTGGCGTCTATAAAATTTTTCAAATAGTAAATGCAATCTGCGTTCTCTAACGGATTCCCACCTGCTAAAAAATTTATTTGCTGGACACCGATAATTTGAGCTAAAACTAAAAGATGTGAATAATCTTGTCGCTGCAAATTTCCATGAGGAGAGATTGTGCAATGAGAAAACTGTTGGCGATAATCATCGCAATGAGTGCATTGCTTAGTGCAGGAACTTGGTAAGTACAAAGTTATTTCATTAAGATTCTGTAATACAGATTCTCCCAATGATTTTTTACTCCTTTCTTCTTTGACACGAATGTCAGAATTAAGGAACAAAGTCGGTTTAAATAAATAAGGTATAGGATCTCCTTCTTTGTAGGGAATACAATCACCGGAGAAAGTTTCTCTTATGTTTGAAATAAATTGGTTAATGAGATTTTCCTTCAATATAGTTTCTTTTAAAAGGATTCCATATCCCTTAGTCGCATCTTCCCAATTATCCAGTATTTCTTTCATGGCTGGATGTTTGGGACATACCGTATAAGCCCCGTTCAACGTATTATAAACCACAGCTTCTTTATCGTTCCGAAAGAGGAACGTATAAGGTTCCAAGTAAAACCAATATTCCATATGCAAATTCAGTTTAATCTATGACAATAGAAGATAATAATTTTTCATAATCACTGGGATGCTCTTCTGCATAAGTAAGAAAGGCCGTAAATTCTTCCTGCAACATTTTTTTCGTGTGCATCCCGTGGCACAACAGTTTTCCATCTTTTTCTGTCAGCAGAAACATGCACTGCCCACATCTTTTTGCATGTTGACAATGATTACAATTGGTGACTACTCTTTTATACATTTGGCTGTATTGTTGGGCTGTCTGTGCACAATCAAGTTCCATTTGTACATCCGACAAATTTCCGACAGCGCACTCTTGCCCAATTTTTTCACACGGTAAAATCTTTCCATTTACCGTAAGGAACAATTTACGTTCAAAAGGACGACATGTCCCCGTTGGAATATATTTATTCTTTTGGAGGGAGTCAAACAAATCAACGTAGGTTAAGTATCTGTCTCCTACATAATTCATCAGCATGGTGTGATAATGAATGGAATCAGAATCTTCCATCTGAAAAGCCTCTTTTATATCTTCATATTCAAACGCTTTTCTGAAACTCTGAACTTTACTATTGAACATTCTGAAGAACTCACCTTGCCGTTCTTTGACAATACCATTGACATTTAATTCGGAAATCATGGGCGTTTTCTCAAATGTGCCATAAATGAACTGGAAGCATTCTTCCACAGAATTACGGTCATGCAAAACCGCATTGAATTTCACATTTTCTTTAAAAAAGTGCGGATAGGTCTCACGGAGTCGTTGCACGTTCTTTATTACGCGATGAAAAGAAGGATTCCCGTTTTTATCCACCCGATAACCGGACTGGTATTCTCCACCGTCCAAACTGATGAGAAGACTGAAATTCTTCTCTACTAAAAAATCCATGTACCTGTCCAACAGCATGGCATTGGTCGTCATGTTGTAACTGAACGTCAAATCTTTTATATGTAAGGACTCCACGTATTCGATGGTTTGTCGGATCAATGGCATGTTCAACAAAGGTTCGCCTCCGTAAAATCCGATAATGACCGTATTGTTATAAGACGTGTTATAATCTGATTTCCATAACTCAGCCAAAAGATCAATCAATTTCTTTACGTTTTCAAAAGTCTGATTATGGGTTTCTCTGACGTCATAATTGGAATAAAATTCCCCGTATCCACAATACTTGCACCTCAAACTGCAGAAATCAGTCACTTCTATCAACAATTGGCGAAGACATGCCAAATTCTTTCTCACCAACTCTTCCGCATAATCAGTTTGAAAGACAATTTTTTCTTTCTCAAAGAAATGATGCTCCTTCAAGAATTGAAATTTACGTTCATAATAGTCTTGGGAATCTCTTTTTTCAGATTCTCTCCGCATAAAAGCAGTTTCCATTTCGGGAGGAACATAAGAGAAATACTGTAATTTGTCAGAATAGATATAATGATTCCCCGCTTTACTGGTTATTAATGCAGGCTGTTTATTCATATTACACTTATCATTTTAAGTTAGCTATAACCAACGTTTGATTACTGTCTTCATTCATTTCCCGCAAAATTTTCAGATATTCTTCTTTTTGCGATGCGTTCAGAGCTTCCGATGTTTCTATGTCCTTTATTCTATCGGCTATTTTTTCCGGATCCGGCTCTATGACGTCTACCCAATAACCAGCCGAGCGATAGTCCATTTGAAAGTCTCCTCCACAAATGTCATTGCTGAAAGCATCCGGTATGCCGTTCATAAAACCGATATAAGGTTGATTGAACCATGGCAATTTCCGTTCCACCAATTCGCCTTGGCGTACCGCCCGCTGCACCGTACCATCTTTCTTGTTATACGCATAATGGTAGATATCCTCTCCCTTATTGGCCTTCAGATAGATGTAGTCTTTACTTGGGTAATAAGCCTTAATCGTAAAATAGTTGAAAGATTTACGTGGTTTAATCCATTGGTGAACTTCTCCGTAATCACCTTTAGGATAATCAGAAGTAATCGTATATTGAACAACAAAATCTTTCCGTTCTGTATCATATTGATAAATGCTATCTGTATCCGGAAACTTTAAAGTAAGCTCTTGATTGTATTTATCAACCTGTATAGCAGCGGTTCGTGTCCAATAGTTTACCGCTTCGTATGATTCCGGTTTAGAGCGATGTTCTACAATTTCTTCTTCCCGCCCTATTATTGACGGATTTTTCCACAACTTTAAGTATCTGAAATTGTCATCAACCAATACGATTGACCATAAAGAATCTTTCGGATGATTAATGGGTTGATCAACCGGAAGGTCTTGGAAGATAAATGTTTGTTGTTGATGATTCGTAATCTGAGGCTCGATGCCATAAGTCAGCTTGTCTACCATTAAAGGTGTTCTTCTCCTTATATAATTCCCCTTATAATCATATACCTTTACTCCGGATATGGTAGAAATTACAGTCACTTCCTTCTTTTCATCATCTACAAAAAACGACATCAATTGCGTATATTCTTCCGGTCCTTGCCCAATCTTACCAACTTTATTTAAGAACTTGCCGGAACGGGAGAAACGGAAAATGGATTGGTCTTTTGTAACACCTACCCATATATCCGATGCAGTAACCTGCACATCGGTTATATCACTTAAAATAGATTCATCGGTCGCTTCTAAGGGAATAATATCAATGGTTTGAACTGCGTCACTTAATGGAAGCGATTGCACCTTTTGCACAT